>NZ_KV819524.1:0-152722 GCF_001815175.1 Corynebacterium sp. HMSC034H07
CCCGCTACGCACTCTAAAACCGGAAGAGCCCCTTAACCCCGCCGAGGTCATCGGCGTGCTGGCGGGCGGCGGAAACAAGCTCGAGCGCACCGTCGTCATCGACTGGCGCCTGGCCCGCTCGCTCGTGGGTCTAGCCGTCGGCGCCGCGCTGGGGCTCTCCGGCGCCATCACGCAGCGCATCGCCCGCAACGGCCTGGCCAGCCCGGACATCCTGGGCATCAACCAGGGCGCCACCGTGGCGGCCGTGGCCATCATGGTCTTCGGAGGATCTGCCGGGGCCGGCGGGGCGTTCGGCGCCTACGTCGGCATCCCGCTCGCCGCCATGGCCGGCGGTCTCGCCACCGGCGCGGCCATCTGGATGCTGTCCCGGCGCGGCAGGGTGGATATGTTCCGCCTCGTCCTCGTGGGCATCGGCGGCAACGCCTTCCTCCACGCCCTGGTCACGTACATGTTGGCCGCCACAGATCTCAACACCGCGGCCGCGGCCAAGGTGTGGATGGTCGGCTCGCTCAACGGCTGCACCTTCGAGCACCTATGGCCCACCCTGGGCATGCTCGTGGTGTGTGGCCTAGTGCTAGCCCGCATCGCCATCGATCTGCCCGCGCTGGAGCTCGGCGAGGATTCCGCCCAAGCCCTCGGCGCCCCCTTGAAGAAGATCAACGCGGCACTGCTCATCGTCTCAGTTCTACTGGCCGCGGTGACCGTCTCCGCCGTGGGCCCGGTGGGCTTCGTGGCCTTCGTCGCCCCGCAGATCTCCGCGCGCCTGGCGCGGGTCGGGGCGCCGCCCCTGGGGACATCGGCGGCCATGGGCGCAATCATCGTGTGCGTGTCCGACCTCATCGCCCGCTGTGCCTTCGGCTGGGAGATCCCGGTGGGCATCATCACCTCGGTCATCGGCGGACCTTTCCTCATCTGGCTGCTCTGGCAGCAAACTCGAACACGAAAGTAGACGACCATGCAACGACGTAACTTCCTCAAGATCACCGCTGGCCTCGGCGTCGCCGCCTTCGCTGCGGCCTGCTCCAAACAGGAGACTGCGCCGAGCGAGCAGGCGGCCACCTCCGCGGCATCGTCCAGCGCCGCCGAGCAGCACCAGCGCGTGATCGCGCTCAACACCGGCCAGCTGGACAACCTCCTCATGCTGCGCATTCTCCCGGTGGGCGCGGCCAAGGCCAAGAACCTGGGCGTCGTCCCGGACTACATCCGCAACCGCTTCGGCTCCGACTTCGATCTGGACTCCATCGCGGACTGCGGCCTACGCGCCAACCCGGATCTGGAGACCATCGCCTCCCTGAAGCCCACCCTCATCTGCGCTAACTCGCGTACGGACGAGGCCATCCTGGAGCAGCTCAAGGCCATCGCGCCCGTCGTCACCGGTAAGGGCGGCGGCGAGAACTGGAAGCAGGACCTCCTCACCATCGCCGAGGCCGTGGGCAAGAAGGACTCCGCCGAGACCCTCCTGGCCGAGTACGAGTCCAACGCCAAAGCCTGGGGCGAGGGCCTATCCTCCAAGCCCACCGTCTCCTTCCTGCGTTCCAAGGAAGACCAGTTCCAGCTCTACGGGGTCAACTCCATGGCGGGCTCCGTGGCCGCCGATGCCGGCCTGCCCCGCCCCGCCAACCAAAAGCAGATTGAGAAGGCTGGCCAGGACATCTCCGCCGAGCAGCTCTCCGAGGCCGACGCCGACTGGATCTTCTACGGCGTCAACGCCGGCGCCGCCGACCCCTCGCAGGCCGCCACATGGCACTCTCTCAAGGCAGTGCAGGCCAACCAGGCCGTGTCCGTGGACTACGAGTCCTGGTACATGAACGCGTCCCTGCTCTCGGCCACCATCATCCTCCAGGGTCTGAAGGACAACATCAGGTAATGAACGCTCGACTTTCCGCGCACTCCGTCTCCGTCGGTTATGGCGATACCGTCATCAGCCGCGACGTCACACTCGACATCCCCGACGGCCAGGTCACCACGCTCATCGGCGCCAACGGCTGCGGCAAGTCGACCCTCCTGCGCGGCCTGTCCCACTTGCTCCCACTGTCGGCGGGCTCCGTCACCCTCGACGGGAAGAAGCTGGGTGACTACTCCTCCCGGGAGCTAGCCACGCGCTTGTCGATGCTCCCCCAGTCCCCCATCACCCCTGCCGGCGTCACCGTCGCAGACCTCGTGGCCCGCGGCAGGCACCCGCACCAGTCCTGGCTGCAGCAGTGGTCCGCCTCCCACTCCGCCGCCGTGGACGAGGCCATGGCGCTCACCAACGTCTTTCAGCTGCGCGACCGCCCCGTGGACTCCCTGTCCGGCGGCCAGCGCCAGCGCGTGTGGATAGCCATGGTCCTGGCTCAGGACACCGACATCGTCTTCCTCGACGAGCCCACCACCTACCTGGACCTGGCGCACTCCATCGACGTCCTCGAGCTCGTCTCCACGCTCAATAAGGAACAGGGCAAGACCATCGTCATGGTGCTCCACGATCTCAACCTAGCCGCCCGCTACTCGGACAACCTCGTCCTCATGAAGGACGGCTCCGTCACGGCCCTGGGCTCGCCCGAGTCCACCATCACGCCGCAGGCCCTGCGCGACGTCTTCGGCCTGGACTCCCGCGTCATCGAGGACCCCGTCACCGGCGGGCCGCTCATCGTGCCGGAGCGCCCATAAGCCCCGTCGTTCCCTGCGTTTTTCGATCATGGGAAAGGCGGCGGGAGTTCATCATGTTCACACTTTCAGTCACAGGACGGCTACTGCACACTGTGTGACACATTCTGCGAATCGTTGCTCATTGCTAGCAAAGACTTAACAGACTCGTGACCAGTAATCTCTAGTCCCCGTCGTGCTGTGAAACTACCCTGTGGGTATGAAGAATCTGCGCGCACTCCTGTCCCTCAGCCTGCTGCTGCCACTCGCCGCGTGTTCCGCCGGCGAGGAGGACTCTGCGGCACCGTCGGCAGTCACGACCACCGTCGTTCACTCGGCCAACGCCCCTGCGGGTGACGATGCCGCCGACGACGTTGCTTCCGGGGCCGCTCCCGGCGCGTCCGGCACCGCACCAGCCCCAGCATCCTCCACTATCCCGCCCTTGCCCGAGGGCGCCTGCGCCACCTCCCAGCTCTCCGCCGAGATCGCCAACGTGGGATTGCTCGACGCGGCGGCCTGCCAACCGCAGGACGCCGATGGCCTGCGGATCTATCCGCCCGAAAACACCGACAGCCTCTATGTCGCAGTACCGGGCCTGCAGGGCTGCGCGGGCGAGGTCGACATCTTGTCTGTCCAGCCCATTACTGAGCTCTCCCCGTAAATCATTTCGATCTCTAACAATTTCCAGCCGGTGATAGAACTCGGCTTCGCGCTTCGTTAGTCTCGGCCACGAGTTCGCCCCTCGGACGAAGGACATACACCATGACCACTCTCCCTGCCCTCCTGCCCCAACGCACCGCGCGTGCCGCAGTAGCGGCGGCATCAGCAGCCGCGCTCGTTGCGTCCTGCTCCCTCCCCGACACCCGGCGCGAGGCAGCCCCGTCGGAATCCGCAGTGGCACCTGACTCGAGCACGGCGACCGAGTCTGCCTCCAACCCAACAGCGACCTCGAGCACTTCCTCACGCGCGACTCGCAGCAGAACCAGCCCAGCTACGTCGAGCAGGGCGGCATCGACACGCAACTGGCCCGTATCCTTGGCCGAAGAAAGCTGCGACTCGAACGCCGGAGTCGCCGACACCGGAGCCGGCGAATTCGTTGGCAAAGGCGAAGCACCAACGGCCATCGTTCATTTCCTGTCGACGGAGGAGCCTGAACGCGGAGCACCTCTCAAAGACTTCAAGGTCACCCAAGATTCTTTCGATTCGTGCGAGCCCCTGAGCTACATCATCGCCTCCGGCAACTACGAGGGCGAACAAGTGGTCTTCCCCATCGTTTTCAACTGGGGCCACCCGCTCAATGACAGAAATGGGTACTTCTCCGGCGACGGCTTCGACTTCACCATTGGCAGCGACTCCGTAAGTTTCACTACGGGCGATACTCCCGCACATGAGGCAGGCAAGCCAGTGAGCGTGACATTTACCGCGATGGACTTCGGAGCACTCAAGACCGAGCTCAACGCAGAAGACAAACACCACATCGGAATCGACCTCACCCAGCTGAGCGACGCCGTCGATCCGGCCGACCTCGACGAGTTCTACGAATTCGACACCAATAGCGGCCCCGTCCGCTGCCGCTTCTCCATCAGCGAAAGTGAATGCGGCTTCATCGACGGCGATTTTTCCCCCGCGGAAGCCATGAACGGACCAAGCAACTACTTCCTCAAAACCCATGGCGAAACGGAAGTCGACCTCGCCACCTTCAGAGACGACTCCAAGGACTTCCTGTCCGACAAGAAATTTGAAAAGGTCGGCGACGGCACTTACGAGGCCGGCACCTTGGGTCACCCCATCCAGGCGGAGCTCAAAGACGGCACTCTGACCCTCTACTTCCCCGACGGCGCCTACGTCTTCGAGGACGGCGTCCTCGACTTCTTCAACGAGGATGACCTGGAGGCGGGTACCATGCGCTCGGCGGCAACGTCCTCTGCCCGCGCGGATTAGCCCTCGATGTCGCGCAAGTAACGGGTCAACACCCCGCCCGCAATAGTGCGCAGCGCGACGTCCTTGGTCACCACCGTGCCCGCGGCCACGACCGCATGCTCCCCTTTGTGGATGCCACCTTGATCCTGGAAACGCGCGCCCGAGTTGATGACAACGTTTTCCCGATGTGCGTGTTGCTGCCAAACAGGCTGGATACCTAGCGCGAGCAAGGTATCGCTGTCTCCTAGGCCAACTGCGGCAATGCGCTCGTTCCCATTGCCCTCAATATTTGACGCCGAGGAATCCTCGCCTCGGGAGCAACCGGAAAGGACGAGAGTGGATGCTGCTAAGACAGCGGCCGTCTTCATTGCCGCGCGACGGGTCAGCGAATTGTTTCGAAACATATAGAAGCCTAACGTGTAGGGAGCTCATTGGGGTGCGGTGAAGGCCATCGGACGCACGGGGTGTTGATCGATCCTCGAGCGCGCGTCAATCACGTCTACCGCGTCTACCCCACATGGGGCAGCCTAACTAGATAAAGGATAGGCTAAGTTAATTATTTTTGGGGGTGTGTGGCTGCCGATATGGAGGCAGCTCAGCCGCTAGGGGCCAGCCGACAGGCGCTCCCAGCCGAAGGGGTGAGACCCCAGCCGATAGGAAGGCTCCCAGCGGAAGGGGGCCCGGCCGACAGGGGGCACTTTAGAAACGGTTTAGCAAACCACCGAACGTCCGCTGCTCCTCCACACGCTTCGCCCGACCACCGGCAGTTACCTACCTCCCCTCCCCACCTCGAACAGCTGGGCACTCCACCCCACCGGCTGCTTCGAACGCACTACCGCACCCACGGCAGCCAGGTGCTTCGCAATCACACGGGCCGTGGGCAGCTGCGATCCATACAGAACGAGGCGTGATAAATCTTCCTGGTAGTCATGATCCTCGGCCCCACTTTCCTGCAACACTGGGGTCACCAGGAACAGCTGCGCCCCAGAACGTAGTACGGCAGCTACCAGCTGCTGCAACTCTATAGCTGGCCAACGTCGCCACGGATCAACCAGCACCACAGCATCTACCTGCTCGCACAAAGTAGTCACTGTGCCAGCCCAATCCGCCCGGCGCGCATCCCCACCGCTATGCCCAACCGTTGGAGCGTGCAGTGCACTATAGCGAGCACGATCCCGGCGGCGTGGAGCAATATCGCGCAGCATAACATCCTCTGCGCTGGCCCCAGGCTCCGTCATCGCTGCAGTTGTTGCGCCTACTGAGATCCTTGCGTCATCCTCTGCCTCCGAAAACGACCCCAACACCACGGCGTTTGCCTGCGGTATCTTACGTAGAATCTCATCCGCATACACCGCCGCGGCCGGACCCCCCACCGCGCACCGAAGCGAGCCAGCATCCTGTCGCGCTAGTAGCTTGCTGCTCAGAATCTCCGCTGCGGCCGGGGCCGACCACTGAGCACTGGAGGCCGCCTGTTCGTGTTCCTCCACGGCCAGTTGTGGCTGGGTTTGCACAATGTAGTCCCAGCGGTGCTCGCCGGTATCAGCCGGATTCTGCAGTGCCTGCCCTAGCCGGCCAAGTGCTGCGGTCTTGGCGGCTGCCGGCCCGGTAATCCAATCCCTTACTGGAGAATCCGGGTTTGCCAACTCGCTGCCCAGCGCAGTGAGGCCGATTCGAACCGCCCGTTGGTCCGCCACATCCTCCGCTGAGCTATCCAGTGCTACATCCGCCGACAACGTCACTAACCCCACTGCCTCCAGGTAACGCGCAATCCGGAGAGCCAGCTCCTGCTGCAGGCCAGTTGCTTCGGCCAGTTGATCCACTCGATCCGCGCCCTCATCAATCAGGCCAAAAATCCCCAAACCTACGGCTTGGCGCACCAGAATCGCCGACCCCATTTCGATGAGTTCATGCAGCTCAACCAGCGCATTACGGTGGCTCGTCACAGCCCCTGTCTCCGCCCCCTCACTGTCGCCCTGCGACGGAGTGCCCGTAACCTGCCCCGCACTCTCAGCCTGCGTAGCCGTCGCCCCTGCTTCCGATTGCACCGGTGCCATTGCGCGCCAGTACCCCGTAATCTCCACGTTTTCCCGCGGAATCCCCAGAGCTCGAACCCAGCGTCGGATCACCTTCAATCGCCCGGCCTCTCCCGCAGCCCATACATAGGGCATCGCAGCGGGCTCGGCCGCCCACTCTGGGTGTTCTCCGTACAACTCGGTAACTTTCGCCACGAAGTCCCCGCCCTCGTCTCGCACCTGCCAGTGAATGTCCACCTGTGCTTCGAACTCCAGTCGCTGGACATGTGCCCGCGTGGCTACCTCAATAATCGCCATTGCCCTATACCCGGCGGGCAAAGACTCTATACAGCGAGCAATCGCCGGCAGCGCCGTCTCGTCGCCCACCATCAGTAGCCACGGAGTGTGGGTGGGCAGCGCTGCGCAAGACTTCGGCCCTGCGATATACAGGGGATCTCCCGGTCGAGCTCGTGCGGACCAGTCCTCGGCCAGGCCTTGGCCATGCCGCGCGAAGTCTACGACGAGACGGCCCTGGGAGGCGTCGAATGAACGGACGGTATATGTCCGAAACAGATCTTTGACTTCCTCTTGCCATAGCACCGTCGCGTCCTCCCGTGTGATGGGGTGAGGGCGCTCCCCGGTGGCCGGGTCTGGGAAGATGATGCGGATATCGTCGTCGAAACCATCGCTGACTAGCGGGGGTGCGTCTACGCCGAACGCACTATGGGCGCGTAGTTGTTCGCCCGTCAGAGTAATGCGACGCATCCCTGGTGTGATGTCCTCGATGTCATCGACCTGCAGTTCGCGGATCGTAATGGGGTAGATTTCCCTGTCTCGGCTATTCCTCGCCATGGTCATTCCTTTCTCGTTTCTGGGTTGGCGGTGTGCGGTGGATCGGCATGCGGTGGGTCGGCATGCGCAGGGTCGATGCCTCTCGCCTCGGGTGCTGGCCGGTCAGCCGAACTCTTGTCCAGCACCGCGGTGCCCACTGCTGGAAAACGTTCTTCCAGCCATCGGCTTTCACCAGCTGCGCGTGCGTAAGTTCAAGTTCGCTCACCCGCACCGGATACGCCCCTGGACGGCGCCTCCACGCAGCAGCCGGATCCCACTGCGCAGAAGACAAGCAAAGTTCCTTGCGGGTCGGCGGGCGGCAGCGGGGAGGCGAGTGAGCGAACAAGAAAGGGCAAAAGAAAACACCCCACGCTGCCACACCGGGCGACACACTCGCGAGGGGTGCTGGAGAAAAAGAGACTAAGAGAGCTTTTTCAAGGTAGGCTTGACCTGCTCCAATACCCATGCACGGGACAGGGAGGTCGGCGTGTTCAGGCCGGCAACCACAGCCTCGTTACCCGCCAGGGTGGCGCCGGACTTGACCTGCGGCAGGTCTGAGTAGCCCGGGATCTTCTCCACCTCCGCGATGTCACCGGTGCGGTTATAGATCACCATGAAGTCCGCAGCCAGGGCGGAGACGTTTTCTGGCGACAGAGTCACGCGCCCCTGCTTTACCTCAATAGAGCCGTCGGTCAGATGTTCCGGGAATTTCATACCCAGGTCGTAGATGAAAGAGGCTCCTGGGTCCTTCGGGTCGGCCACAGCTCCAAAGGATCCCTGAGCGAACTGGGAGACCACACCGGTCTTACCCTCGATATTCGGCAGCTCGGACTTCGCATCGGTGAAGACCTTCTCATCCTGGTCGATGACTTCTTGAGCTTTATCTTCCTTGTTGAAGATCTTGCCGAGCTCCTTCAGCTGCGACTTCCAGCCGATCCCCTCACCCTCGGTGCCAATACCACCCAGAGTGGGCGCGATCTCGGAGAGCTGTGTGTAGTTATCCTCGGAGATCGTCCAGTAGTCCCCGACGATGAAATCCGGAGCAGCGGCAGCGATCTCTTCCTTCGGCAGAGTCTTGAAATCGGTCTGCTTGATAATCTCCACGCCGTCCAACTTGCCGTCGCGCCACGGGGCATTCATGTCCTTAGCAGACACCACCACGGCGGAGGGCTTGATGCCCATAGCCAGCAGGTTGTCGATGGCTGGACCAATGGCAACGACGCGCTCGGGGTTTACGGGGTATGTGTCTTCCCCCCTGGCGTGCTTGATGGTGACTTCGGAGGCATTATCACCGGAATTCGCTGCGGAGTTTGCGCCTGAGGAAGTATTTTCCGCCTTGCCATCTGTATCGGAGCTGCAGGCTCCCAACATCAGGGTAGTGGAGAGCACGGCGAGACTGAGCGCACGGACAACGATTGAGTTCTTCATCCTGAATGGGTTTCCATTTCACTAAACGAACAAGGTTAGGTAAGGCTACCATCACCCAGGGTAGGCTAACAAGGGTAATCCGAGACTTTTTAACTTAATTTGGATCGGGGAGGGCACGACGATCCAGCTTCCCATTACTGCTCAGCGGCAATGCCTGCAGAGCTGAAGCCATGTCCGACAACAACACGTCCAAACGGCCCCGGCTGAAACATCAACCCCGATTAAGACACCCGCGAGGTTGACAAAATATATCGGAACGCCTCCAAAAATGAAGCCTCGTATATTCCATTACACAGGCCTACAATCGCGGCCATGGAATCGAAGACGCTGACGTCACTGGTATTTGGAAATGTTGTGCTGGAATCGCAGATGACGAAGACGATTATCGTCGTCTACGCCGACGACATGCGGTCATGGTACTTTCGTCCGAGCCCGTATACGGAGCTCAAGGTGCCCCTCGATGAGCTGCAGGGGAAGCTGAGCAGAGAGCGCGCGGAACTCATCTCAGAGCGCATTTTTGATGGCGTCAAGCTGGAGCTCGAGGAAAGCTACTCCGGAGGCGTCGACCGCGCCCAAAAGGAGCTCTGCAGTTGGCTCCTGTGTGAGGAAGCAGCCGCTTAGACCAACGTCAAGCCGACCCGAGAGCCGACTTAGGCTCAATACGACCCGTTGGGCCATACGCCAACCGGCGATGCGCCCACTCGAACGGGCCAGGTTTGCCCCAAGCCTCAAGCAGAGCAGCGAGCAGCAGCGTCAGGACAAAGACCAGCAGACCGATACCAAGCTTGCCACTCACCGAAGCATCCGCACCTAGTCCGAAGCCAGCTGGGGTAACCAGAATGATGAAGAAGACCGACTGCGAAATGTAGCCCGACATCGAGCGCTTGCCTAGCGCTACGAAAGCATAGGCCCACCCGGGGACCCGGTTGTCGAGTCTCTCCGTGAGCAGTGCCAATATCGCCAGAATGCCAGGACCAGTAAGAAAGCCACAAGCCTGGTTCAGCATGAAGAACACTGGTTCCAGTTCAATTGGTAAAACGCCAGCGGCAGTAAGACCCCACGGAAGCCCCACAAAGACGATGACCGCGCCTGCGATGACAACCCAGGTGATGAGAGTGCGGCGGTGTGCAGAAACGTTGGCCAGCACGCCCTCCCGCGCCCAGATGTACCCGATGAGCAAGGCACCTACTAGCCCCACGAAGACGATGGGGACCTGCCCCAAGGCAGCAACCTCACCGCGCAGGTTGCGGGCGAAATAGTCGCCGAAGGTGACAAGGTCATCGGTCATCGGCCGCGAACTGGGCAGAGGATTGAAGTAACCAAAATAGGCTCCCAATGCGCCCGAACCGGCGAAAGCCGCATAGCCGCCAAAGAACCAGTAGGCAATGCGCCGCAGCGTGCGCGTCGAGAGCGTAAAGCACCGAGCCAACGCGATGCCCATGAGGCCATAGACCAGCATGATGTCCCCGTCGAAAAGCACGAAGCCATGTGCCAGACCAAAGACCGCCAGCAATCCGTAGCGGCGGATGAGCACACGCCGTGACTCTGTAGTGGTGTAGCCCTTGCGCTGCAGGCTCGCAGCAATGAGACCAATGCCGAAGCCCAACAGCATGCAGAACATCGGCAGGCCTCGCACACGTACAAACATGCCGGTGAACACCGCGGAGAAAATGTCTAAAGTGCTGCCGGGGCGCACACCGCCCACGGTGGAGCTGGGGCCTATCGACCACTCATTGACTACCCAGCTCTGCACAGCATTCGCCATGGCAATCCCCAAAAGCGCCGTGCCGCGCGCTAAGTCAGGAACGATAAGTCGTTGTCGTTTCTCCTGTATACACCCTATTTTACTCTTCTCAAGCATCTTCTAAGGGCAGTTTGACTAGGCTAAGCCCCATGCCTGAGCCACTCTCCTACTCCTCCGCCGAAGGGTTCCCGCAGCTGCACATGTCCCGTGTCATAGACGCCGATTTCGATATTGCCGCAGACAAACTGTTCCGCTGGGGCCCGCAGCGCAGCGGTCTTTTTCGGGTTCGCCCGAGCCACGCCACGGTGGAAGAAGGCGCGGAGGTCGGCCTCGGGTTGGGGCCGTGGGAGTTTCGCTGCCGAGTGGTGGATGTGTTCCACGAGGAGGGACGCTGCGGTTTTACCTACGGCACCCTCCCCGGCCACATTGAGCGCGGCGAGGAGACCTTCACCTTAGAACGCCTGCGGGATGGGCGCACGCTGCTGCTTGTCGACGCCTCCTCCCACCCCGCCCACCTAACCTTCCTGCGCCCGCTGCTCGATATACCCCGGCGCGCTCTGATCCGGTGGTTTTATCTGCGGGCGCTGGATGAGCGATAGGGATGGCAGCCGCTTTAGCCGCAGTCCCAGTCGAAGAGAACCTTGTCGAAGTTACGCGCGGCGAGGTCTTCGGGGTGGATGTAAAAGTTTCCGATTCCTCCATCACCCCATTCGAATGTGCCACCATTATCCGCCGTCGCGAGTGCGATGTGTTCATCGCTAATAGGAAGTTTGCTGGGGTTCCAGTAGGTAGCGTAGCCGCCGAGGCGAACCTCGCACTGCCCGTCCTCGAGGTTTACGCGCTCCTCTGATTCCTCAGCGGTGGGATCAACGCTGAACCCCTCGGCTTCAACGCTGGCCACAATCTCATCGAACAATTCCTTCTGGCCGTCCTTAGTATCGCCGGGGAGCTTCGTCGCCTCGATTGTGGTTTCCCCGTCGATAACGCGCCGCGTGATAATGCCCCAGCCGTATGTGTGAACATCCACCAGGTCCTCGCCGCGCCGCAGGAGAGCCCTAAGGTCGTTGTTCCAAAAGGCGGTGCGGCCGAACTCGTGCGCGTTTTCGGTAACGCTCAGCTCGCTCAGCTTCCCGTCGATAGTCGTAGCCTCCAGCGGTTCCTCCGCTGGGTGCTCTCCTGAATCCTCTACTTCCTCCGGCACCTCGCCTACGTGTGGGGCGGAGATGTCTTCAAGGTATCGAGCGAAGGGCGTGGAAGTGCGTTCACCTGTCGCCACATACTTGTTACAGAGTTCCATTCCCCATCCGTACTCACCGGGTACGAAAAGCTGAAGGAGGCCGGAGGTAGGGAAACCGGGAAGCGGTTCAAACTCAGCGAAGTTGAACTGGGCAATAAAGAACATGGGCTCGTCGTCGTACTCGGGGTACGGCGCGTGCTCTGGCAGGTACGGGGTTCCGCACAGCTTGGAGGTGGTAGGCGAATCTGGGCGGGCGCTTTCCGCAAAGTCGATGATCGGGCGCGTGGGGACACTGTCGAAGGAATACTTCAGGGCATAAAAGTCGTCTTCTGCTGTCATGGGGCGATTTTAAAGAAGAATCATGCAGGTAGCTCGGGGGATATTCCCCACCGCCTTTTCGAAGGCAAGCGGCACGCAGGCGTTCAATGTAGCTTGGCTCACATGGAAAACACGTCACGCTTCTCTCTAACGCCCCTGTTAACGGCGTTGATCGCTGTTCTTGGAACAACCGCTCTTGCCGTTGTATCAGGCCTCTTTCCAGTAGCCTCTGCTGAAGAAGAGACGAATGCCCCCAGTTCCTCTTCCAGCACCATGGCTCCGACCATGGTGGTCTTCGATTCCTCCGGTTCCATGATCACCAACGATGCCGGCGGGCAGACCCGCATTGATGCCGCCAAAGATGCCGCCCGCACCTTCATCACGGAGGCTGGTGACGACGCCCCTCTGGGGCTTGTCACCTACGGCGGCAACACCGGCGAGGCCCCTGAAGATGAGGCGGCCGGCTGCCAGGACATCACCGTGGTCACACCACCCGAGGCCGGCAATTCCGACAAGATGATCGCCCACATGGATGGCCTGCAACCGCGCGGCTTTACGCCCATCGGCGAGTCCCTGCGCAAGGCCGCCGCTGAGTTACCAAAGGAAGGCCAGCGCAGCATCATCTTGGTCTCGGATGGCGTTGCCACCTGTACCCCGCCACCAGTCTGCGATGTGGCGAAGGAGCTGAAGGAGCAGGGCATCGACCTAGTCATCAACACCGTCGGCTTCAACGTTGAGCCCGAGGCTCAGCAGGAACTGCAGTGCATTGCCGACGCCACCGGCGGCACCTACGCCAACGCCTCCGACGCCGATAGCTTGGCCAAGGAGCTGAACCGTGCGGCCCCGCGCACCTTCAACGCCTACGAGTCAGACTTAGAGGAGATCGAAGGCGGCGAAACCGAAGGTTCCCCGGCCAAGGTAGACCGTGACGTAGAGGCCTTCTCCACCACTCTTCTTCCGACGGAAGGTAAAGGGCACTCGGCTGAATCCACTACCTTCTTCACCACCCCCATTGCTGAAGGCGAGCGCGTTGTGATCAGCGCCAACTCAACGCAAACACCAAGCATCAACAACTTCCGAAAAGGTGGAACTCTGTACTTGGGAATTCACGCAGCCGAGCTATCTTGCGAGCTCGACACCGCTACCGCTGGTGATAACTCGGTAAACCAGTACCAAACAGCGACCTTGTATAGCACCCAGGGTGGTGAAGAGGGCTGCGACTCCGATGAACTTGCCTTCATTATCGAGCGACGAGGTGATTGGAAACAGGATGAGGAGCTCGGCGTAGAAGTGACCATCACCCGCTTTGGCGAGCCGGACATGGAGGGCCAACCAGATCTGGCCGAGGAAAAGACCGAACCCGGCCATGTCACGGCTTCCGGCGACGCCACTGAGGTTACTCCCGGAACGTGGTTTACCAACGCTGCTGAGCTCACCCCACAGCAGCCGGTACGCGCACAGATTGTGCCTGGTGAAACGCATTTTTATCGCATTTCTGCCGAACACGGGCAACAGGTTGCCGGCACGGTCTCCATGGTCGAAGAGGCCGATGACTTTGACAACAATGGGCCGGGTGACTCCCTCGTTCTTACCGGCTACAACGAAGCACGCGCAAAAATTGATCTGGAGGGTTCCCGCGCCGTCGTAATTAAAGACGGCACAATCGATTTCAGTTACCCAGCACCGATCCTCTTTGCCAACCGTTACGGCGGCTCGCACAACGATGGGTCTGGGATGTGGGAAACCGAAAGCGTGTGGCAGGGCGGCGAGCAATACATCGCTGTTAACTACGAGCAGCTCCTGACCGAGCAAGAAATCGACGAAAACACCCAGTTGCCGGTGCTTACTTATGACCTCGTGGCAGACGCCATGGGCGATCCCGTTCCGGAGCCGACCTTTGCGCCAGTCAAACTCGAGACCGAGAAGCCCTCTGCGCCAGCAGAAAAAGAAGATAAAGAAGACACGGAGAACCGCGCGCAAGACAGCGATGACTCATCGCTCTTCTCCGGATTCCCCTTCCTTTTGGTGGGGCTTGGATTGCTAGTCTTGTTCGGTCTCGTTATCGCTCTGGTTGTCGTAATTAGAAGCCTGAACCGCTAACCGCTCTCCCGAAGAACGTCATTCACGGTAAATAGTGCCCCGAATCTTCAAGATTTCGGGGCTTATTTACGGTGACTGTCGTGACGTAGTACTCCACCCTGCAGGGCACCACCTCCGCTACTGAAGCGGAGCCATCGCGTGTCTTAAAGTGTGCGCAACCGACAACGCCGTAATGGCTGAGGTTTTGGGATTTACGGGACTGGGAGCAGATTCGCTAACCAGAGAGAACTTACCGGCAGAGCCTGATACCTCGATGTCATGACGTGTTCTAATCAGATTCGGAGAAGCAATGAGCTCAACCGATACGCGCTCAAGTGAACGCGCAAGTAACTCGTCATCGCTGGGGCCTTTGCCGCGAGTCGCCCAGGCAAGGGCGACGGAAACATTGACGTTGCCAGGGAATTTTGCAATCGCGTCACTAGGGCTGCCACTGAAAAGTAGAAACGGTTCTGTTGCGTTTTCTAGTTGCGCGCGCTCGTCATCATTCATCCAGCCTTGAATGAGGGCTTCGGCTTTCTTGGTCGTTCGAATCTTTACGGTGTCCACGGCATTCGACTCTGCAAGCGCTGCCCACAAATCAAATCCGCCGATCGCACCAGAGGTGACATGCACTTTTCCAGGCCCAGACAACAGTGTTTGGCGCGCATCAGGATCGGCCAAAGCGCCTACTGAAGTCAACACCAGATCCTTGCTACGTGTAATCACCGCCGGTCCGTGTTCTTTCGCCGCCGCAACGCCTGCGCATTCAACCACGATATCGTGGGCATCGATGAGCCTGGGAAGGTTGTCATCGTAAAGGGATACTCCCAAGGCGCCGCGTTCTCGGTGCGGGGCAGCATCACGAACAAATGCACTGACTTCGAATTCCGATGGGTCAAAGAGTGACACCAATTGACGCCCGATTGCGCCAAACCCAAGGAGCAATACTCGTGGAGCCGAAGCAGACATGACAATCCTCCATTACCTTGCGATTTATACGTGACCCCACTCTATCCACTTAGCTCTTGCCACAGGATTCCTAGACGCAAACATCGTTCCGCAAATCGGGGTTCCGCCCCGCTACGAAATGTCCCTTAAGCCCGCTAGTCGAAAACGAAGAAGCCCCACCAGCCATGTTGACTGGTGGGGTTCTGGAAGTTGGTAGCGGGGGCCGGATTCGAACCGACGACCTCTGGGTTCTCACCCTCAAGTTCGAGCCACCTGCAGTTATTACCCTTTTACCTGCTGATTAGAGAGGTATAAGCATACTGGGCCTTACTGCGCCTTACCGCAGATTACCGACTCTTAAGTCCCGTTTTGAGTCCCACTTTCTTCACCGAGATTCAAGGCTCCCCGCATAGCGTCGACATCAGTCCAATCCGTGTAGTTGCGCGTGTTCACGTCGACGTCATGCCCGAAGTAGGCTGCACGCACCTGGGCGGGCACCCCTCGCGCGATGGCCCGGTTATTGAGCACCGTGCGCCAGTCATGGGATCTCATTAAAGCGATGTGGTCGTCCTGGAGCTGCGCGCCGACATCTTTAAACAGAGCCGCTGACGCTTTCACGGCGTTGTCGGTGCGCCAGTGCGCCTGCTTGTCTCCTGGCGAAGGGATCAGTGGGTCGGTCGTTCCTAGTCCGTCGAGCCGGTTTAACCAAAACTTTTCGACACGCTTGTCCAGGAACGGGATAGAACGGCCTCTGTGCGTTTTGGATTGATCAGATGTAATGCTGATCGCGATTTGCCCATTAGCGACTTTTACAGATTGTCTCGTCGCCGCCAGCGCCTCTGAGATGCGAAGTCCCGTCCCCGCTTGTAGTAGTGCCAGCGCAACCACGTTGCCATGTTTTGCGATGGAGCTTGCTCGTCTGTCCGTACCCGGTGGTAACGGTCTGGCCGTATCGCGTGCAATGAGATGGTCTACAACGGCGTCGTATTGTGCGTTCGTCAGGGCGTGACCGCCTTGCGGTTTATTGCCCTTCTTGACCTCGCCGAGGTCGATACTGATTCCGCGTAACGGGTTGTGGTCGATAACACCCTCGCGGATGAGTTGATCCAGAATATACTTGCTCACGACAGTACGGGCCTGCCGTGCGGATTCCGACCCGTTTGCGGTGGCGATGGCCTGCAATGCGCGTTCGAGAGTTCGGAATTTCACAGCCTCGCCAATGGCATGTTTTCCAAGCTGTGCTTCGGCCTGTTTCAATGCGAGCTCATACCGGGCGCGCGTGTTCGGCCGCAGCCGTGCCGCCTGGATGGCCGGCTTAGAAACGTCGGTAATGAACGCCGAGAAGTTCTTACTCTTATCCCAATTGGTCGACGTCGAGTTGAGCTTGCTGTCCCGCTTCTCGACGGCAATTCGCCGGAATTCCCCCTTTGTCCTTGCCCGGATTGTCGGGCGGTAAGTCGTTCCGCCCCATAGTCGGACGGTGATTTTCGCTTCGTATGGACCGCGCGGCGGTAAAGCATCAACGACGCGATCGATGGAATCTTCCCCAGGGCTTAGTTTCGTTCTGGCGGCACGTATTTGCTTGCCGCCTGTTTGTGAGGGCCGTCTTTGACGGTGGCGAGTACGCCTGAAGATGCGCAGCAGATTCAGGGGGCCGACACCGGAGAAGCGTGACCCTTACAAACAGACTGTGGCCCCGGCTGCATCAGCAGTCGGGGCCACCCTGCCACAGTAAGCACGATAAGTAGGAGGTGGATATGCGAGACAAGTTCTCGACATATTCGCGCACCACCGTGCGCCTCGATAAGGATTTAGACCGATTTGTCGAGGAGGTCGCACGGGTCGTAGGGGTGCAAAAGGCCGTCGTGTTCCGGGAAGCTCTCTATGTCCTCGCGGAGGAGGAGAGCGTGCTGACGCAAAAGCGTTTGGCCCCGGACACGCTGCGCCGCCTGGACGAGATGAACGACCAACTGCGGCGGATTGGCGTCAATCTAAACCAGTTGGCTCGCCGCGCGAATATCGACGGCGTGGCCCCCGTGTCTGAGGCTGTAGAAAGCATTGGCTCCGAGGTTTCTTCTCTTCGCAAAGAGGTGAAGGACTTTGTCCACAATCAAGATTAACTACAGCCAGAATATCCGCGCGGCAACGGTCTACGCCGTCTATGGAACGGCAGACAATGCCCGCAAGGGTGAGGTGCGAGCCGATGCTTTATGCACGGTTCAACCTAACGCTGAATCGTTTTCTCCGGAGGCTACGGCTGGCCGTTGGTCGGGTGTGGACTTCATGGAAGCCAGTGTGGAAGAAATGGAGCGATATGCTCCGGCTCAGCGCACTGACGAAGCAATTATTTATATCCAATCGTGGGCTAAAGACGAGCTGGATAAGGATAACCCGGCCGATGTAGCTCGGGCTAATGCGGCTGGCTCAGAGCTGGCGATGCGGCTGACGCAGGGCACGGGAGTTCCGTTTACCGTGGCTACGCACACCGACAGTAAAAGCGGCTGTGTCCACAACCATATCGTCTTTGCCAACCACGATACGCAGACAAAGAAGGCTGCACCTCGGGATATGCGCAACTGGTACAAGCTGCGCAATATCAACGACGAGCTGATGCGCGATTTGGGGATGCGTGTCCTGGAGCGAGAGCCGGAAATATCGCTGCTTCCTGCTGAGCGCAGGGCACGCAAGGAGGGCAAGTCCACAGACTCGACGGGCCTGGGCGTGGATGAGCTGACCGCAGCCACGTGGGCTGATTTTGCCCGCAAGCGCATGGATGAGCTGTGCGCGGATAAACAGGTGGCAGATGCTGACGACCCACTGGCGAAGGCAGTAGAGATTGCTGGCAAATACAACCTGTCTCTAAAAGTGCAGCCCAACTCAAAAACCGAGGGTGAGTCGCTAACCGTGGCCCTGGTCGACGACGACGGCGAGGATGCCTACTTCACGAACACCACGAAGGCCGGACGTACTCGAAAGCGTAAAGCAGCTAAAGCTGGCTCAAAATTGGGCCGCAGCTACTCGCTAGAGGGTGTGACCGAACGCGTTAACGAGGCCCAATCAGCCCTTCTTGCGCGGCAGCTTGCAGCACTTCAAGCCAATTCAACCGATGACGACCTGGAGGCGAAATACGGCTCCAGCCTTCTCGATGACGAGGAGGAAGAAAACTATAACAACCAGGAGGTATTCAATCATGGTGTCAGTGACCGAGATGACGAAGCTAGCCCAAGCAGCGGCGAAAGGCAAGATGGACAGCGTCTTGAAGGTTCTCAGCCCACGCCTGGACAAGGCGGAGAAGGCTATCAAGACGCTGCAGGAGAAACTGAAGAGTCTGCCGGAGAATACAGGGGACATTCTCAGTTCTCTGCCCAGCGACTTCTCGACGAGGTTGACGCAAGCGGAAAGCGAATTAAGGAACGTAAAAAGCAATCTCGCCGCAAACAAGAACTACGTGAGCAGCAGTCACTTCCAAGTAACGATGATGGAAGTGCAGCAGATGATCACCGGGCTGATAAGGAACATCGAGGATCTGCCCAACGGCCTGGAGGGGGTAAAAGGGTACCTAATCGAGATAAGCGAGCAGATGTCGCGTCTGACAAGGATGCAACAGCTGGTACTCAAAGCAGCCGAAAGCCCCATCCATCTCGACAAGGATTCCAGCCAAGCAGTAGCCCAGAGCCTGAACGCTCAGATGACTTCGAGCCTGACTTCTAGCCTGGAACCGCTGGTAGAAGTAGCTGTATCTGAGGCAATGTCGAAAGAGTCCGAAAGCCTGCACAAGGCAGCAGAAGCATCTAAGAAGGCTCGCAGCGCCCTGCTCCAGGAGAAGGAGTCCAACGAAAAGCTGCTGGAGAAGATACGTGCAGAGCGCAAAAAGTACAACGACGACATGGAAAAGTCGAACACGAACTTTATTAAGGCCTGCATGTCTGCCTCGTGGATTGCAGCCAGTGTTCTCTTCGTTGCTATCGCACTCGTTGCTGTCGGAGCCTTGGGGAACGGGCTGCTAAGTATGCTCGGCATACCCGACGGCGTGTCTGCCTTGTGGGGTCACGTCCAGGAGGCCAACGGCATCGGCCCAACACTGGGCTGGTTGGCGTTAACACTTATCGTCATAGGGGTTCTTATAGCGCTTATGACCTGGATGTTGTCCCAGGCTGCGCCGGGTATTGCTCACTTAGTCGAGGAATACCGTCGCAATCACCCGAGGAAAGAAACGAACCACTAACTAGAACACGTGCACCGTAAAAAGTAAAAATCCCCACAACACAGCGTAGCGGTTAACCGCTACGCTTCTTTTATGCTCTTCCTATGCCCCAACTTTGCAACAGCACCAATAAACTGGCGCCCCGGTTATAAGTTGGGGCGCCAAGTCGATGTGCTCGAGTCGGGGGATGTTAGTGGCCGGTGCCAAGCCGGCCAGACAGGCGGTTCAGCCGGTCCTGACTGGGACCGTCGAGCCCGATAATGGACACGGTTTTGCCTCTGTCCTGGAACTTCTGCGTAATCGCGTCAAAGGTCGCGACCGTGGAGGCATCCCAGATCTCCGCCTCAGTGAGATCAATAGTGATATGACGGGCAGAATCGGTGTAATCAAAGCGATAAACCAGGTCATTGCTTGATGCCCAAAACAACTGGCCATGCACCCGGTAGGTACGAGTATCAATCTCGCCATCGCCGTCGCCGTCGATCTCGGAGACCTTTTCAATGGAAGCGATATGTGCCATCCGACGGGCGAACATGATCATCGCGGTGACCACACCCAACACCACACCAATGGCCAGGTTGCTGGTGGCTAGGGTGGCAATAATCGTCACGGCCATAACAATGGTCTCAGAGACCGGCATGAGTTTAAGGGTGCGTGGATGCACCGAGTGCCAGTCGATGGTGCCGACCGAGACCATGATCATGATTGCCACCAGCGCAGCCATCGGGATCATGCCAACGATGTCGCCCAGTGCCAGGACCAGGACCAGCAGGAACACACCGGCTAACAGGGTGGATAGGCGGGTACGTGCCCCGGATTCGCGGACGTTGATCATGGTTTGACCGATCATCGCGCAGCCACCCATGCCGCCGAAGAAACCGGAGGCAATATTAGCCACCCCCTGTCCCCAGGATTCACGAGTTTTATCGGAATGAGTGTCGGTGATGTCATCGACGAGTTTGGCGGTCATCAACGATTCCATGAGACCGACCACGGCCATGGCCAGGGCATAAGGCGCGATGATCTGCAGGGTCTCCAACGTCCACGGCACGTTCGGAATAAACAGGGACGGTAAGGTCTCCGGCATCTTGCCCATGTCCGAGACCGTCGGGACAGTCAAACCGGCGGCAATGACCAAACCGGTGAGCACGATAATCGTGACCAGCGGGGCGGGGATCACACTGGTGAGCTTGGGGAAGAAAATCATGATCACCACACCCAAGCCGACGAGTGGGTAGACTATCCAAGGCACATCAATGAGGTGTTCGAGTTGGGCGGTGAAAATCATAATGCCCAGTGCATTGACGAAACCCAGCATCACCGATCGGGGGATAAAACGCTGAAGTTTCGCCACACCGAGGGCGCCGAGCACGATTTGTAGGACACCGCCCAACAGGACGGTGGCGATGAAATAATCCATCCCGTAACCACGCGCCACAGGAGCAATGACTAGGGCAATAGCCCCGGTGGCGCCGGTGATCATTGCCGGGCGGCCACCGGTAAAGGCGATCGCAATGGCCATGACTACCGAGGAAAACAGACCCATGGCTGGGTCAACACCGGCAAGGATGGAAAAGGCAATGGCCTCAGGGATCAGCGCCAGGGATACCGCCAGTCCGGCCAGAATCTCTATACGGATACGGGCGGGGGAAGAAAATGCGTAACGGAAGGATGCGATGATCCCGGTAGGGGCATCAGCGCCGTCTGGACTCAGGAGGGGGCGGGGGGCCGCCGTGCTAGTTTCAGTCATAGATGTCCAATCTTTGAGGGGATAGGTAACTGGGCGAACGCCCGAAAGGAATCCAACCCTCTAGTAACTTTAGGTTTGGTGATGGTGGTCATGGTAGCGGGAGTTTTACTCAACCGCCAACCCAGGCACAGGAACCCGTGGGCAACATCACCGTGAAGGAGAACAGGCAATGCAAAACAGTAATTTCAAGATCGGCGAGGTCGTTGACCAGACGGGGTTGTCGATTCCCACCTTGCGTTATTATGACAACGTCGGCCTGATTACCCCATCGGGGCGTAGCCCTGGTGGGTTCAGGCTTTATAGTGAGGCTGATGTACGTCGTGTTTTGCTGGTGCGACGGATGAAACCGCTGGGGTTTACTCTGGATCAGATGCGGGAATTCCTGGAAGCTGCGGAGATTCTTCATAGTTCAGATGGCGGGCAGGACAGTGATACCGCACAGCAGGCACGGAGTAATGCCAAGGCCACCCTTGCCGACATTCGTGAGGAGACGCGCACCCGCTACGAAAAGCTACGCAAGCAAATTGCCTACGCTGAGGAATTCCTCGATCTGGTCAACACCCTGGCACCCTAAACTGCCCCATCCTTCGCAGGGAGAAAAAGACCATCGTATTGAATGCGCTCTGTCGAATCGCGTTCCAGATGAAGTGGACGAACGCCCGCGGCCTCTCCGGAGTGGATGGCGATAGTACAGAGGACTTCTGAAATCCGTGCAGACGACTCCTCAAAACGACACAGTCATCCAAGGTCACAAAATCGAAAATTGTCACTTAACCCCATCACTTCCAAACCGGCTTAAGTGACAAAAAGCCATCGCTAAAGTCCCGATTTGAGTCCCAGGACGTGCGCCTTAAGAGAAATAACTAAAGCCCCTACCAGTGTTTCTCCTGGTAGGGGCTTGGAAGTTGGTAGCGGGGGCAGGATTCGAACCTACGACCTCTGGGTTATGAGCCCAGCGAGCTACCGAGCTGCTCCACCCCGCGTCGAGATGTACTTCCAAACATCAAGCGCTCTGCACACTGTCCCGTGTGCTGGCGACGGATGTAACTATACAGACACCTTGGCGCCTACCCAAATCCCCTGGGCAGGCGCCATTTCATAGGTGAGGCGCCGAGTTTTTCGCTGGCGCCTATCCGGACTTACTTAGACTGCAGCGAGCGGTAGTCCTCCACTGCCTTGTCCAGCTCGTCCAAAGCCTTGCCGTACTCCTCAAAGGAGCCGTCCTTGGCCTTGTCCACGCCATCGAGAGCCTTGTTGATGGCGTCGATAGCCTCGCCCTCGCTAGATGCCTTCGGAGCGGAGGCCGGTCCAGAAGCATCGGAGTCCTTAGCGTCCCCTGCATCCTTCTTCTCGCCATCGGTGGATTGCTCGTCCTTTTCCGTCTGCTTGCCGGAGTCACCCTCAATTTCGGTGATGTCCTGGGCGGCCTTCGGGTCAATACCGACTTGCTCTAGGGCCTCACCAATCGTCGGCGCGTAGCCCACGCGGCCCTTGTAGGAGACCAGCACGCGCAGCAGCTTCGGGAATGCAGATTCCTGGCCCTTGCGCTGCGAGTAAATCGGCTCCAAGTAGAGGATCTCTCCCCCACCCACCGGCAGGGCCAGCAGGTTACCGTTCTTCAGGTCATTCGAACCCTGCCACAGTGTGCGGTCACGAGCCACCTGATCAGAAGACATCATGGCGTCCTGCGCCTGCTTCGGACCTTGGGTCTGGGTATTCGTCGGCAGCACGCGCACGGTGATGTCACCGTAGGTATCCGGGTCGGAAGACACCGCCATGTGTGCAGAGAGGAACTGACGGTTCAAACCACGATAGGAGGTGATGAGCTGGAAGCTCGGCTTGCTGGTCTCTGGGTCGGAAGCCAGCACGTAGTACGGCGGCTGGTTCAGACCCTGGGACTCACCAGCGGTCGGATCCTCCGGCACGGACCAGAAGGCATCGTTGTTGAAGAAGACGCCCGGGTCATCCACGTGGTACTTGGCCAGCAGGTTGCGCTGTACCTTGAACATGTCCTCCGGGTAGCGCATGTGCTGACGCAGCTCGTCGGAGATCTCCGACTCGGGCTTGACGACGCCCGGGAAGACACCCTCCCAGGCCTTAAGCACGGGGTCTTCGGTGTCGAACTCATAGAGGTCGACGGTGCCATCGTAGGCGTCGACAGTCGCCTTCACCGAGTTACGGATATAGCCCACCTGATCGTTGACCAAGCGCTGCGTCGTGCCCGTGGGGTTCTGCGCATCCTGGGTGGTCTCCGTCAGAGAGGTGCGCTGCGAGTACGGCAAAGAATCCAAGGTGGTGTAGCCGTCGACGATCCACTTGATGCGGCCGTCGATGACCGCCGGGTAGGTGGAGGAATCCGTCGTTAGCCAGGGAGCAACCTTCTCCACGCGCTCGCGCGGGTCGCGGTCATAGAGCAGCTTGGACTCCGGCCCCACGCGGTCCGAGAGCAGGAAGTTGAGTTCCTGGTACTTCAGCGCAAAGGCAGTGCGGTCAACAATGTTGCCGATGTCGACGCCACCCTTACCGTCATAGGTGTAGGTAGAGGTATCGGTGTCATACTCGACGGCCTCATCACCGGTCTTGCCCACGATGGCGTAGTCCATTCCATCCTGGGCGCTAGCGATCACCGGGCCGAAATAGGTTCGCGGCTGGTCCACCTTGATACCGAGGGATTCTTCAGCATTCTGGGTTTCGCCCTCACCTTCGGCGTCCTTACCCGCCTGGGTCTGCAAGTCAGCCACCGTGAAGATGGGGAAACCACCACGGGCCGAACCGGCATCACGAGCTACCTCATCGACTGTGTTGGCCTGCGCCGCAATGAAGCCATTGCCGTGGGTATACACGGTGTGGCGGTTAATCCAGTTCTGCTGGTTCTCCTGCAGCTCGTTCGGATCCAGCTCGCGGGCTGCAACCACGAAGTCGCGGAGTTCGCCATCGATTTCATAGCGATCCATCGCCAGCGTCTCTGGGAAGCCGTAGAAGTTCTTCAGCTGCTGCATCTGGGTGAACGTCGGCGCCAAAATATCCGGGTCCAGCAGGCGCAGGTTGGAAATGGTGGAGTCATCGGAAGCAACCTTGTCATCGGCGACGTCCTCCGCGCCCCAGTTCTCCTCGTAAGTCACCTTCTCATCGGTGAGGCCGTAGGCAAAGCGAGTGGACTCGATGTTGCGGGAGATCGACTCCGCCTCTTTAGCCTGGCGGTTCGGGTTCACGGAGAAACGCTCCATGATGAGCGGCCAGCCCTGGCCGATGACCAATGAGGACAGAACCATGAGCACCACGGCCAGGCCAGGGATACGCAGGTCCTTAATGACCACCGCAGAGAAGATTGCCACGGCCACGAACACGCCGATGATCATGAGAATGATCTTTGCCGGCAGGTAGGCATTGATGTCCGTGTAGGAACCACCCGTAAACAGCGAATGCTGGTTGTACAGCAACTCGTAGCGCCCCAGCCAGTAGCCAGCCACCTGGAGCAGCATCCAAATGCCACCAGTCACGGCGAGCTGGGTGCGGGCCGCCTTCGACAACGAACCACGCACGCCAGCGGCGCGATTGCCCAAGCGAATGCCGCCCAAAATGTAGTGCCCCACAAGTGCGATGAGGAAGCACACGGCAACCAGCATGGAGGCGGCGCTAACCAGCATTGACCACACCGGCAAGCGGAAAGCGTAGAAGCCAAGGTCGTGATTGAACTGCGGATCCGTCACCCCAAAATCGTGGGAGTTGAGGAAGAGCATGACGGTCCGCCAGTTTGCTTGCCCCAACAGGCCTGAGACGACACCGACGAGTACCGGGATAACCTTCAAGAACACGTTCATCGTGCTCTCAATGGATTTGCGGTACTGGTAGACCGGGGAATTGAAATCCGCCATGTCCATCGAGTCCCCGCGCCCCCGCCAGACCACGAGGCCTGCCACGTAGGTGATGGCTGCCGCTACGAGGCCGAAGAGGAAGAAAAGCACGATGCGCGTCACCAGGGTCTTGGTGAAGACCCCGCGGTACTCAATCGCGCCGAACCACTTCCAATCTGTATAAAAGCCCACGAGCATGGGGCCAATGAACAAGAGGACCGCGATGATGGCGACAACCCACGAGAGAAATTTGGGTGGACGTTTCATCGGGGCGGTGGGTCGGTTGAGTCCGGAAGCCAACTCCAGCTCCAATCAAGTGTCGTGCGAATATAGAGGTATCAAGCTTCTAGTCTAGAGAAGCACTATGACCGTCAACGAACAAGGACGCTTATGAGTTCCCAACCTTCCTCCCAGCCCGCTGTACACCGCGCGCTCAACAAGGCCATGCGCGAAGCCGTGGACTTCATCCACGCCGAGGGCTGGGATGCGCCTCCTACCCTTTTTGCTCTCGTCCCCACTGAGCTGGTGGCCGCCCAGCTCGGCGACGTCGACGACTCCTCTCCCCTCACCCTCGTGGTGCAGGAGCTGCCGGAAGGCATCGAGCCGGGTTCCGAGCACCTCGCCGACTACGTCTCCCGCCTAGCTTGGCCACAGGAGATCGCCGGGGTCATCCTGGCACAGGAGATCACGTTTAAGGACACCTCGGACGCCGCGCTTGCCGACGCCCGCCCTGCCCGCCTCTTCTCCGGAGTGCTGCGGGCTACCGCCATGGACGGTAGCGCCACGGCCGACGCCGAGGATGTCGATGGCCACGGCCCCGAGCTCACCCTGCTGCAATTGCGTCCGACCGAGGAGGAACTCGCTGAGGCCGGCCCCTTCGCGGAAGATGATATTCAGCTGCGCGGTGGTCCGAATGTGGCACCGGGCGTCATCGCTGCCCTGCGCTACGGGTTGGAGCAGGATCCGGAAGAGATACTCTAATCGACTAAACTCAGAATGCAGTGGCCATTAGTGCTCAGCTCTCCGGGCTGGGCACGCAATTGATAGAGGAGTCTCTCGTGCGCTTGACATCCCGCTTCACCGCCGCAGCTTCGGCCGTGCTTGCCACCGGCTGCCTGCTCACCGCATGTGGGAAGGACGATGTGCCCTCCCCTGAGCCGGCACCTGCGAGCGAAGCAACCACCGCCGCGGAGAAGACCAGCGCGCCGGCCCCGGCCACCTCCGCCGAGGAATCCGAGACGACCACTCCCGCTGCGTCCGAGTCTGCAGACAGCTCGGAAGCGGAGGATGAATCCTCGACAGCAGGAAGCTCCGCTGCTCGGAAGGACAAAGACAAGGACGCCAGCGAGTCCGCTGAGCCCAGCGGCAAGTTCACCGACTCTGTGGAACAGGCTTATGAGATCTTTGGCGGCCTCGTCCCAGAGGAGATCTTCGCTCAATTCGACCGCTGCGATCCCAACGGCGTGACGGATTCCTTCAACTGCTCCGGCTCGGAGGTGGGCCAGTTCCAGTTCTTCAAGTCGAAGACCAAGGCTTCCCAGACCACCCAGGTGCTCACCGAGCTGCGCAGCTCCCGTGTCATCGAGGACAGCGGAAGCCGCGTCGTGGGCTGGTCCATGTTGGGTAACACGGCCATCCTCACCGTGGTGGATAACGATGAGGGCCTCATCATGCAGCAGATGATTTCCACGGACCAGGACGATCCGGAAGAGCGCCTCAAGGAGCTTGGCTTGGTCTAGGGCCGCAACTTCCTTAAGGTCTAGCCTTCGCAGGTCTCGACGGGGCTTCCCTCGGCGAAGTTGTGCATAGCCTCGATGGCATCATCCAGCGTGTGGACCTTGGCCACCACCATGTCGCCCGTTTTGCGGCTAACCGCCTCCGCGCAATTATCGGCTGGGGCGAGGAAAAGCTCGGCGCCCGCCTCCTGCGCTGCATTTACCTTATGGACGATGCCACCGATGGGGCCGACCTCTCCGTCCTCGCCGATAGTGCCGGTGCCGGCAACGAAGCGGCCGCCGGTGAGGTCCTCACTGGAAAGCTTGTCAATCACCGCCAGCGTAAACATCATGCCGGCCGAGGGCCCGCCAATGTCCTGCAGGTTATAGTCCACCGTGATTTCCTCGGTGGGCACCGAGGTCATAAGGATGCCTAGCAGGGCCACGTCCCCCTGCTCTGGGTGGGAGCCGAGGGTGACCCCGACAGTCTTTTCCTCGCCCTTGCGAACGATGCCTAGCTCCACCTCATCGCCAGGCTGAAGAGCACGAATCTTCTCTTGCACTTGGCCAGGCTCCGTGACCTTGTCACCGTTGACGGTGGTGATGATGTCGGCGTCGTCAAGCGCGCCTGCTGCGGGGCCGTCGTCGAGGACTTGTGCGACCTCAATCCGCACGGGCTTGTCCAGATAGTCCATGGCGGCGACCGTGGCCGCTGACTCGGACTGGGTAAAGGCCTGCTGATTGGCCTCCTGGACCTCCTTATCTGTCTTGCCCTGCGGGATAACATTCTCGATGGGGACGATGGTGTCATCCGTCAACAGCCACCGGCCCAGGGCCTGGGCTAGCGTCATGTTGGTGCGCACAGAGACCGTGGTCATGTTGAGATGCCCCTGCGGCTGAAACGTTTCCGGGGCTTCGACGTTAACGACAGGCTCCCCTTCCACCTCGCCCAAGGTATCCACGGTAGGCCCCGGTCCTTCGGCGGCATAAGGAACCGACAGGGTGATATCGGTGCCGGGGATGTGGTCGACGCTGAGCAGGGCTCCCGTCAACACCACCGGAATGGCTCCCCACGTGAGGGTGGACAGGCGGCGGGCTCGGGGGTTCTGCGGGGTTTTCACGGAGGATCAGCCTACAGCCTTAGGCTGCCTGTTCGCTCTCAGCGTTGCCGTGGTCCTAGAATCCGCGCTAGGAAACCTAGTAGATTAGGGCCCATGAGCAACGGATTCGGTTTTTCCTTCCCCAATAACGACGATGACGATGATAACGATCGTCGCGACCAGAACCCGTTCGGCGCCTTCGGCTTCAGCGCGGGCAACGGTGGCCTAGGAGACCTGTTGAATCAGTTCGGCCAGATGCTGTCCGGCATGGGTTCCTCCATGAACTCCCCGGAGGGTGCTGGCCCGGTCAACTATGACTTGGCCAAGCGCATCGCGCACCAGCAGATCTCCCGCGATAAAGAGGTCAGCGAGCAAGACCGCACCGCTGTGCAAGAAGCCGTGCGGCTGGCAGAACTGTGGCTGGATGATGCCACGATTCTGCCCACCGCGTCCGGCACCGTGACCGCGTGGAATTCCGCGCAGTGGCTGGATGAGACGCTGCCGATGTGGCAGCGCATGGTCACTCCGGTAGCCGAACACATGAATTCCGCGCAGTTGGAATCCCTGCCGGAGGAGGCCCGCGAGATGATGGGCCCGATGACCTCGATGATGAACTCGATGTCCGGCATGAACTTCGGCATGAAGCTGGGCCACGCCCTCGGTGATCTGGCTGCCCAGGCGCTGACCGGTTCTGACTTCGGTTTGCCGGTCTCCCCCGCAGGCACCACCGCACTCTTGCCGCACAATATTCAGGCCATCGCGCGCGATCTCAACGTTCCGGGCCAGGAAGTACTCGTCTACATCGGCGCCCGTGAAGCCGCCCGCCAGCGCCTGTTCAAGCATGTGCCGTGGTTGGTCGAGCGCCTCGTCTCCTCCGTCGAGGAATACGCCATGGGCTTGGTCATCGATACCTCCCATATCGAGGAAGCCACACGCGAGCTCAACCTGGAATCCGGTGACCCGCAGGCCATCCAGGACGCGATGAACAAGCTGCAGGGCATGGACCTGTCCCCGCGGATCACCTCGCGCAACGCGGGAGCGGCTTCCCGCTTGGAGACCCTCCTGGCACTCGTCGAGGGCTGGGTTGAGCACGTGGTGACCGAGGCCCTGGGAGAGCGCATCCCGTCTACGAAGGCAATGACTGAGGCGTGGGCGCACCGCCGCTCCACTGGCGGCTCCGCGGAGAAGGCCTTCTCCCAGGTCGTCGGCATCGAACTCAACGCCCCGAAGGTGGAGGCCGCCGCTGAGCTGTGGCGCCGCGCCACCGTCGCGGTGGGCGCCGATAAGCGCGATTCCGCCTGGGACCATCCGGATCTTCTGCCCACGGCCGAGCACTTGGAGAACCCGGCGTCCTTCATCGACGGGTTGCTCGATGACAATCCTGATGAGGGCTTTGAGGCAGAATTCTCCAAGTTGGAGGAGATGCTCCGCCAGCAGGATGCCGGGGACGATGCCAGCGATAGCGCTGGTGAGGGCGCAGACGCCGACGGCGACGAGGACAAAAAGGACGGGCCGGAGGAAGAGAACTAGCGGAAACGCTGGTAGGCCTCGAGGTACCCCTTCGCGCGTTCTGCTTTGGGGGCGCGGTCGGCCCACTCCCAAAATTCCGGGCCATGGCCCGGAATGAAGGTGTGTGTCAGCTCGTGGATGATGACCGCATCGAGCACATAGTCGGGGACGTCCTGCAGCCGGTCAGAAATCCGAATATCTCCCGTTGAGGTAGTGCAACTGCCCCAGCGGGATTTTTGGTTGCTGACCCACCGAATGGATCCCACCGTGGCGCGGTCTTCCAAATAGCGAGTGTTCAACGTGCGTGCGCGGGCGGTGAGAGAGGCATCGGAGCGCTGCGACGAGGTGTGCTTCTTACGCACCTTCGCCACGATCTCATCCACTGCTTTCTGTTCTTCTGCTGCCGACATCCAGGCAGGAATGCGCACCTCGAGAACGCCATCAACAACGCGGGCTTGGACGGTGCGACGGCGCCGGGCGGAGCGAATGACACGGACCTCGGGGTTGTTCGACATGACAGGGCATTCTACCTGTGGTGCAATGATGGCTAAGCACAGCTGGGGTGGGTCATCAACGGGGAGGAAACCATGTCTGCACAGACGTATATGCTGGCGCCGGAAACCACAATCCTGGAGCGCGAGCCCGGGATGCTCCAGTGTGGGATGGATGCCACGCGCGTCGGCGTGTTCGAGGCCCACCCACAACTGGCACGCCTGCTCAATCGGTTGCGCACCCCGCTGACCCGGCAGACCATTGAAAAATCCATAGAGAATACGGGCACGAGCCCGTCCGCTGCCCGCAGCCTGGTTGATGATCTGATCAGTTACCGGGTTCTATGGCCAGCGCCCCAGCCGCAGCGCGTGGCCGTGCTGGGTACGTCGGCCCTCGCCAATGAGCTGCGCGATGTCCTCCTTAACGATTCCTTCCAGCCCCGCTCCCCTCTCCACAGCGAAACACCCTCCGAGTACATCGCGAACGTGGCCGGGTACCTGCCGATCGTGGCCGTCGACATGTTGGACGGCGCCACGGAATGGGCACAAGCCCTGCACAAATCCTCGGCGACGTGGCTGCCGGTATCGATGTTGGATGCCCGCGGCATCATCGGTCCGGTCCGGGTGTCCGGCGCGGGGCCTTGCCCACTGTGCGCGCATCTGCACCGCATCGATGCGGACGAGCAGTGGCACGAGGTGGCGCGCCGCGCCGCCGCGGTAGAACCGCCGGGGGATCCAATCGTGCGCACCGCAATAGTGATGCATGCTGCGGTCACCATCCGCCGCCTTTTGGGAAGGCCCGCCCCGCCCGGGGCTCCCGGCGGCAAGCCGTTAGCCGGGGAGCTTAAGGAGATAGACCCCTACGGGATCGAGCAACACCGGCTGCTGATGGAGCACCCGCGCTGTACGTACTGCGCCGGTGCCTAACCCCGGGTCGAGGCGATGATCTGCAGCACCTCCGCGCCGTAGCGCTCCAGCTTGGAGGGGCCTACCCCGGAGATGTCGAGCAACTCGGCCTCGCTGGCGGGAAGCGCCTCCGAGATGGCTTGCAGGGTGGCATCGGAAAACACGACGTAGGCAGGAACCTGGGAGTCCTTAGCAACGGACGCGCGCCAGGCGCGCAGCGCGTTGAAGACATCCTCATCGCCCTCATATTCGCACCACTCGTGGCGGCCCAGAACCTTTTCGGCGGGACTGCTGAGCTGGCCCGAGCACACGCGGCAGCGGCGCGGGCGATAGCGACGGTTCGATGACTGGCTCTCCTCGATTCCCGGCACCACGCCGTCAAGGAAGCGAGTTCGCTCACGCGAGGCCCGCGAACCGGTGGTCTTGGCTAACGCCCACGACAAAGCCAGGTGCTCGCGCGCACGGGTAATGCCGACATAGAACAGCCGGCGCTCTTCTTCCACGTGCTCATCGCCGGCCTTGATGGCGTGGTTGATGGGCAAGAGTTTTTCGGTGAGCCCCACCAAGAACACCGCATCCCACTCCAGGCCCTTGGCAGCGTGGATGGTCGCTAGGGTCACGCCCTCCATCGTGGGGTTGTGCTTGTTTTCGGATCGGCGGTGCAGCTCCCCCAGCACGCCAGGCAGGTCGATCCCTTCGTGGTCCTCTACGATCTGCGCGATGAGATCCACCAACGCCGTGAGCGACTGCCAGCGCTCGCGGGCCTGCGCGCCTTGCGGTTCCGTGGCGGACAGCCCCAGCTCCACGAAGGCCGCACGTGCCACGGCCACAGGGTCATTCGGCAGATCATCACGGCGCGTGGCAGCGATGAGCACGCGGATGGCCTCCAAGATCTCGGGGCGGCGGAAGAATCCTTCGCCGCCGCGGACTTGGTAGACCACTCCGGCGTCGGCAAGCGCCTGCTCAAACTGCTCTGATTGCGCGTTGATGCGGTAGAGAATTGCGATTTCGGAAGCCTTCACGCCCTGGTTGAGCAAAGTCAGAACCTGGCCCGCGACCTCCTTGGCTTCGATCTCCTCAGACTCATAGGCCTTAAAAGTGGGCTCGGGGCCAGGCTCGCGCATACCTTGCAGCTCCAGGCGGGTTCCCGCCGCGCGGCCCGTGGCCTTCGAGATGACCTCGTTGGCCAAATCCGTCACCTGCGGAGTGGAGCGGTAATCTCGCTGCAGCTTTACCACCGTGGCCTGCGGATACGTGCGGGAAAAATTCAGCAGGTACTCCGGGGAAGCTCCGTTGAAGGAATAAATGGTCTGGTTAGCATCGCCCACGACCGTCAGGTCATCGCGCTCCCCCAGCCAGGCCTCCAGCACGCGCTGTTGCAGCGGCGTCACGTCTTGGTACTCATCGACGACAAAGGTGCGGTACTGCTCACGGAAGACCTCCGCCACCGCAGGTACGTTCTCGATGGCGCCCGCGATGTGCATGAGCAAATCATCGAAATCAAGGTACATGAGATCCGGGGTGGCCTTCATATCCTCGTAGCGGCGGAAGACCTCCGCCACCTTAGCCGGATCCCCCGGTGCTTCACGGTCCGTGGACTCGATGACGCCGGGATAGCCCTCGGGGCTGATCAACGAAGACTTCGCCCATTCGATTTCCCCCAGGAAGTCACGGATGGTGTCCTTGTTATTGTCCAGACCGAGCGAACGCACCGCACGTGCAACCAGACTGAACTTATTATCGATGAGCTGCCACGGCAGATCCCCGGCGACCTGCGGCCAGAAGTACTTCAGTTGGCGGCGCGCCGCGGCGTGGAAGGTTTGAGCCTGCACTCCCCCGACACCCATCTGGTTGAGACGCTCGCGCATTTCACTCGCGGCACGAGAGGTAAAAGTGACAGCCAGAACACGCTGCGGGTTGACGAAGCCCTGATCCACCATGTGGGCGATGCGATAGGTGATCGTGCGAGTTTTGCCCGTTCCGGCACCGGCCAGGATGCAGACCGGGCCGCGCGGCGCCGTGGCGGCGGCCCGTTGGTCCTCATCGAGCAGGGACAGATCCGGTCTCATCACCGTGGAACCACTCCATAATCATCGTGTGTGCAATTGAGCCCTGGCGGGCAATGGTCAATGTTGGAAGCTCGGCGCGGGACACCCACCGCACCTCAGCGAGCTCTTCGTCAGTATCGCACACGGGTTGGACATCCTCCGTGACCGCGGAAAAGCCCACCATCAACGAACCGCTCGGCGGCCACGGCTGTGAACCCCAGTACTTGACTGACTCCACGCGGCGGCCGGTCTCTTCCAGTGCCTCCCGGATCATCGCTTCTTCGAGGGTCTCACCGGGATCCACATAGCCGGCAATCAAGGAGAAGAAGTTAGGACGGTGGCGGTTACGCGCCAACAGGATCTGGTCCGACTCTGCGTGACGGATAATGCCGATGACTGCGGGATCAAGGCGTGGGAACACGAGGCGCTCGCCGTCGCGCCCCACCGCCCCGGGCGCGGGATAAGACAGCTCGCGGCCGCTGCGCGGATCAAAGCGCGCTTCCCGACGGTTACGGATCAGATGCAGGGCTTTGAGGATGTCGCGCTGACTGTTAAAGAAGGTGGCATCACGCAGCGCGCCGAGCCGCTCGGCGGCCTCGGTGCCCAGTAGGAAAGCATGGATGGCCCCGGCCGTGACCACGATGTCCCCCGCCGGCTCAGCCAGAAAGACCGGCTGGCCCTGTGGCGTAACCGGGACGCGGCCGGTCTCGGTGACAGGAAGGAACATTAGTTGCCTTCGTCCTCGTCTTCATCGGAATCTTCCGCGGCCTGCTGCATCTCGTGCTTGATATAGAGCAGGCGGTCACCGGGCTTGAGCGCGTACGCATCTGCCGTGTCGACGCGGTGTAGCTCGTTGTTGCGCAGGACCGCCAGAACAATGTCTGCGAGGTGTCGTGGATTAGAGCCCACTTCGAATTCGCGCACCGCGCGCTCCGCCACGGAGAAACCCTCATTTGGTGAGAGGAGATCCTCCATCATCTCCACCACGGTTGGCGTTACGGTAGCAAGGCCCAGCAGGCGGCCGGCCGTCTCCGCCGAGGTCACCACCGAATCAGCGCCGGATTGGAGGAGAAGGTGGCGGTTTTCAGATTCACGCACAGACGCGACCACCTTGGCCTTAGGGTTAAGCTCGCGCACGGACAACGTACACAGCACCGCGGTATCGTCCGTGGACGGAGTCACCACCACGGAGGAGGCGTGCTGCGCACCGGCGATGCGCAGGACGTCCTGCTTGGTTCCGGAGCCATAGATGGTGACGAGGCCGTGGTGCTCGGCACTGGCTAGGGCCGCACGGTTATTGTCTACGACCACGATTTGGGAGGCTGGGACGTCGTCGGCGATCAGCGCGGCGACCGCACCGGCGCCCTTGGTGCCATAGCCGATGACGACGGTGTGGTTACGCAATTGCTTTCTCCAATTCTGGATTTCAAACGTGCGACGGGCTCGATCCGTCAGAACCGACAAGGTAGCACCGACCAACAAAACAAGGAAGAGCAGGCGGGCCGGGGTGACGATAATAAGGTTAATGAAACGCGCGGTGGGGGTCACGGGGACAATATCGCCGTAGCCCACAGTGGTCAACGACACCGCTGAGTAATAAGCGGCATCCAAGAAAGACAAATCCTCGCTATACCCGTCACCGTCGAAAAAGACGATGATGGTGACAAAGACCATCAGCCCCATGGCCCATATCACGCGGCGCGCCAGTTGCTTCCACGGGCTGGTGCTTTGCGTGCGCGGAATCGTGATGACATCGAGCAACGCGTGGTCAGGCTGCGAGGTCAGCTCAACCTGCGATAAAAAACGCGACGTAATGCGTTTTCTTAAGTGCTTGGGCACGAAGCGCCAACCTCCCTAGATGATGCGGATTTCCTCGTGAGACTACCTTAGACTCAACCCTGGTGGCGTGGAAACTGCAGAGCTTAAAAGCTCAGCCAGCCGTGCTCCAGTGGGCAAGTCATCCGGCTCCAAAAGGTAGTTCTCCTGCACATAGAAGAACGCCGCGCGGACCGTCTCCACGCCATGGATGCGCCGCCAAGCTTCTGCGTAGACAGCCAGCTGAATCTGCGCCGAGTTCAGTGCAGCGCCCTGCGGGCGGCGGCCAGTCTTCCAGTCCACGATGAGCCAGGAACCATCCGGCTGCTGGAAAACCGCGTCCATGCGGCCGCGGACTACCGAGTCCCCAATGGTGATCTCAAAAGGCGCTTCCACATAGGCAGGCGTGCGCTGTGCCCACTCCGAGGCTAGGAAGGACTTCTTGAGGGACTCCAAGTCGTGGTCCGGTTCATCATGAGAACCGGGCAGCTCATCCTCCCCCAGCAAGGCGGGCGCCCCAAACCGATCCTCCAGCCAGGCGTGGAAGGCGGTGCCGCGCTTGGCATAGGAGTTAGGTTTGAAGGGAATGGGGCGGCGCTGGCGGCGGGCAAACTGAGTGGGATCCGCTGACATCGCCACCATGTCGGAGGCTGTCAACTCGCCAGGCAGCTCCACATCGACCACCGGGGCTTGGAGGGCTTTGTGTTCCTCGATGAGCGCGCTCGCCTCCTGCTCCCAGAGTCCAAAGACCTCGCCATCGCGCAGCGGTGGCAGGTTCTCCATTGCCGCGCGCACCGCGTCTGCGGCCTTGAGCGCTTCCGGTTGCGGGGTTAGTGCAGGGAAGGAGGCCTCCGTAACAGAACGCTCTTCGTCTTCCACGGGGTTCTCGGGGACCTCCCAGTGGACGACGAGCTCTGGGTGCTTATCCGCCAGCAGTTGCAGGTAGGAATACGGGCCCTTCTTGCTCTTGCCCTTCGCCTTATTGGTTCCGGAGCCAGTCACCGTCAGGGTGGACTCGGTGCGGGTCATTGCCACGTAGAACAGGCGGGCTGCTTCCTCTGCTTGGAACTCGCGGTTTTGTTCCTTGAAAGCCTCACACGCCTTGTCGAAGTCGGAGCGTGTCACCGCGTCCTCGGGGACATCGATGACATCCTCATCACCCGGTGCTTTTTCGATCTTGGTCAGGAAAGTCTCCGCCTGCGCCTTATAGCTTGTGGAATCCGCGTGTGCCACGCAGAGGTGTTCCCATTCCAAGCCCTTAGCCTTGTGCACCGTCATGATGTGGACGCGGTTGCGCACGAGCGGGACCTCTCCCAACTCAAGGCCGTCTTCCTTCTCCTTAGCCAGCTCAAGATAGTCCAGGAGCCCGGCTAGGCCCTCCCCGTGGAAACCAGCGACGACGTCGGCGAAGGCGTCGAGGTGTGTTGCCCCGCCTGGCTTCCCGGAGGCTAAGACCTCGGTACGCAGACCAAAGAGCAACTCAATATCGGCGACAATGTCGTTGAGCGACTTTCCCAGGGAATAGGTGCGGAGGTAGCGCAGCTTGGAGGAAACCTCTTCCATGCGCTCTAGGCCTTCGGCACTGTAGCGCTCGCGTTCGCCGAGGTCTGCGAGGGCGTCGGCAAGCCCCAGCACCTGGTCAGGCCCCTCTGCGGTGATGTCCTCGATTTGGGTAGCCAGGTGCTCCAGGGGATCACCGCCCTCCCAGCGTGTGCGCCCCTCCGCAGCACCGGCAAGGTTGCGCTGACGCGAATGCAGCGCCTGGATGTCGGCGATACCTAGGCCGCACATCGGCCCGGTCAGCACGCGCAGCGCCGCCGCGGTGTCCTGCGGACGCACCAGCAAGGTGGCCACCGCTACGAGGTCTTGGATCTCCGGCTGCCAGAGCAGCCCGCCGAGACCAAAGATTTCGTTGGGGACCCCGGCCTTGTCCAGGGCCGCGGCGATCAACGGCGACTGTTTATTGGTGCGCACGAGTACTGCGGCGCTGAGATCCTCACCCTCCGGCGTGGACTCATAGAGCTGACGCAGGTGCTCTGCGATGAAGTCTCGTTCCTCATCTTCGGAGGCGAAATAGCCCAGCTCCACCGTGCCTGCCGGCGCGGTGGGCTTCGGCGATAGCTCATCCACCGGCCGCTCACCCGGGCTTTCGGAGAAGAGCTTCGAGGCCACGTCATTGGCCATTCCCAGCACCGTCGAGGGGTTGCGCCAGGAGGTGGTCAGCTGGTCTTTGGGCGCCGGGGTGCCGTCAGCCTGCGGGAAGTCCGTGACGAAGGCCTCGAGGTTTTCCGCCGTCGCCCCGCGCCAGCCATAGATGGACTGCATGGGGTCACCGACCGCGGTAACCGAGAGCCCCTCGCGCTTACCACCGAAGAGGGAACGCAGCAGGATGCGCTGCGCGTGGGAAGTGTCCTGGTACTCATCCAGCATGACCACGCGATACCGCGCGCTTTGTTGCTCGCCCAAGAGGGGGAAGTTTTTGGCCAGGGTGGCAGCGATGGACATCTGCTCGCCGAAGGTGATGACGCCCCGCTCCGCCTGTTCCTTCTTCAGTGCTTCCACCAAGGGCAGGTACTCCAGGCGCAGGCGTTGGGTATCCAGGTATCCCTGCAGCTTTTGGCTGTACTCACTGCTGGTCCTCTTGCTCTTCTCTAGGTCCTCAGCGGTCTTGCGGAAGATGTCCTCGTGCTCATACAGATCATGGGGATCCTTGAGCTCCCCGTCCATGGTCTCTGCCAGTTTGAGCAAGGTGGCGGTGACCGTGGCCACGGCATTATCGGTGCTCAGCGAGCCCGTGTAGTTGCTGACGACCTCGTGGGCGATGGCATAGCGCTCCGCCTCAGTGATAATGCGGGCATTCGGCTCCACCGGCATGAGCAAGCCATACTCGCGGACCAGATCACCCGCGTAGGAGTCATAGGTGGAGACGTTAGGCGCGATATTCTCCACTGCCTCTGCCGCTGGGCTGCCCGGAGCAAGGATTCCTGAGGAGCGCAGGGTCAGCAACTGGCGGCGGATGCGCTGCTCCAGCTGCTGGGCTGCCTTGCGGGTAAAGGTCAGGCCCAGGACTTGCTCGGGCCGCACCAACCCGTTTGCGACCAGCGACACCACGCGCGAGGCCATCGTCTCCGTCTTACCAGCGCCCGCGCCGGCCACGACCAGTTTCGGCCCGAGTGGACCATCGATAACTGCGGCTTGCTCTGCGGTGGGAGGAAAAGGCTTCCCCAGCGCGCTGGCCAGCTCCTCAGGACTGAAGTGTTGGGTGGGGTTCTTAGGCATCGGTCACCAGAGCTCCTTCATTCATCACAGGGCAAATAGGGCGGATCGGGCACCGATCACAATCGGCGTTTTCACGCGCGGTCAGCCCCGGTCCGCGCAGCTCGGCTACGAGTGCAGGTAGCGCCTGCGCAAATTCCTCGAGTTCCTCTGGGGGCTTGGTGGCTTGTTCCCGGGTGGACACGGAAGCAGCGCTGGATCGCGGGTACACCAGCACGCCGCCGCCACGCGGCAGGCCGGCACCGGTCCGGATGGATACAGACTGAGGCTCGCCGTCAGAGTCTGCTGGTGCCGTGACGAGTTCACCGTGTGCCAGGGCCAGCTGGTACGTCATGAGCTGGGTATTATCCTGGGCGCTGGCCTTAGAGGGAACCGTTGTTCCGGTCTTGAGATCCACCACAACGTAGTCCTCACCGGCCTTCGCCAGCCGGTCGATGAACCCACGAATGGTGACATCGGGGCCGATGTCCACGGTGACGGGAACCTCAACGCCGACGGGTTCGAGTGACGTCGAGCTCGAGAGCACCCAGCTGTGGGTGCGGTCGATAAGGCGCTCAAAGTCCGCGCGCTCAGCCTCGCGGCGCCATGAGGGGCCATCAAGCAGCGCGGCGAAGGCATCAACCACGAGCTGCTTCGCAGGCTCAGCGGCAGCTCCCCGGCCCAGCGCCTCCAGGAAAGCATGCGCCAAATTTCCCCGCAGTAGGTTGATATCCGCTGAGTCATCCTCGACGAGCTGCCCGAGCACCGCGTTGAGCGGGCAGGTCAGCAGAGCATCCACCCGGGACGGCGACACGGTACTGGAACCATGCAGCGGCAGCTCCGAGGCCACGCCGCGGGCGGCCCACCACTGATCCGGGTGCGCCCCCGGAACCCCAGCCTCCGCCAGACGGGCCAACTGCCGCACCGCTTGGGAGCGCTCGGCCTCACCCGTCTCCGGATCGGTAGCGCAACGCCGCAGCTGCGCCACGAAGGCGGGAACCGAGAGCACGGAGACGTCAAGGGGATCGAGCTCTTCCTCCCCACTAGCCGCACTGGGCAACGTCACTGGATTCGGTTCCGGAACCTCGAGGCCCAGCTCGCGTGGCCAGGCCTGGCGCGCCAGCCGCTTACCCGCTTCCCGGCGCGCTTGTGCTCCTGGGACATCGACACCGCGGGCGGACAGGAACTCATCGATGAAGCGCGACGGCTCCTCAGCCACATCGCTCTCCGGCGAATCCACCGCGAGGACGAGCAGGCGGCATCGGTGACGCGTGGTGGCCACGTGGAAGAGCCGGCGCTCCTCCGCCAAGCGCCCCGACACGTGGCTGACTGGGGTGCCGGGTGTGATGCCGCGATCTAGGAGATCGATGAGGTCCTCTTGCCCGAAGAGAGAGCCGGTCTCCCCTACCGACGGCCACGTTCCTTCCTGAACGCCCGCCACGATGACGGTGTCCCACTCGCGGCCCACCGCGCCGTGCGCGGTGAGGATCTCTACCGCATCAGGCAGCGCCGAGCGACGATCCCGCACGCCGGTGGGCAATTCTTGCTCCGTGATGTGCAGGATGAAGGACTCTAGGGAGGCCGCCGGGCGGCGCTCGGCATAGTCACCGGCGGCATCGAATAGCGCCATCATGGCATCCAGGTCTCGGTCCGCCTGCGAACCCGCGGCACCGCCGCGCAAGGCTGCCGCCTGTAGGCGCGTGTCCAAACCAGTGGCCTGCCACACCTCCCAGAGAACCTCCTCGACTGCGGCGCCTGCGTGCAGGGCCGCGCGCCCGGCGGATAGCACCCCGCGAATACGGGCCAGGATCGCTTCTTCGCGCTCTGTCAGGAGGTTGTTGAAGTCCGGCAACTCACCATCCAGCAGCTCTCGCAGCGTGTCCATACCGCGCTGCTCCGGCTTCCAACGGCGCAGGCCGCGAATGAGCCTCCGCAGCGTGACTGGGTCCGCACCGCCGACAGGACCGGTAATCAGGTCCTCGAGCTCCACGGGCTCAAGCTCATTCTCCAAAGCACGTAGAGCCAGAAGCACCGCCTTGACCAAGCGCTGCTCAGCGAGCACCACGTCCGTGGGGTTGATGTGCACCGGCACGCCAGCAGACAGCAGCGTGCGCCGGGCAGGTCCAATATCCCCGGTAGAGCGCACGATCACTGCGATATCTCGCCAGTCCACGCCGTCTTCTAAGTGCCGGCGGCGAACCGTATTTGCCAGGACATCACGCAAGGTGCCGCGCGACTCCACGACGCTCACGCACGCCGGGGAGGGAGTGCGGTGCGTCGAGTCTAAGCGCAGCTCGTTCTCCGCCTCCCACGTGGTGAGGAATTCCGAATTAGCACCACGGAAAGCAAAGACCGCTTGGTCAGGGTCACCACCAATCACGGTGAGGCGGGCGGTCTTCGCCAACTCCGCGATCAGCTGGCCGGAGGTCGGGTCGAGCAACTGGGCGTCATCGACCACGATGGTGTGCCACGGGTGCTCGCGCAGCAGCTCTGGGCGCAAAAGCACCTGGCTGACCAGTTCTGCCGCGGAATAGGAATGCGAACCCGCCAGCGCCTGAGTCCGCTCATATTCGCGCAGGAACTCGCCGGCGGCAGTCCACATGGGCCGAGCATGACGCTCCCCGAGCTCCTCGAGCTCTGTCGGGCCCAGCCCCCGTTCGATGGCACGCAACAACAAGTCACGCAACTGGCGCGCAAAACCCACGTACTCCAGGGCCGGCCGCATCTCCTCCGGCCACGCACCCCTGCCATCCGCAGCATGGCCTTGGAGCAGCTCGCGGATGACCGCATCCTGCTCTGCGCCGGTAATCAGGCGCAGCTCTTCCTCGCTGCTCTGGCGCAGCAATGCAAAGGCCAAAGAGTGCACCGAGCGCACCATCGATGTTTGCGCCGCATAATCATCGAGGTTTTCTGCTAATTCCCTGCGCAGCAGCGAACCGGATTCCTTGGACGGGGCGACGACGAGGATGCCGGAGGCATCGGCCCCGGCGTTGAGCTGGCCCAAGACCACGTCGATCAGCAGGCTCGATACTCCGGACCCGGCCGCGCCGAGCACCCGCCACGTGCCCTCCGTGGGCACCGGTACATCCCATGTGCGCGACGTGGCCCGGCGGTTCCGGGGAACAAGGCGGACATCCGGCGAGGGAGGAAGCGTGACGCCGGAACGTGTGGGGGATTCGCTGCTGTACTTCACGCCCTACAGTCTGTCAGATGCCGCGGACACGAGGGCCTCTTCCACCCTTTCTATGTTCGAACGCACGGTCGCCTTGGAGCGCGGGTGCAGGATATTGACGTACCGGCGATACGCCACTGCACGCAGCAAGAGCTGCTGTATTCCGGGCACCGACGCAAAGCGGGTGCAAATATCACCATCGACCGCCCCCGCGATCAGACCATCCACCATGACTATCGCTGCAGTCCAGCCCGCCGGACGCGGAGCGGCAGAAGGCACGATGTCAATCAGCGCAGGCGGATTGGCCCCGGAAAAAATGGTGGTTCCCAGAAGATCCATGTGAGCGGTAACCAACGGGAGGTGCGCAAGCTCAGCATCAGAATAAGCCTCGCCGCTCTCCTCCCACGCGGCCCGCTCCGCCCGCGCAAACACGTCCTCGCGCCGGTCCATGGTGGGCAGCGGGGCCACATCGAGGGCGTCATCAAGGCGCAGCGCCAACTGCACGGTTTCATCGATGCGGCCTCGCAACTGACCTTCCACGAATTGCGTGGCCTTCCACCCAGCGGCTGTGTAGCGCCCATCGGCGGTCAGAACCGGGCGGGCGATACGCGCTCCCGGCACGCTGAGTTTCTCGCGTACCTTGGCGGACCAACCAGTCCACGGCCGCGCCTCGGCAAAGACTATATCCCCGACGCGAATCCCGTTATCCCAGGCAGACCCCACGAGCTCTCCCTGCGTTCGGCGCGGGTGAAACTCGGCGTTGAAGGCGGCAAGAACGGGCTCAGGTGGCAGTGGCATGGGGAAATAGTCCTTAAATTTCGAGCGGCTTACTCGGGCTTGGCGTGATCAGAATTTGCCGGATTCGGGTAGGGCCACGGGTTCGGCTCACAGGTGACGTCCTCGTCCGGATACACCTCGTTTGGTTCCTTCTCAAAGAGCTTCCCGTTGTTGAGACTCAGCGTCTGCTGCATCATGACGGGCGCGAGCTTACCCTCGCCACCACAGGGCTGGTGGGCCGCGTAACCAATGGCGTGGCCGAACTCATGGTTGATCAGGTACTGGCGGTAGTTGCCCAAATCCCCCTCAAACGGTGCAGCGCCCCGCACCCAGCGAGACTCGTTGAGGTTGACCGCGGATTCACCGGTAATCGTCGTGTGACACGAGGTTTCCGATTCCAACTGCGCACCGCACAACTTCGCCGTGGTCCCCAGTGAGGTCAGACGGATGTGCGTATCGGGGTTGTCATCGGCCTTGACGTGGATGAATTCGAAGTCTCCGTTGGCGGTCCACCCGCGGGGGTCGGACAGGGTGGCGTCGACCAGAGCGACCACCGCAGCATCCCCACCGTAGGCGGAGGTGTCCACGCCATTTTCGATCTCCACGGAAAAACGGATGGTCTGTTTTCCACCTTTGCCCGCGTGCATGGTGGAAGGGCCGGCATCGCGGTAGGTTTCATCACCTTGCTCCGTGAAGGCACCGCCGGCGGGCAAGCCATCCTTGGCGGCAGCGATCGCACTGGCGTTGGCAGGATCGGGCCCCTTGGGCAGGGACGGGGTTGCGGTGGCGCTGCTTGTCGACGTCTCCCCTGCCGCCGTCACTTCTGCCTCCTGGGCTGGGGAGCGGAAAACGTCAACGAGCACCCACACGGTGATGACGACCATGACAGGGATCGCCACCACGCGCCACCAGCCATACTCGCGAGCGAAACGCTCCACCGCTGAAAGGCGCTGTGGGTGCTGTCCAAGATCCGCGGGATTCTCCATGGCCATTTAGGCTACCCGCTGAGACGGCGCGCGCGTACTTAGCCCGCGAAACCGACGGTGTGGGCGCGTGCAGTGCCGATTTCTACGTAGACGACTCGCTCGGTGCGCACAATGTAGGAGCGGCCCTTGGTGTCCTTCAATTCGAGGGTGGAGTTCTCCGCCAAGGCATTGTTAATGGTCTGGGTCAGTTCTTCGCGCTCGCCTTCGGCGTGAATAACCAGTTCGCGGGCGGTATCGGCGAAACCAAACTTGATGTCCATGTGGTGTGTCTCCCTTAGATCGTTGTCATTAATCGGTGCCGTGAGGCCTGCGCCCCCGGCGCTCTAATGGCCCCACTATAGCCACGTCCTCTACTATCAAGGTGTGCTTGCCCCGAAATCTTCCCGCGATTCCCGCGAATCCCCTACCTTTGCCGAGCTCGGCGTCGCCGTAGAGATCTGCGATGCCCTCGCTGACAACGGGATTACGCACACCTTCGCCATCCAGGAGCTCACGCTCCCCATCGCGCTCAATGGCCAGGACCTCATTGGCCAAGCGCGCACCGGCATGGGAAAGACCTACGGCTTCGGTGTACCGCTTCTCGATCGCGTCTTCGATGATGCCGACATCCCGGAGCTTGACGGAACCCCCCGCGCGCTGGTCATTGCGCCAACGCGCGAGCTAGCCATCCAGGTCAGCGGGGACTTGCAGGTCGCTGCCGCGAATCTGCCGCTCAGCGTCATCACCTTGTGCGGCGGTCGCCCCTATGAGGAGCAGATCAAACAGATCAACGCAGGCGCGGACGTCGTCGTGGGCACCCCGGGCCGCCTCCTCGATCTCTGCCAGAAGAAGCACTTATCCTTCGATCAGGTCAGCGTTCTTGTATTGGATGAAGCCGACGAGATGCTGGACTTAGGCTTCCTTCCGGATATCGAGAAGATTCTCTCCCTGCTGCACGGCAACCCGCACCAGACCATGCTCTTTTCCGCGACCATGCCTGGCCCCATCGTGACGCTGGCTCGCACCTTCCTGGACCAGCCGGTGCATATCCGTGCCGAATCTGCCGACGCCCAGCAGACCCATGCCTCCACCCGCAAGGTCACCTTCCAAGCGCACCGCATGGACAAGATTGCGGTACTGGGAAAGGTCCTGCAGGCCCACGACCGCGGGCGCACCATCATTTTCACGCGCACGAAGCGCTCGGCGGCCGCCGTCGCGGAGGAGCTGGCGCAGCGCGGGTTCGCGGTGGGCGCGGTTCATGGCGACATGGATCAAAAAGCACGCGAGCGCTCGCTCGATGCCTTCCGTGACGGCACCGTGGAGATTCTCGTAGCCACGGATGTCGCCGCCCGCGGCATCGACATTGATGATGTCACCCACGTCATCAACTATCAGGTTCCGGACGATCCGATGACGTTTGTTCACCGCATCGGCCGTACTGGCCGCGCCGGCCATACGGGCACGGCGGTGACCCTCGTCGGTTATGACGAACTGGGAAAGTGGCAAGTCATCAACGACGAGCTCGACTTGGGCCAGCCGGAGCCGCCGCAGTGGTTCAGTACGTCCCCGGAGCTCGCGGAAGCACTTGATGTTCCGGAGGGGGTTGCCGATACGGTCGGCCCGCCCACCAAGGTGTTGGGTGGACCCCGGCGCACGGGCTCACCGCGTGGAGGCTCACCGCGTGGAGGCTCCCCGCGTGGTGAATCCACGCGCTCTGCTCGCGCTTCGCGCCGCACTCGTTCCCGTAAACGCAATCCCCGCCAAGGAGGACGCCGATGAGCACCGAGCACGCCCAAGAATCCCCGGTCAACGACGCCGCTGCAAAGAAGGCACCCATCTTGCGTTCCACGAAGGCGGACTGGATTGCCGTGGGCGCGATCAGCGCGGTATGCGCCATCGCCATCGGTGGTGCGGTTATCACCGCACCGATTCACAAGGCTGAGCTCACCCCGGCAGTCGACGCTGCGGCCAACGCCGAGCCAGCGCTCCTCACCGCCGTCCCGAACTCCCTCACCGAATCCTTCAGCCTCCCCAACGCCTTGGTGTCAGGCCAAGCCCGGGCTGTGTCGTCGAAGGGCCTGCTGGTGACCCATGACGGCGACACCCTGAGCGCCACGAATGCTGCCGGCGATGAGGTGTGGACCTATCAGCGCCGCGATGCCGACCTGTGTTCGCTCGGCACAGCATGGAACAAGATTGTGGCTTCCTATGATGCGGGCAACGGCTGCGGTGATGTGGTGGCGATCGATGCTGCTTCCGGCCAGTATTCCGATACCCGCAGCGCCCGCAATTCTGACGAGGTGGTCCCCATCGTCTCGAACGACCGCGTGGGAACTGTCTCCGCCGAGCGGGTAGAGCTGTGGCGCTCCGACCTCGTGCGCACGGTGGAGTACGGCGATGTCGATGCCAAGCAGGAACCCAACATGCAGCCCCACGAGGACTGCGCCATCACATCAGCGCTGACCCGTACCGAGACGATGGCGGTGACCGAATCCTGCCCGGATTCTCCGGATGCCACGTGGTTGCGTATCCAGACGGCCACACCGGAGGATTCCCGCTCCCCGGAGGTTTCCAAGGACATCGAGATCGAGGATCCGGGCGCGCGCCTCGTCGCCTACGGACAGGAGGCGGCCGCAGTCTTCTTGCCGGGCGATACGCCTCGCATCGTGTCCTATAATTTTGAGGGTGAAGCGCTGTCGTCCACGGACGTGGAACCTTCGACATCCATCACCGACTCCGCCTCCCCCTTTGCCCCTGCCGTAGCCGATCTGCCCCACCACATGACGTGGTTCGATGGCGAGCGCCTCTACCTCTTTACGCCAACTCAGCTCAAGGTTGACCACGTACTAGAGCAAGCGCTGGGCACCGGCATTGCCGTTGACGAACGCGTTCTCGTGCCCACTGAAGAAGGAATCGACGTGGTGGATTGGTCGTCCGGTAAGACTGAGCGCACCATCCCCGTCGACCGCGATGGCTATTCCGGCCCGATTTCGCTGACCTTGTCCGGTTCGGTCATCGTTGAGCAGCGCGGGGATACTGCCGTAGCGCTCAAGGCATCCTAGAAGTGGCTTTCAGCCCACTGCGCCGCCTCGGGCCGCGCCATAAGCAGGTATAGGACAAGCCCGGCGCTCGCTAGGGTTAGCGCACCGAGCAGGGCTGAGCCCCCACTGAACATCTGGAAGGCGATGGCACCCAGGATGAATTCCACCAGCACGATGGCTCCGCGGCCCCAGCGTTTGCCTTTCACGAAGGCCCAGGAGCCAACGATGACAAAGCCGAAGACGATAAAAATGAAGATAGCCGTGCCCAGGCCGACGAAGCCCGTCGCGCCTGAGTCCGAAACCATCGAGTCGTTTTCAGCGCCAGATACCTCACGGACGATGAGGAAAATGCCAAAGATGATAACGGCGATGGACTGAACCACCGCGATGCCCGCCGCCGCGATGACCGAAGGCGGCGCGCCATTCCCAACGGTCCGGGGAGACGTAGCCGAGGACTGTTTCTTCTTCTTGTTCACGGCCGCTTAGTCTACTTCTTACCCCGGCGGTTTAGGCCATCTCCACACCGCAGACTCCCCCGCCCTGCAGGTACCGTCCATGGTATTCAACTAGGCCTTCCCATACACAGAGTTTTCGGGGGCAGAGGCCTGAATATGGATTTGACGCGATCCAGGTCACCACACTCACAGTTTTACCCCTATCAGCGCTGGTAGGCGGATTATTGACAGTCTTCTTACAGCCTTCAATCCATTAGCAAACCCTAAAGCGACCACATTTCTTTAGTGACTTTGGACACTTTTTAGCCTTTACCCCTAGCGGACTTTGAGTAAACGTGTCATTATTCTCAGGTAGCAAAAACAACGAGCTGTTAAATCAGTTCATAACTCGGAGCAAACTTCGAGTTAACAGAAAGTGAACCACGGCGGCGTCGACGCTGGCCCCAACTCGAGACAGGGCCCCACTGACCGCAGACCAGTCCACTTCACCCCGTAGCACTCGGAACAGTTCACAGCTGTGAACTGCCCTAGGTGCGCCTACTTTCACCCACTGCTGTCAAAAATTTGTTAGGAGATTTCAATCATGGATTGGCGCCACGAAGCTGTTTGCCGCGACGAAGACCCGGAGCTCTTCTTCCCCGTCGGTAATTCCGGCCCTGCACTCACCCAGATCGCTAAGGCCAAGCTGGTCTGCAACCGCTGCCCAGTTGCCTCTTCCTGCCTCAAGTGGGCCCTGGAATCCGGCCAGGACGCCGGTGTCTGGGGCGGTCTCTCTGAGGAAGAGCGCCGCGCCATCAAGCGCCGCAACCGCAGCCGCGCCCGCGCCCGCGTTTCTGCCTAAAGAACCCTCAGAAGGCACACCCCCGATTAACACTCCGGCATACCCTGCCGCTACAGTTAAATAAGTTCATTTACCCTTAACAGAAGGAGTACGCGATGAGCAAGCGTGGCCGTAAGCGCAAGGATCGCCGTAAGAAGTCCGCTAACCATGGCAAGCGTCCTAACGCATAACGTCAGCATTCAGGGCTCGTTTCCTTCCTCATTCCGAGGACGGGAACGAGCCCTTTGCGTATGCGCCTACACCTAATTAACGTAGCCTAGGCGTTAACTTGGCCTCGGCGGCCCTAACCCCAGGTGATTTCAGTCCGCGTGATCTCCACGCAAATGCGCTGGCGCAGTGACTGCGGTGCAGCCTGTCCCCCGCAACATTTGCGCACAAGCGCTCGGACTACTTCTTCACTCTCGACGCGCTGCTGACAGGCATCGCACTGCGCGAGATGCTCGCGGATTTCCAGTGCTCGCGCATAGCTCGTTGATTCATCGAATAGCTCCCGAAAGAGCGCTTCAACCTCGGGAGAGTTACACGCACCGCAATTGCGTCCTGTTGCGCGTTCCATTACTTCTCCTCCATCTCTGGGTGGTTGCGACCAATGCCTTTTTCTCGTGCTACGTCCTTCAACGCCGCGCGGAGTAATTTTCTTCCGCGGTGGAGGCGGCTCATGACCGTCCCCAACGGGGTGCCCATCACTTCTGCGATTTCCTTATAGGCCAAACCCACTACATCCGAGTAGTACACCACCATGCGATAATCCTCCGGTAAGTCATTCATGGCCTCGGAAATCTCCGAGTCCGGCATCTGCTTGAGCGCTTCGACCTCCGCTGATTCCAGGCCCGTGGAGTCATGTCCGGACGTGGTATACAGCTGAAAGTCACTAAGCTCATCCGCTGAGGATTCCACTGGGCGGCGCTTGGCCTTCCGGTAGGAGTTGATGTAGGCATTCGTCATGATGCGGTACAGCCACGCCTTCAAGTTCGTGCCCTGTTTGAAGGAATCGAAGTTGCTAAAGGCCTTGAGGTAGGTCTCTTGGATCAAATCCTCCGCGTCTTGCGGGTTGCGCGTCAAACGCATCGCTCCGCCGTAAAGCTGGTCCAGCAAGGGCAAGGCTTGCTCCTCAAACAACCGCTGTTTCTGAAGCGTCTCGCTCGTCGTTTCTGTGGCCATACCGACCATCCTAGCGCTCCGGACTAGGGTGGTTTATATGTCCAAGAAGACCCCGCGTGCCGCTACCCCCGCTCTCAAACTCCTCGAAGAGGCAGGTATTGACCACCACGTCTCCACCTTTGATGGCGGTCGCGAAAACTTCGGCGAGGCAGCCGCTGTGGCCCTCGACGTTGCTCCTGAGCGTATCTTCAAAACCCTCGTCATTGATCTGAGCGCCGGCAAAGGCCCCAAACGCCAACTCGCCGTCTGCGTCCTTCCGGTTACCCATCAGCTCAGTCTCAAGAAGGCCGCCGCCGCTTTCGGTGCGTCCAAGGCCACAATGGCCGCGCCTGCCGACGCCTCCAAGTCCTCCGGCTACATCCCCGGCGGCATCTCCCCGTTAGGGCACAAGCATGTCCTGCCCACCGTTGTTGACGAGACGGCGCTACTCTTCGACACCATCTTTTTCTCCGGCGGCAAGCGTGGCCTCGACATCGAGATGAATCCGGAGGATCTCCCCCGCGTCCTGGAGCTCTCCTTTGCCGACGTGCTCGCCGACTAGTTTTCGCGCACTAGAACAAGGTGGTGGCCGGTGGTTCGTCGATAAGCTCTGCGTAGTCGTTGCGCACGTTGCCCACCGCGGGGTCTGCCGGGCGTGCCTGAAAGCCGCGCACAGAGCTCGGCTCCAGTAGCGCCTCCCCCGCCAGCCAAGGTGCGATCTCATCTGTAGTCAGAAACTTGGGTAGCCGGTGATGCAGCCACGCCATCTCCTCCGTGGCGTCCGTAGTCACCATCGTGGCCGAGAGCCTCTCCATCCCCGTGGCCCACAAACCAGCCGCCCACAGCAGGCCATCGGGTCCGGTCACATAGTAGGGCTGTTTCTTGGCCTTCTTATCTTCCCCGGCTTTCCACTCGTAGTAGCCATCCAGAGGGATGACGCAGCGCTGCGCCTTGAAGGCATCGCGAAAGGAAGGTTTCTGCGCCACAGTCTCCGCGCGGGCATTAAACAGGGGCGGGCCGTCGAGGTCTTTCTTCCAATGCGGGATAAGTCCCCAGCGCGCTGGCTCCACACGGGCGGTCTCCTCCGCAACCCGCACGATGGCGATGGGCTGGGTCGGAGCAATGTTATAGCGTGCTGGCGGCAGGCCTTCCGGCGCATGAACTTCCGTAATGGATTCCCACGCTCCGACTTCCTCCAGTAGGGACTCGGTGAACAGAACAAATCTTCCGCACATGCCCTTTATTATGGACTACATGTCTGCTTACTGGAGTGCTCCCCAACCCACCGGCCCGCTGTCCTGGACTCAAGAAGTCCCCGGATCGAAGTCGATGACCAACCGCGCCCTCATCCTCGCCGCGCTGGCTGACTCCCCCTCTATCATCTACAACCCACTGATCTCTCGCGATACTGACCTGATGAAAGAAGCCTTGAAGGCCATGGGCGTAGGTATCTCCGACTGGGGCCCGCACCTGCGCGTGACGCCGGGCCAGCTGCATGGGGCGACCGTCGATTGCGGCCTGGCCGGCACGATTATGCGCTTCTTGCCGCCGGTAGCCGCGTTGGCGGATGGCCCCGTCATCATCGATGGCGACCCGTATGCGCGCAAGCGCCCCATGTCCACCATGACGAAGGCCCTGCGTGAGCTGGGCGTTGACATCAAGGGCGATAGCCTGCCGCTGACCATCACGCCCCATGGTGTCCCAGAGGGCGCCGAGGTCACCATTGACGCTTCCGCCTCCTCCCAGTTCGTCTCTGGCCTGCTTTTGGCCGGTGCGCGCTACCGCTACGGGCTCAGCGTGCGCCACGAAGGCGGCACCGTACCTTCCCAGCCCCACATCCTGATGACCATCGGCATGCTGCGTGATGCCGGCGTGCATGTAGTCGCGGGCGAGGATAATTGGGTCGTGCGCCCTGGAAAGATTGAAGGCCGCGAGTGGTATATCGAACCGGATCTGTCCAACGCCACGCCCTTCCTGGCTGCAGCGGCCGTCGCCGGCGGCAGCGTGAGTATTCCGAACTGGCCGGAGGAAACGGACCAGCCGGGTGATGCTTTCCGCGGCATCCTGGAACAGATGGGGGCACAGGTTGAGTACGTCCCACAGACACCTCGCCAGGATCCCTACCTGAAGGTCACCGGCCCGGAGGAGGGCCTAGCAGGCCTGCGCGGTATCGATCTCGACATGGGAGATATCGGTGAACTCACCCCGACCGTGGCTGCGCTGTGCGCGCTGGCCTCCACGCCTTCGACGTTGACCGGCATCGCGCACCTGCGCGGTCACGAGACGGACCGTCTGGCGGCCCTCGCTACCGAGATCAACGGCTTGGGAGGCAACGTCACCGAGCTTGACGACGGCCTCCGCATCACCCCTGCCCCACTCCACGGAGGGCAGTGGCACTCCTACGCCGACCACCGAATGGCCACCGCCGGCGCCATCATCGGCTTAACAGTCGAAGGGGTCGAGGTCGAGGACATCGATACCACGTCCAAGACTCTGCCCGGCTTCGCCGGGATGTGGGAGGCCATGATCCGTGGCTAGGCGCGCAAGCAGCTATGACGAATCCGATGTCCGCATCCGGCCCGGCAAAGGCTCGCGCCCGCGCACGAAGGACCGCCCAAAGCACAAGGATGCCAAGTTCGGCATGGTCATCACCAAGGATCGCGGCCGTTGGGGAGTCGCTCTAGATAACGATGGCCCGGTCGTCACGGCCATGCGTGCCCGCGAGATGGGCCGCACGCCCGTCGAGGTCGGCGACCGCGTCGGCGTCGTGGGCGATACCTCCGGGCGCAAGGACACCTTGGCACGCATCGTCAAGCTGGAGGAACGCCGTTCCGTCCTCCGGCGCACCGCGGATGACACTGACCCTTATGAGCGCATCGTGGTGGCGAATGCGGACCGCCTGCTCATCGTCAGTGCCGTGGCGGATCCGCCCCCGCGCTCTGGATTCGTGGAGCGTGCCCTCATCGCGGCCTTCGCCGGCAATATCCAGCCGGTCCTGTGCCTGACAAAGACCGACCTCACCGACCCCACTCCGTTTGCCCAAGAGTTTGCGGACTTGGATGTCACGGTGGTGGAGGCCGGCGTCGACGATGGACTGGAGCAGGTCTGCGCCGCAATTGATGGACATGTCACGGCGCTCATCGGCCACTCCGGTGTGGGTAAATCAACCTTGGTCAACCGGCTTGTCCCAGACGCCAACCGCGAAACCGGTGAGGTGTCTGCGGTGGGCAAGGGCCGCCACACCTCGACGCAGTCGGTGGCATTGCGCCTGCCGGCGGAAGGAAGCACGCCGAATGGCGGGTGGATCATTGATACGCCCGGCATCCGCTCCTTTGGATTGGCCCACATTGATGCCGAGAACGTCATCGAGGTCTTCGATGATCTGGCCGAAGCCATCGAGGACTGCCCGCGCGGCTGCACGCATGCGGGGCCGCCCGCAGATCCTGAGTGTGGCTTGGACTTGAGCATCGAGGAAGGCACTGCTTCTGCGCGCCGTCGCGATGCAGTGCGGGGTCTTTTGGCCTCCCTGCGCACCAACGTCGATTGGGCTTAGGCCCCATTGGGGCCTAAGCGTCGGCTCTTTAGGCCTTAAGCCCTAAGGCTTAGGCCGGAAGCATGGCCGCCAGCTGCGGCGGCAGGACGGTCTTCAGGAAGGGGCTGGCTGCGCGAAGAGCCATAAAGAGCACCGTCAGGGCGCCGGATACTCCGAGGATGATGGCGCCACCCTTGTCGATGTTGGAGGAGGTGTTATCACCGCTCGGTGCCTTCTTGTTGAACTCTTCCTTCTTGGCACACGCATCGAGAGCCTTGACGTACTCCGGCGCGATGTCGCGGAAAGTCTCGGCTACCTTGATGTTGTTCTTAGCGCGCTTGACGGCGTCCTCGTCACCGAGCTCGACCTCTGCCTCATAGCCAGCCAGAGCACGGTAGAGCTCGTCCGATTGGTTCTCTACGTCGCGAGCACGCTTCTCCGCGTCCTTGGGCGAAATCTTAAGGCCATCCTTCAGCAGGCTGCTGTCGACGTCGTTGTCCTTGGACTCCGCGTTCTTGAGGTCGCTGGCTTCGTCCTCGCTCAACGTGATGGTGCACTTGTCATTCTTGATGGAGGTGGTCACCGCACCCGCAGTGGGGGCAGCGATTCCGCCAGCAACAAGTGCGACGGACAAGGTGGAGGTAGCAACTACGCGGCGAAGACGAGAGGAAGTCATGCTGAGGGGACCTTTCGATCGAGCTGAGTTTTACTCCAGCAGACTATCAGCATTTAGCCCAACTTGGGCAGGTAATCACCGAACTCCTTGTACACAGCGAAGCCGATGCTGATAATTCCGAAGAGAATGGCGACGATAACCCCCATCGGTCCTTGCGAGGAGCCCTCAACGATGCGCAGCCACGGAGTCTTAGGCATCACGGCCATGTTGGGGTCCGGATTGTTGGGGTCAGGTTCGCTGGGAGCCGCTTCCTGAGCAGAGCTCCCCTGCGCGGTCTGATTTGTCTGCGCTGCCGGCGCTACTGCTTCCTCTGCCCCGGCAATTGGTGCTGAAACGAGGGTTGTGACGCTCAGGGCTGCAGCGGTGATAAGGCTAGCAAGGCGAGTTGCCTTCATGATGGTGCTCCTTTTCTCAAGCAATGCCAATAAGGGCTTAGAGTAGCACCACCACTCGCGTTAGGGCTGTTAACGCTGGTGATCCTAGAGCAGTTCTACGAGGATGGGCAGCTCAGTGGGATCATAGAAGGCCATGAAGTTATCCAGGGCATCACCGACGGCAAGCTCGGCGTCTTCGTCGCCGAGGTCAGCATTGTCGATGGCGGCGATAGCCTTGGCGGTGGCAGCCTCGGATTCCTCGATGTCCACGTGGATGGCTTGCAGGTTGTCCTTCGTGATGGTGGCCGGGTTGAGCGCCACGACTGGTTCACCCATGTCCGGCTTCGGGGTCACTACTGAATCATCAACATCGACGGAGATCACCACTCGACGGTGCGGGAACTTCTCCTCATCGCCGATGGCCAAGAGCCGCAGGGAGGCCATGGAAGCTTCGAGGAAGGCAGAGTATTCGATCTCTTCTTCGTCGCCCTCAGTGTAGAACTCGCGCAGCGCTGGGGTTACTGTAAATCCCCAACCACTGCGGGCAGCAAGCTGGCCGGTTTCTTCCAGCTCTGTCAGCATGGCAAAAGTAGCTGGCAGGAAGACGCGCACATCCTTCGACACTTAGAACTCACCTTCAATGTCGAAGACTGCCTGGACTTCCACGCTGGTGCGGTCAAAGACCGTGTAGAGCATGCCCACCATGCCATTTTCCACCGCGGCGCGGACGTTGACGATGGAATCATCTACCATGACGCAGTCATTAATCGGCAGGTCGATAGCGTCCGCTGCAGCTTGGAAGGCAGCACGATCCGGCTTTTCCGCACCGACCTCACCGGAAAGCACGACGGCATCAACGATGCCCCGGTATTCCCACTCGCGAATATGCTCCGCGCCTGGGCCGCCCGGATCATTAGAGAGAATAGCGGTGGCGACTCCGTTAGATTTCGCGGCGGCGAACAGCTCCCGCCAGCGCTTGACGTCTTCTTCGGTGCCGTCAAGCACGCCTACAAAATCGACGATGAGTCCACGCATATTATCTACCCTTCGCATTGAGCTGTGTTTATCGTCCGAAAGTATAGCGAACATACCGCTCGCCTGCTCCCAAAGGCCAAGGCGCAGCGCCTTCTAGCCGCGGATGGCTCCAGCATGGCACAATGAACGTGCGTCCAGCTTCCTTCCCTCCGCTCGCCTTCGCCTGCCTGAGCGCCTTTCTCCGCGCTGCTTATCGCGGATAAGGACCGGATTCCGCATGTATACCCCCATCCCCGGCATGAGCCATCTGCAGCTCTATGTTGCTCCACAGCGTATCCGCTATGAGCGCGAGCCTACCGCTGGTGACCTCGCCACGCGTGACGAGATCCACGGGCTCGTCGTCATTGTTTTAGAAGTTGCCGCCGCTTTGCGTCCGATGAGCCATCTCAACAACCCGCGCTTTGCGCCAGAAATCATCACCCATGTACGCGCGTGGCGAAAGGCCCATGCAGCGTTAGAGCTCCGCGGGGGCATGGCGCTCACCAGCTTGCATGCGCGCGCAAACGGCGAGTTCTTTGGTTCGGTGCGAATAGGTTCGCACCAGCGTGCTTTCACCGGCTCCGCAGCCGGGCGGCACATACGTTCCTTCCGGTTACTCTCAGTCGGCCCCAGCCCCAGTATCGCTGGAGGCGGGCGGCAGGATATGGGAGGCTAAACAAAAAGCCAAGGGATAACCTTGGCTGGAAACTGTGGGAGATTAAAAAAGCGAACCGAGTTTGATCAAGATGGGCGTCCAATCGATTCCGGCGAACGCTGCGGACGCACTCACCAGGGCCAAGCTGATACCGCCAAACATGGTAGCTCCGACCACAGGCAGGTTCTTTGCAGCTTCCTCGGAGGTTTCCGGAGCGGACACAGCGCCGCACTGAGTGGCCATGGTGTCCTGGGAGCTGAGCACGGCGTCCTTGGAGGACACATCGTCCTGCGAGCTCAAGACGGAAGAGAGCTGGCACTGCTCCTCGGGAGCAAGCTCGATAGCTGACGCAGCTGCGCCGCCGCCCAACAGAGTGGCAGATGCGAACACGGAGAGACCTACTCGCAGAGACAAGCGGCGCATACTAACTCAACCTTCCGAAGCAGAACAATTAATAATTTGACAGTATATACCTAACTGCTTCCAACAAAAAGGCGCCGTGGGGAGTTCTTCCCTCACGGCGCCTCATCACTTTCCGCGCTTTCTAGCGTTCGCGCATCAGCGAAGTTTCATACCGCGGCAGATTTAAGCTTCCGCTTCCGCGTTTGCTTCACCCGCTGCGCTCGCCTCTTCCTGGGCCTTGAACTGCTTGCGCAACATGAACAGCTGGCGGACGGTTTCTTCCTTCACTGCGTCGTTCATGGCGTTAAACATGTCGCCGCCCTCCTTCTGGTATTCCACCAGGGGATCGCGCTGCGCCATAGCACGCAGGCCAATACCTTCCTTGAGGTAATCCATTTCATAGAGGTGCTCGCGCCACTTCTGGTCGATGATCGGCAGAATGATCATGCGCTCGGTATTGCGCATCTGGTTCTCTCCGCCGATGGCAGTCACAGCGTCTTCGAGCTTGTCGTACTCGGAGTTGGCATCAGCTAGGAGGGCATCGCGCAGCTGCTCCGCGGTCAGTTCGCCGGCAGCGCCGTATTCGGTGCCGTCAACGAGCTCCTCATGTGTCATGGTCGGCCCGTACAGGGAATCCAACGCATTCCACAGCTCATCGAGATTCCAGTCCTCCACGTAACCGGTGGCAGTAGCCCCCGCCACGTAGGCAGACACGGTGTCATTGATCATCGTCCGGATGTTGTCCTTGATGTCGTTGGCCTCAAGGATGTCGTGGCGGGTGGCGTACACCACCTTGCGCTGCTCGTTAAGAACTTCGTCGTACTTGAGCACGTTCTTACGCATCTCGAAGTTCTGGTTCTCCACCTGTGCCTGCGCACCCTTGATAGAGTTCGACACCATCTTGGCCTCAATCGGCACGTCATCCGGCACGTTGAGGCGGTTCATCATGTTCTCCATGGACTGGCCCACGAAGCGCACCATGAGCTCATCGCGCATGGACAGGTAGAAGCGGGTCTCGCCCGGGTCACCCTGACGTCCGGAACGGCCACGCAGCTGGTTATCAATACGGCGCGACTCGTGGCGCTCGGTGCCCAGCACGTACAGGCCGCCGGCCTCACGGACCTCATCGCCCATCTTCTTGGAGCGTTCCCTCTCCTGCTCGATCTCAGCGTCCCAGGCTTCCTGGTACTTCTCTTCGTCCTCAAAGGGATCGAGGCCGCGGTCCCGCAGCTTCTCATCCAGGATGACTTCGGGGTTGCCACCGAGAACGATATCGGTACCACGGCCGGCCATGTTGGTGGCCACGGTGACGGTGCCAGGGCGGCCAGCACGGGCGACGATCTGGCCCTCTTCCTCGTGGTGCTTGGCGTTGAGCACCGAGTGCTTGACGCCGCGCTTGCTCAGCAGCTGCGAGAGGTACTCGGAGCGTTCCACGGAGGTGGTACCAACGAGCACCGGCTGACCGGCAGCCACGTGCTCCTCGATGTCATCGACCACCGCAGCAAACTTCGCTTCCTGGGTCTTGTAGATGCGGTCGGAGTGGTCGGTACGCTGGTTCGGCTTGTTGGTCGGAATTGGCACCACGTCGAGACCGTAAATGGAGTGCAGCTCGGCCGCCTCAGTTTCTGCGGTACCGGTCATGCCGGAAATCTTATCGTAAAGGCGGAAGTAGTTCTGGAGGGTAACGGTCGCCAGCGTCTGGTTCTCGTTCTTGATCTCCACCTCTTCCTTCGCCTCAATGGCCTGGTGCATACCCTCGTTGTAACGGCGACCAGCCAGCACGCGGCCGGTGAATCCATCCACGATGAGGACCTCGCCGTTGCGCACGATGTAGTCCTTATCGCGGGTGAAGAGCTCCTTCGCCTTCAGCGCGTTATTGAGGTAGGACACCAGCTGGGAGTGCTCAGGTGCGTAGAGGTTTTCAATGCCCAACTGGTCTTCGACGAATTCCACGCCGTCCTCAAGCACACCAATGGTGCGCTTCTTGTGGTCCACCTCGTAGTGGATGCCCTCGCGCATCTTCGGGGCCAGCTTGGAAAAGACTCCGTAGAACTGAGAGGAACCATCGACAGGGCCGGAAATGATGAGCGGGGTACGCGCCTCATCGATAAGAATGGAGTCAACCTCATCCACGATGCAGTAGTTGTGGCCGCGCTGGACGGTTTCATCAAGCGAGCGGACCATGTTGTCGCGCAGGTAGTCAAAGCCCAGCTCGTTGTTCGTGCCGTACGTGACGTCGCAGGCATAGGCTTCCTTGCGCTCCGCAGGGCGCATCTCGGAGAGGATGACGCCTACGGACAGTCCCAGCCAGCGGTGAACACGGCCCATCATTTCGGCGTCACGCTTAGCCAGGTAGTCGTTGACAGTCACGATGTGGACGCCCTTGCCTTCCAGGGCATTAAGGTACGCCGGAAGCAGCGAGGTCAGGGTCTTACCTTCACCCGTGCGCATCTCGGCAACGTTGCCAAAGTGCAGGGCGGCACCACCCATGATCTGTACCTTGTAGTGCTTCTGGTCGAGCACGCGCCAGGCGGCTTCACGTACGGTGGCGAATGCTTCGAGAAGCATGTCATTCATCTTTTCGCCATCCGCCAGACGCTTCTTAAACTCGTCTGTCTTAGCCTTAAGCTCATCATCCGACAGCGCCGCGAATTTATCTTCTAGGGCAATAACATCATCAGCAATTTTAGCCAGGCGCTTGACGGTGCGTCCCTCACCGGCACGGAGCAGCTTGGAAAGTCCAAACACGTCTAGATAGTCCTTCTGGTCGCGACAATAAAGTTAACTCGTCGCCATTGTACTCACTAGCTTTTCCGTATCGATTCGCCACCCAACCCAAAACGCAAAATCCGATACTTAGCCCGCGCCCACTCGTGCGCCCATCCTGTGTTTTCTCAGAACCACAGAGCGAGGCACCGCAACGAACCACCAACACCCAACCGCTAACAACCAACTGCTAACAGTTGCGCGCCTCACAACGAAGGTTTATGTAAGGGCGCGACAAGGGCGCCCACTTCCCCAACCCGAAGTTCCCTAACTCACCCGGACGCAGAGCGAGACAGAAAAGGAATGACTATGCAGTTCTCCAAGATTGCCGTAGCTACCGCTACCTCCGCAGCCCTAGCTTTGAGCACCATAACCGCCCCCGCCGCCGTGGCTGATGATTCCGAAGCGCCGCGCGGTGGTAGCGCCATGTGGACCTATAACGCGATCATGACCGGAACCATGGATGCCGTCGCCACTTCCCACCGCCCGGGGTCGCATCCCACCGAAAACTTCGGACTGGATCTGATTCTGGTCACCCCGGTGGCCTTGCTCATGCTGCCACTGCAAAAGCTAGCTGAGGCCGAAGTACACCTGTCCAGCCAATTCGGGGTATAGATCCGTCGCGATAAACGGAAAACACGTTTCCCCGCGCTGCATGTTCAGCGCGGGGAAACGTGTTGTAGCCGGGATAATTTTCCCGAAGGGCTTAATACTTAGTCCTTAGGACGCTTAGCCCTTAAGCGTCCGTCAGGGAGATAAGGCCGTAGTCAAAGGCGTGGCGGCGGTAAACCACAGACGGCTTGTTGTTCTCTTCGTTGATGAAGAGGTAGAAGTCGTGGCCGACCAGCTCCATCTCGCTGAGTGCATCATCCACGGACATCGGGGTGGCCGGGTGCTCCTTGAAGCGCACAACCTGGCCCGGGCGAACGTCCTCGACCGTCTCTGCGTACGGGTCGATGTAGCGTTCTTCCTTACCGGGCTTAGCCGCTTCAGCCTCGGCGACCAGCTCGGCAGCAATCTGACCGGTACCCTTCTGAGCGCGGTGGCCGGACTTCACGTTCTCGCGGCGCACCTTTACCTTGCGCAGGGAGCGCTCCATCTTGCCCAGAGCCGTCTCGAGTGCGGCGTAGAACGAATCTTCCTTAGCCTCAGCGCGGGCGATGTGCCCCTTACCGGTAGCGGTAATCTGCAGACGCTCTGCCTCAGACTCGCGGCGCGGGTTCGGCTCGTGCTGCAGCTCCACGTGGAAGAAGGTCAGGGTCGGATCAAGGCGCTCGATCTTGGCTAGCTTTTCAGTGACACGTTCCTGGAAGTGCTCCGGAACCTCCACGTTACGACCGGTGATGGTGACCTGAGCGTTGGTCTGCTGGGACATGTAATGCCTCCCTTTACTCGTGGGGACTGAATGACTGCACATTCTGCGGACCTTATTCAAGCCTGTGATTCGGGGCTTAGTGTCCGCTTCCCTGTGACACCCCTCATGCTACCACTGGTCATAACCAACGGGTTCACTGGCCCCTCTACAGAGGCTTGATGTCGCTCCACCCTACGCGTCTGCCAGGGCAATCGCTCCCGCCACGTCACCCCCGACGGCCCACACGCGAGCAGCGCTGGCGCGGAGTGTCGCGCCGGTCGTGATGACGTCGTCGACAAGCAGCACGCTGCGCCCCGCCAGCATCCGGGCGGACGGCAGCAACCGCACGGCACTGCGCATATTGTCTGTGCGCTCCGTGGCGTTGAGCTGCGACTGATCCGCACTGCCTTCGGCCGTCATCAAGGCATTAACCACGTCCCAACCAGGAAGCCGAGCAGACGCCGCCCGGCACAGCGCGGCCACCGGATCACCACCACGCTTGCGGGCCGACGACGCTCGTGTCGGGGCGGGAACCAACAGCGCGGTCTCCGGAATGTCGCCGCGAGCACGCAGGTAGTCGATGCCAGCGGCAAGCACCGCGCCCAAATGCGCGCGCACCGCCTGGTGTCCGCGTTCCTTCATCGCGATGATGACCCCGCGGCGGGTATCGGAATACGGTCCGAGCGCCCACGCCGGAAAACCTAATGGCTGGGGACGTTCCACGCGGCGCGGTATCTGCCGCAGGTGGTGCTGGCAGGCTGCGCACAGCACCCCACCCACAGAGGTCTCGCCCCCGCACCCGGCGCACGGGCGCGGTAGGAACAGCTCCACGAGCGCGGCGGTGGCCTCCCCTATCCCCCGATGTTTCGGCATGCGCCCTACTCTAGCCTGACTCCTGAGCTGTCCTCTAGCGCGCGATGATCGGAGAGGAACGCACTCCCTGCAGGCCTTCGACCTCACGCCAATAAGAACGCTCGGATCCACCCGCGGGAAGCTGCAGCAGCGCATGCGCATCGGTGACATAAAGCGTCGACGGCGAAGAGGCCACCGCGACCACGGGTGCGGTGATATTTCCGGTGGGCAGTGTGGTGGCCGAAGATCCGTCTTGCTCGATGCGCCACACCGGAGAGCTCGACGCCGAGGTACCCACGAGCAGGGAGCCGTCTGTCTGCCACTCCACCGACAAAGCAGAGCCGGCCAGCTCTGGGCCCACCTGGTGAACGTTGACGATGCGCCGCTCACCCGACGTCGCGCGGGCAACCACACCGGTATAAATGCTGCCATCGATAATCATGGCGATACGCGCTCCCGTCAGGGACAGCCGGATGACGGAGATTTCGCCTTCCACGTTCTCTAATGCGGAGGTGTCCACCTCCGCGGTGCTCAGCTCGCCGGTGGCCGGCGAGCGTGTCACGCGGACCACGTGCTTGCCGTCGACGACGGTCCACGCCACCTGTCCTCCCACCTCGAAGGTGGGGCGGGCTAAAGTTTCACCCTTGACCGAATCCTTGAGCTCGTGGCCGAGCTCGCCCATCGCCAGCTGTGACTCCTTCTCAGAGCGCTTGCGTACCGCGGCGACCATGCCCTCATCGGAGACGTCCGCGGACTGGATATCGTGAATCTGCCCGGCCATTCCCTGCACCTCGGTGCTGCCTTCACCTTTAACCTCGAGGAGTGAGCCGTCATTGACCGCGTAGAGCTTAGGCACGGACTGGGCAGCCACCTCTGGGTTGAACTCAGCAAAGTCATCGATGGTCATTTCCTCCATGCCGTCGACAAGCGGGCTGCCATCGATGGTGGCGCGCACTGAATTCGTGATCTCTGCGTTGTTGAGGGTCCAGACCAACTGGGCGGCGAACTTGAGGCGCTCCTCCTGGGTCATTCCTGCCATCCCGCTGAACTCGTAGACGCCATCGTTGATTCCCAAGAAGGTAGCGTCCTTGGGGCTTAAGGTGGACGTCGCCGGCGCGATATCGGAGGACGGCCCCTGCAGCAGCAGGGTCACTAGCTCCGAGGCGATTGACTCCTTCCCCGAATAGAGCCAACGACGGTCCGCCACCAGCAGGCGTTGGGTTGTATCGAAAAAGTACAGCGACTGCGGCCGGTAGCGGTTGCGCAGTTCGGTGCGCTCAATCACAGCACCAGTGGGCAAATCCGTGATGCGCCATTGCCCATTGAACTGGCGCAGTCGGACGGTTGCTTCGATGCGCGAATTATCGGGGACATAAGCCCCGCCATTGGCCAAACGGCCAATAATATTGCCGCGGACCGAGTATTCCAGGTCGCCGTCTTCCATATTGGACGTCACGAGATCGATGGAATCCACCACCAGAACGGTATCCGTGGGGTCCCAGGAATTAGCTATATTCGTCGAAAGGAAGGTGCGGGCGGCGGCGTAGTTACCGGTGGGAATCGCCACCGCCGAATAGAAGTCACGCACGAGGAGATCAGGCTCGCTATCTGTACGCGGTTCGACGACAGCATCGTCTGCCCGGTCATGCGGTTCGAAAGTCCCGATCACTTGCGGATCCGTGTTGTTCGGCAAGGTCGAGCACCCGACGAGGGCTATGAGCGCAACGCAGCTGAACACTGCGAGTGGGCGGCGGGCCGGCATCATCGCTGGGCCTCCTCCTCGAAATCAGGAACGGTGTTGTGATTGAAAGGCGTGTCCACGCCACGGGATTCGCGCTCTGAAGGCCACACGATTCCTGTGTCCGACTCACCTTTAAACACAGGCATGCCCGGCTCCGAGGTCACCTCGAGCGCGGATTGTTCTTCTGCCTCGACCTGCTCCGGGGCGCCCGGCACCTCCAGAGCGATGGGCTCAGACTCAACCGTCTGGCCTGGTGTGCGCGGCAGGATCAGCCGGAAGCGCGAGCCCACGCCGAAGTAGCCAATAGCGTCCAACGTACCGCCGTGCAGCACCGCATCCTCGCGGGCGATGGCAAGGCCCAGACCGGTTCCGCCAGAATGGCGTTTACGGGAAGAATCCGCGCGCCAGAAGCGGTTGAACACCAACTCCTCCTGGCCCTCCTTGAGGCCGACACCGGAGTCGGTGACAGCGATGCCGACGGCGTCCTCCGTCGCCCCGATATCCACGGTGACGGGTTTGCCTTCAGAGTGATCAATGGCGTTCGCGAGCAGGTTGCGCAGGATGCGCTCGACACGCCGTGAATCGCATTCGACGGCCACGGGTTCCTCCGGAACATGGACGATGACCTCCACATCGAGCTCGGCGGCGAGGTGTTCAACCTGGCTCAGTGCGGAGTCTACGCAGGAACGAATATCGATGGAGGCCGTGGACAGATCCGCCACGCCCGCATCGTGGCGAGAGATCTCCAGCAGATCCGCGAGCAAGTCCTCGAAGCGATCCAGCTCCTTAATAAGCAGCTCCGCCGAGCGCTTGGTATAAGGGTTGAACTCATCCGCGTCCGCCGCAATGACATCCGCCGCCATGCGCACCGTGGTCAGTGGCGTGCGCAACTCGTGGGACACGTCGGAGGTGAACTGCCGCTGGAGATCGCCATACTCCTCCAGCTGGGCGATTTGCTTGGAGAGCTTATCCGCCATGTCGTTGAAGGAGGAGGCAAGGCGGCCCATCTCATCATCCGAGTTGACTACCATGCGCTCACGCAGGTGACCAGCGGCAAAGCGCTGCGCGATACGCGAGGCAGAGCGAATCGGCACGATCACCTGCTGGGTAGCCAGCCACGCGATGCCCACGAGGAGAACCACGACGACCACTCCAGCAGCGGAGAGCAATCCGCGCATGAGCGCCATCGTCGATTCCTCAGACTCCATGGAGAGCACGAGGTAGACCTGGGTATTCGGGATATCACTTTCAATGGGGGTGCCCACCATCAGTGCGTTGTAGGTAGCCCCCGATTGCTGGTCCACCGTGGCGTACTGCTGCACGACTTGGCCCTGACCGACGAGCTCCCGCATGCCATCGGGGATGCGGTAACCCTCCGGTGAGGTGGTGGCTGTGCCGTCGGAGTTCTCCACAAGGATGACCGGCTCGTACACGGCCTGGGCATCAGGTTGCTGTGCCGACATCTGCCCCAGTGCGGCGCGTGCGGAGTTGATACGCACCTGCGTTGAGTTAGCCGTTCCTGTCGCATCAATCTGTTGCTCCACGGCTACGCGGGCGCGGTCGAGCTCTTGCAGCGCGGTGTCCTCTTTCTGGCTCACCAGCTGCTGCGTGAGCACCGACACCAGGGCGTAGGCCAGAATGATCATGACCACCGTGGAGGCCACCAGCATCATGCCCAGCACGCGTGTCTGCAGTGACGTACGCCAGCGCTCGACGATGCCATCCCGGGCTCGCGCTAACCAACCAAAAATAGCGGCAGTCCTTTACTCGGCGGATTTTCCAGTCTTGTACCCCACACCGCGCACGGTAAGGACGATGTGTGGATCCTCCGGATCGTGCTCAATCTTGGCGCGCAAGCGCTGAACGTGCACGTTGACGAGGCGAGTATCCGAGGCATGGCGGTAACCCCAAACGGATTCGAGCAACGCCTCGCGGGTATGGACCTGCCCGGGCTTGCGGGCCATTTCCAAAAGGAGGTCGAACTCCAGCGGGGTCAACGAAATTTCCTCGCCGCCCTTGCGGGTGACGGTGTGCTCGGGAACGTCGATCAGCAGGTCCCCTACCTCGATGATCTCTCCCGAGCCCCCGTCGATCCGGCGCAGGCGCGCACGGATGCGAGCGATGAGTTCCTTGGGCTTGAAGGGCTTGGTGATGTAGTCATCCGCCCCCGATTCGAGGCCGAGGACCACATCAACGGTGTCCGTCTTCGCGGTGAGCATGACGATGGGCACAGAAGACTCGGTGCGGATGGCACGGCAAATATCGACGCCGTTCATGCCCGGAAGCATGAGATCCAACAGGATCAGATCTGGGTCGTGCTCGCGGAAGGCCGGGATGGCCTCGTTACCATCGTTGACGGCAATAGGTTCCAGCCCCTCTGCCTCGAGCACGATGGTGAGCATTTCGGCGATTGCCGGGTCATCATCCACGACCAAGATTTTCGGTGCCACGTTATTGTTCTCCTACAAGCTCCTTGACAGCTTGGATAATCATATCGGCATCCGCGGTGGCGATCCACTGCCCAGCCCACTGCTGCTGCGCTAGACGACGGTAAGCAGCGGCCGTGCGGGCCTGCAGCCCCGCATCCCGCTCATAGCGATCGCGATGGCGCCCCTCATCCTCCGCCGCCCGGGCTACGGCGCGCTGGCCGGCGACTTCGACGTCAGTGTCCAAGAAGATCTGCAACTGCGGAACGGGAAGGCCAAAACGCTCGAATTCGAGCTCGTAGACCCAGTCAACGATGAGCTCCCCGCCCACCCTTGCGGCGGAGTAGGCCGCGTTCGACGCCACGTAGCGATCCAGGATGAGCAAGGAGTCTGCGGATTCGGTGGCGGCGAGCAGCTGTTCCTTGGCGCCCCACCGATCCAGGGCGAAGAGGGTGGCCATCCCGTAGGCCGAATCGGTGAGATCTCCCATGCGCCCATAGAGCGCTTCCTGCGCGAGCTGCGCGTGCACGGAGTCTTCGTAGCGCGGGAAGCTTAAGACCGAGACCTCGCAGTCGAGCTCTTCCCGCAGACGCTGGGTGATGGTGTTCTTTCCCGCACCATCGATTCCTTCAATACTGATCAGCATGCTGGCGTACTAGGAAAGCGCCTCGATGAAGGGCTCGAGGTCGTAGTCCTCCTCGACGCCTTCGAGCAGCTCGAGGGCGTGCTCGTTGAGGTTCTCGCTTCCGGAACCGGCCAGATCACGAATGAATGGGTAGTCCTCAACCACCTCCCCGGCGCTGAATGGGGCGCCCGCCCAAATCGCGGCAATCGTGGCCGCCGCCAGCGCGTTGCGTTGCTCGTCCTCGGTCTGATCCTCACCGGAGACCGCCAGGGCGCAGGCATCATCGACCGCGGCAACGATCTCTTCGTCCTCAAGGTCTGCCAGTTCATCCAAGAAGTCGACGTTGACTTCGTCGGCGAAGATGTCCTCATCCCATGAGCTCATTGTTTCTCCTTCATCTTTTACGCGAACAGGGGGTTTATGTTGGGGTCTATTTTCTTGTGTCCACGGTGGGTCAGTGTGGCGTCGTGGGGCGCGCCCACCGCCAGCCGCTATCTAATCCAATTTCTACCATTCTTTAGGCGCCCTTATGCAAGGCTTCGGCCAATGAGCCCGTTTTATTACAGCTGCGCCACAGTTCCCTGTAATACCGACCTGCCTGCATTGTGGAAAGAGGTATGAACAGGGGTTATTGCCCAGGCCATTTACTATCCCTATATTCGTGCTATCGTTGTTACCGACTTGTGACCTTTGTGCAGTTAGGAGAGCGCCCCGCATGACGAGCAGTCCACGCCGCATCCTCGCCTTCGTGGCGGCCGGCCTCCTGTGTGCCGTCGCCGTGGGCGTCGCGGTGTGGCGCATGAGCGCACCCGAATCCGTCGTGGCTAAGCCCTCGGCCGCCACCGCGGTGTCCAGCACAGCCACCACGTCCTCATCAGCGACGCACTCCTACACCACCACGGCTTCTCCGACGACCACCCAGTCGAAGGACTCGCACACGCCGGTTGCTGCGCCGGCAGAGGATCCGTACTTAGCGCCGAACGCCGTTGTCAACAACACGGAGCCCGCTGGCCCCACGGCCGTCTACCGCCCGGATAACGTCTCCTCGCTGCAGAACCAGCAACCGCAGGCGACACAGAACGCACAGAACCCGCAGAACCCGCCGGCACCGGTTGCTACCACCCCAGCGACGGCTCCCTCGACTGACCCGTCCACGGCCTCCGAATCCGTGGCACCTGGCTCTACCCCGCAGCACACCGAGCCAACGCCACCGCCGGCCACCCTGGAGCCGCAGACTGCCGCACCGCAGGATTCGGCCCCACAGGAATCCCGCGGGGAACGCGAGCACAACCCCCAGTTGACCGAGCAGCAACCCACCGAGGCCCCTATATCCCCGCAGGGCGAGAACTCCCCTAAGGCTTCTGATTCCTTCATACCGCAGCCGGCCGGGCTCGCCCAAGAAGCCCCGAAGCCTGAGGCCGAGCCTGACTCCGTTACGGAACACCGTGAGCCGACCGAAGCCGAGCAAAAGCAGTGGGACGAGTCTGCTCAGCACGGCAACGAGGCGCTAGAGTCGCTGGCGCGTGAATCCGAGGCGCACCGAACCAATGAGGCCCCCACCCCGGCAGCCCCAACGGATGACCTCCCCGCCGCGGAGGAACCGTCCGCAGAAACCCCCACCGCCGTTAAGCCGGGCGAGAACCCCATGGAACCCGCCGCCGATCCAGCAGCGGTGCATCCTTAAAGCGTTGCATTCTAGAAGCGGTGCACCTTAAAAGGTGCACCTTTAAGCTCTAGACGCGAGCGACAAATACCTCCGCGCCTTCGGTCTCCGCGGCACGGATCGTGGCGGCTGGGTCGCTGGCTGGAATCCATGCCGCGTGGCCAGCGCTGAAGTCCACGCTCTCCCCCTCGTCGTTGCTCACCGTGGCCGCGCCAGCGGTGCACAGCAGGATCATCGGGCCGTCGCTGTCTACCTCGGCGGAGTCCGCAGCGGAAAGCTCCACGCGGTCCAGCAAGAATTCCTCAATCGGCACCGGGTAGGCCCACGCCGTGGCCCCCGTAATACTGCCCGTTGCTTCCTTTCCAGCTGCGTCTGCGTGCGCTATTTGCTCCACTCGCGGATCCTCCGCCGCCTGGTACGTCAGGACCTTGACCAGCTCAGGAACGTCAACGAACTTCGGGGTCAGGCCGCCGCGCAGCACGTTATCGGAGTTGGCCATGATCTCCACGCCCAGACCAGACACATAGGCATGCAGCTGTCCGGCGTCGAGGTAGATCGCCTCACCCGGCTGCAGGACGATGTGGTTCAGCAGCAGCGCGCCCAGCACGCCGATGTCCCCCGGGTATTGCTCGTTGATCTTCGATACGGTCCCCATCACGGTAGACATCCACGGTTCACCAGCTTGGCTTTCGCGCAGGTGCTCACCCGCGGCTACCACCGCGCTGATAAGCTCCTTGCGCTTAGCGCTGGGGATAGTGATCCACGTGGTAAACAGCGCGCGGAGGCTGTCGCCTTCGGCAGCGGGGTCCGGATCGAGCATGCCCTCGTAGTGCGCGAGCTCTTCGCAGTCCAAAGCCGCGAAGAGGCTGCGGGTCTGCGAGAGGGGGCGGAAGCCCGCCATGGCGTAAAACTCTGTGAGTGCCACGATGAGCTCCGGCTTGTGGTTGTCATCCTTGTAGTTGCGATTGGCCGCTGTGAGTTCGATGCCCTCCGCGTTCTCGCGAGCAAAGCCTTCCTCGGCCTGTTGCTTGGACGGGTGCGCCTGCAACGACAGCGGCTCGGCCGCCGCCAGGATCTTCAACAGGAAGGGCAGGCTGGCGCCGTATGTATCCGCTACCCGCTTCCCCAGTTGTCCTTGTGGATCCGCGGCGATGATCTCATCCAGCTTCTCGCCATCCACCGTCGAGGGATCAGCCGGGTGCGCGCCGAACCACAGCTCAGCCACCGGGCTAGTAGCTTCCGGCTCGCCGAGTAGCGTCGGAATCAGCGTGCGCGAACCCCACGAGTAGTTGCGGGCAGCGCTGGTGAGCAACTTCATTGACTTCCTCTGTTTCTATTTCACGTCGTAGGCGGTCGCGGCATAACTGCGCGTAATCAGCTGCAGCGCGCGGGCCAATTCCCCACAGGAGGTGTCGGCGCTCGCCGCTGCGAAAGAATGGGGAAGGTTCGCCTCTTCCTGTCCCCATAAAACAACTCTCAAGGGTACCAAAGGGTCTTCCGATTCAAACGGGTCATAAAAGATATCCGTCGGAGCGGTCTGCAAGATTGGCCCTAAGCCTTCCGCATCAACAACGGTCCCACCCAGACCGTGGGCCGCCCACAACGCGCCGGCCATGCGGGCAACAAGCGCGCCGAGGTGTACGCGCGTGCGCTCTTCTGACAGCGCATAGGGATCGGGCCCGCTGCTGTGGATGACCCGGCCGCCGTCCACGAACTCACGCAGAGCGCGGCCAGGATTCGTCATGGAATCGCGCTGCGGGGACAGCGCTTCCAGCTCGCGGTCCACGGCATCGGCGACATCCTCCAGCCGGCGGGAGACGAGTACCGGATCTTCACTGAGCACCGCGTGCACTGCATGTAATGCCGCGATGGCGCGCACCGGGGAGACCCCTTCGGTCGTGGGAAGGGTGTCGATGACGATGGTGTCCTCGGGGGCGTCCTCGATCTCGTTGAGGAGGACGGTCGTCGCACCCCGGCGCGCAGCGGTATGCAGCGCGCGCTCCGCCCATGGGCTATCTCCCGCCACCACCACGACGTCGAGGGCACCGGTAAAGCGCGGCAACGATTCGCTCACCACGATGGGAACCTCAGCGGGCTCGGCTAGGCCCACAACAACATGCGCGGCGGCGCGCGAAATCTGATCCGCGGCTAGGATGACGAGGCTGCGTGGGCGCAGTCCACCCAGTACCCGGGCCAGCTCCGGCACGGATGCAGCCACCACGCGCGCCTGGGCGCCTTCGTGGGCGATGTCGAAGAAACTCACGGACTCGGGGTCATAGGAAGTCATAGGCCCGAGCATAGCTAGGATGAGTCTCCATGAGCATTCATCCGGTAGTCCTTGTCGGCGGCGGCCCTGGCGCGTGGGATCTCATCACCGTGCGCGGCATGCGGGCGCTGCAGGAAGCCGAGGTCATCGTGGCCGATCACCTCGGCCCCACCGCCCAGCTGGATAAGCTGTGCGATATTGACGCCAAGGAGCTTATCGACGTCTCCAAGATCCCCTACCGCGCCCAGGTGGCCCAGGAGCGTATCAACGAAATCCTCGTGGAGAATGCCCACCAGGGGCGCCGCGTGGTCCGCCTCAAAGGTGGGGACCCGTATGTGTTCGGGCGTGGCTTCGAGGAGCTCACTGCACTCACTGCGGCAGGCCTCCCGGTGGAGGTCGTCCCCGGGGTGACCTCGGCGGTCGCGGTGCCCGCACTGGCGGGAACGCCGGTGACCCACCGCGGGGTGGTGCACGCCTTCACGGTGGTCTCCGGGCACCTGCCGCCAGGCCACCCCAAGTCCTTGGTGGATTGGGCAGCACTGGCACGTTCCGGGGCTACCTTGTCCGTCATCATGGGCGTCAAGAACGCAGCTGCCATCGCCGCCGCGCTGATCGACGCCTCCCTCTCCCCCCACACCCCCGTGCGCATCATTCAGGAAGGCTCCCTCGATGGCGAGCGGGCCTTCAGCTGCGAGCTCGCACAGCTGGGTGCCACGATGGAGGAGAACTCGGTGGCTCCCCCGGCGGTCATCGTCATCGGCGAGGTTGCTGGGCTCTAGCGCCGAGTTCTACTCAACTCCGACGCGCTCGTCCTCCGAATCCGCGGAGCTTCCTGCATGGGCGCCCCCGCGGCCAGTCGGCTCCGTCGTTTCAACGACACGGCTGCCGGTGCGCTGCTGCGAAGCTCTATTCCCCTCCTCGCCCTGCGCGGACCGAGCCCGGCGTTGATTCGCCCAGACCGTGAGAGCAACTCCGAGGACCAGCGCAGCGACCTGCAGCAGAAGGATCTGCTGTTGCGCCAGCACCCACCCTAGTGCTCTAGGAATATTCAGCGTCACGATAGCCGTGCCCACGAATCCCCCAAGGAGCGTGGGGTTGATGCGCGAGATAAGCCAGGCTGCAATCGGTGCGGTGATCACCCCGCCGATAAGCAACGCTACGACCGCCGCAGCGTTAGCCACGATCTCCTCCCAGAGGCCAACGATGAAGCCCGCCGTGGCGCCAAAAGTAACGAGGAATTCTGCGGTGTTGACCGTGCCGACGATGCGCCGCGGCTGCTCCCGGCCGACCGCCATGAGCGTCGAGGTGGAAATCGGGCCCCAGCCACCGCCGCCCGAAGCATCGACAAAGCCTCCCACCACGCCGAGCCCCGCGAGAAGAGGAGTGGAGTGCTGTCGAGTCTCCTTCGGTGTGCGGCTCCGTGGGCGCGAGAAGCGCCAGACGAGGTTGATGCCTAGGACCACGAGAATCGCAGACGTTACGGGCGCGGCAGCCTCGAGAGAAAGGTTAGACAGAACCGTCGCTCCGATGAAGGCCGACAGGCCTCCCGGTACACCGAGCTTGAGCACCGTAGGCCAATGCACGTTGCCAAAACGCCAGTGGCTAATTCCGGAGACCAAGGTGGTACCCAGCTCCGAGGCGTGCACCACGGCGGAGGCCGTCGCCGGCCCAAGGCCTGCAAGGAGCAAGATGGTCGTGGAGGTGACGCCAAAGCCCATGCCGATGCCGCCGTCGACAAGCTGCGCGGCGGCACCCGCAATCGCGATGAGGATGAGGCTACGCATGGGCCACCTCCGCATAACGGTGGGAAACAATGCCGGCGAGTGCCTCACCCAGCGGAGGGAGAACCTGCCGGGACTCCCCGCCCCTGTGCCCTGTATCCTCGTCGAGGCGATCTAAGAGCAGGCCGGGGCTCACAAAGAGTGGCACGACGACCTCCTGATTGCCATCTGAGCCAACGGGCTCGCGCTCACCGCGCGTGGCATAGGCGACCTTCGCCGTGCAACCGGCAAGCTCGCCGACACGACGCGCTAAATCAGCGACGGCGGCGTTGGCACGCTCATCGGAGGAGCCGACAGAATAGAGCACAACGGTATCTGTCCCCTCGGGAACGCGCTCAGCCAGCAACCGCGCCATGTCCTCGCCGGTACCGAGGCCACGGGCTTGATGAAGGCGCACTCCGGACGCCGCAGAAGCCTGGGCCAGAGCGGCAGGAACGTCGATGCGCTGGTGGTAGCCCTCGGTAAAGAGCAAAGGCACAACGACCGCCTCGCGTACCCCTTGCGCTGCTAGGCTGCGCGCCGCCTCATCGAGCGGCGGGTCATTGAATTCCAAGTGTGCGGCGGTAGCCGGCACACCGGCTAGCTCGCCAGCGGCGTGGGTCAGAGCCACAACGTTCGCTGCGGCCTCGGGGTGGCGTGAGCCGTGTGACAGGGTTAGTAAAGCAGTGGTAGCGGTCGGGGCGGTCATGGTGTGTTTCCTTAAGTGTGAGCTTTCGCGGTGGAGTGGCCGCGGCGAGCGAGAGAGCGCTGCAGCGCCTCCGCGGAGGAGACCGCCGGCGCGGGCGCTACGGGGGCATCGTCTTGGCCGTGGAAGCGTACGGAAAAGATGCGGAGGCATTCTTCGCACTTCCAGGCAAAATCATCTTCCTCATCGGGAAATAGGTTTGTTCCGGCACAGTAGGGACAAAAGGCTGGGTGGTTGCGGTTGGGGTTGGGCTGGCGGCGGAAATTCACTGCAGGTCCTCCTCGTCCGCGCGCAGGACCCAGTGGCGGAACTGTTCGCCGTCTTCGCGCTGCTCCTTATATTTATTGACCAAGCGGACGACGTAGTCGGGCACTTCATCGGCCACCACCTTGTGTCCGCGCAGCTTGCGGCCCCAGTCCGGGGATAGGCCGAGGGCACCGCCCAGGTGGACCTGGAAGCCTTCGACGCGGTTGCCATCGGCATCGGTCACGATCTGTCCCTTGAGGCCAATATCCGATACCTGCGAGCGTGCGCAGGCGTTGGGGCAGCCGTTGAGGGCGACGGACAGGGGGACGTCGAGATCGCCGAGGGTATCTTCCAGGATGTCGACGAGCTCGATGGCGCGGGCCTTGGTGGTCACGTGCGCGAGCTTACAAAACTCCAGCCCGGTGCAGGAGATGACGCCGCGGCGGAACTCCGAGGGTTTTGAGTACAAGCCGGTCTCATCCAAGGCGCGGGACAAGGCGGGGATGTCCTCTTCCTCGACGTCGAGGAAGAGAAGCTCCTTCATCGGAGTCGTACGGATGCGGCTGATGCCGAACTTCTCAGCCACGTCTGCGATAGCAATAAGCTGCTCGCCGGTGGCATGCCCGACGGTGGGTTTAACACCTACGTAGAACTTGCCGTCCTGCTGTCGGTGCACGCCCACGTGATCGCGGTTGCCGGGGGCGACAGGAAGCGGGAGGCCGTCGAGAAGCGGCGCGTCGAGGTATTCCTCTTCCAGTACCTTTCGGAATTTCTCAATGCCCCACTGCGCCACCAGGAACTTCAGGCGCGCACGGTTGCGGTTGCGGCGGAAACCATAGTCGCGGAAGATGCGCGCCACACCGGCCCATACCTCCGGCACGCGCTCGAGCGGAATCCATGCGCCGAGGGACTGCGAAAGCATCGGGTTGGTCGACAGGCCTCCGCCGACAAAGCAATCGAAGCCGGGCCCGTACTCAGGGTGATTCGTGCCCACGAAAGCAACGTCCTGGATTTCGTGGGTGACGTCTTGGCGGGCGTTGCCGGAGATGGCGGACTTGAACTTACGCGGAAGGTTATGGAATTCATCGCGCAAGAGGTAATCATTCTTGATCTCCTCAATGGCCGGGGTGGCATCGATAATTTCGTCGGCGGCCACTCCCGCTACCGGCGAGCCGAGGATAACGCGCGGCACGTCACCACAGCCCAACAGGGTATCCAGCCCTACAGAACGGAGCTTTTCCCAAATCGCGGGGACATCTTCAATCTGAATCCAATGCAGCTGGATGTTCTGGCGGTCCGTAAAGTCCGCGGTGGAGCGCGCATAGTCGCGCGAAATCTCTCCTACGGCACGCAACTTGGCGGGATCGGCGCGGCCGCCGTCGAAGCGCACGCGCATCATGAAGTACTCATCCTGCAACTCGGCGTTACTGAGTTTGGAGGTCATCTCGCCGCCAAGGTTCTGGTTGCGCTGGGTGTACAAGCCCAACCATTTAAAGCGCGGGGCAAGATCCTCGGCGGGGATGGAGGAAAAGCCCTGCTTGGAATAGATATCGATAACGCGCTGGCGCACGGCCAGGGCATCGTCGGCCTGCTTAATCTCCTCGTCGGAATTCAGCGGAGCGGTGCCGTCAATCTTCCACTGGCCTTCCGGCTTCTTCACACGCGGGCGTCGCTTCGTTGCGGTGGTCATAATCTGCTGCCTTTCGTCGGTTAGTAAAAACCTACCGGTCTAGACAAAGTAGACAAAGCAGTCTTTTTTGTTTTCTCACGAATATGCAAAGCACGCTGGGTTTATGCCACAATGTTCTCCGAATGTAATTAGGCCCAGTTGCCCTCCAGCAGACAAGCCGGTTCAATGAAACCCACGCTTGTTTAGACCTAAGCTTTCGTTAGTTACTACAACATTCCGAAAGGCCATCATGACTCAGCAGCCCTTGAAAGTAGCCGTCATCGGCGCCGGCCCAGCCGGCATTTATGCCTCCGACATCCTGGTGAAGAAGACCGGCGGCAACGTTCAAATCGATCTCATCGAGCAGATGCCCGCCCCCTTCGGGCTCATCCGCTACGGCGTGGCTCCGGACCACCCGCGCATTAAGGGAATCATCAACTCCCTGCACCGCGTGCTCGACACCGAGCAGATTCGCCTTCTGTCCAACATCAACGTGGGCCGCGATGTCACCGTGTCCGAGCTCGAGGAGTACTACGACGCCATCGTCTTCGCCACCGGCGCAGTCGGCGACTTGGGTATGAACATCCCGGGCTCCGATCTAGAGGGCATTCATGGTGCCGGCGAATTCGTCGGCTTCTACGACGGCAACCCACGCTTCGAGCGCTCCTGGGATCTCTCCGCCACGGACGTCGCGGTAATCGGCGTGGGCAACGTCGGCCTCGACGTCGCCCGCATCCTGGCCAAGACCGGCGATGAACTCAAGGAATCCACCGAGATTCCCGACAACGTCTACGAGTCCCTGGCCAAGAACCAGGCCACCACCGTCCGCGTCTTCGGCCGCCGCGGCCCGGCTCAGGCCAAGTTCACCCCGCTGGAGCTCAAGGAGCTCGACCACTCCCCGACCATCAACGTGGTGGTGGACCCGGAGGATATCGACTACGACGAAGCCTCCCTCAAGGCCCGCGAAGAGGCCAAGTCCTGCGACCTGGTGTGCCAGACCCTGGAAGGCTACGCCATCCGCGAGCCGAAGGACGCCCCGCACACCCTGCAGATCCACCTCTTCGAGCAGCCGGTGGAGTTCATCGGCGAAAACGGCAAGGTTACTGCTGTGAAGACCGAACGCACCGCCCTCAACGGCGATGGTTCCGTCTCCGGCACCGGCAAGTTCACCGAGTGGCCGGCTCAGGCCGTCTACCTGGCTGTGGGCTACCGCTCCGATGCCATTGAGGGTGTTCCCTTCAACGAGCAGAAGAACGTCATCAACAACGACGGCGGCCACGTGGTTGACCTCGACGGTGAGGTCGTGCCGGGCCTGTACACCACCGGCTGGATCAAGCGCGGCCCGGTGGGGCTCATCGGCAACACCAAGTCCGATGCCACGGAGACCATCGGCATGCTGCTTGCCGACGCCGAAGCAGGCAACCTCTCCCACTCCCGTGACGAGGACATCGTCGAGCTCTTCGAGTCCAAGGGGCTGGAGCACCTGACCTGGGAGGGCTGGAAGAAGCTCGACGCCGCCGAGCGCGCCCTGGGTGAGGCCGAGGGCCGCGAGCGCAAGAAGTTCGTCGAGTGGGAAGAGATGGTCAACCACTCGCGCGACTAAGCCGGCTCGACCCAAATTAAAACTGCCCTATCTGACGAAGTTATCGCTCCCGCCGCAATGAACGCGGGGAAAATCGTCAGATAGGGCAGTTTTTCTTCAAGGAATTAGTGTGAAGGCACGTGCCTTCACACGCTAGGCGCGGATGATAGCGAGCACCTCGTCGACGATGGCCTGTACCTCGTCAGCGGTCTTGGCCTCAACGTTGAGGCGCAGCAGCGGCTCAGTGTTGGAGGCGCGGACGTTGAACCACGCGTCGGTGCCCTTCAGCTGTACGGTCACGCCATCGAGCTCGTCGACGGACTCAATCTTGTCCGCCAACTCATCGAGCACGCGCTGGGTCGTAGCCTTCTGATCCTCCACGGTGGAGTTAATCTCACCCGAGGCCTCATAGCGTGAGTACTGCGCCATCAGTTCGCTCAGTGGCTTGTCCTGCTCACCCAGGGCCGCCAATACGTGCATGGCCGCGAGCATGCCGGAGTCCGCATTCCAGAACTCCTGGAAGTAGTAGTGAGCGGAGTGCTCGCCACCAAAGACCGCCTTTTCCTTGGCCATCTGGGCCTTGATGAAGGAGTGGCCCACGCGGGTGCGCACGGCCTTGCCGCCCTTCTCCGCGATGAGCTCCGGGACGGTCTTGGACGTAATCAGGTTATGGATGACGGTGGCGCCGGGGAACTTGTCCAGGTAGCGCTCCGCTACCAGCGCACAGATGGCAGAAGGCGGCACCGGCTGGCCCTTCTCATCCACCACGAAGCAGCGGTCGGCATCACCGTCGAAAGCAAGGCCGATGTCCGCCTTCTGCTCAACGGTGAACTTCTGCAGGTCCACCAGGTTCTTCGGATCCAGCGGGTTGGCCTCGTGGTTAGGGAAGGTACCGTCCAGCTCAAAATAGAGGTCACGCACGTCGAAAGGCAGCCCCTCAAAGACCGCTGGGACAGTGTGGCCACCCATGCCGTTTGCGGCATCCACCGCGACGACGAGCGGGCGAGAATTCTCCAGCGGCACCAAGCCGCGCAGGAAGGCGGCATAATCACCGAGCACCTCGCGCTCAGTCACGGTGCCTGGCTCGCCGTCGAAGGCCGGGGTGCCGTCGATCAGCATGTCCTTAATCTGCTCCAGGCCGGTCTCCTGGCCCACCGGAACAGCACCCGCGCGGCACAGCTTGATGCCGTTGTACTTAGCTGGGTTGTGGGAGGCGGTGAACATAGCGCCCGCGCAATTGAGGTGGCCGGCAGCAAAGTACAGCTCATCGGTCGACGTCAGGCCGAGTTGGATGACATTGAGGCCCTGCGCGGCAGCACCCTCCGCGAAAGCAGCGGCCAGCTGCGGGGAGGACGGACGCATATCGTGGCCCACCGCCACGGTGGTCTCCCCTTCCCCGCGGAGAATGGCGGCAAAGGCCGCACCAGTATCACGCACGAGGATGTCATCGATGTCCTCGCCCACGACGCCACGGACGTCATAGGCCTTGATCACTGCATTGAGCTGTTCACGAGTTCGCATAGCCCACAAGCATACCCGCGTCGGACGCGGTAATCCGCGTCCGACGGGCTAAAACTCAACTAACGGGCTAGTTAATGTCCGACGGGTTAATCAGTCTCCGACCGACTACTCGGCGTCCGGCACCACCGTCAGGTGTGCGCGGCGGCGCTGGCGGGCGTCGTGGACGCGGCGTGTGCGGAACACGGGGTGATTCGAGTTCCGCGGATCGGCGCCGTCGAAGGTAGCGGAGTAGTCAATGGGATCGGCACCGGAGCCGGCCGTGGAATCATCCACCAGGCCAGTGGTCACTCGCCCGGCCTCCCGAACGGCTTCGGCGAGCGCTGTGAGGTCGTCATCCTCATCAAGCTCGATGCGGTCAACACGCACCATCTCCCAGCCTTGCGGGGCCGTGATGCGGGCGCTGTGCTTTTCGCACAGGTCCCAAGCGTGGGGATCGGTTTCTTCGGACAGTGGGCCCACGACGGCGGTTTGCTGCGCGTAGGCATAGGTCAACGTCGCCACGGCGGGACGGCCGCAGCCGGGGCGGGAGCAATGGCGAGAGCTAGTCACGCGCCCAAGTCTAAACCCTAACTTGAGATTTAGATAGTCCAACGCGGCGCGCCTCGCCACAACCCTCCTTCAGCCCGGCCTAAACTAAGCCGCATGAGCACGCCCCGCCCGCATATCCGCCCGGCCCGCCACCGCCACGGCCGCGGTGCACGTGGGCCGCTGCTGCCACACAACACGCCGCGCTATCGCAGCAGCGCCGAGCGCTTCGATATGGCGGTGCTCGAGGCCTATGCCCCCATCCATAACGCCTTTGCTGAACAGCTCACCGGTCTCGACCTTGCCGTTGATACCGTGCCCCGGATGCGCCTGTCGGTAGACATGACGGTCATGCCGGATGAGATCATCGCCGACGGCCCCGTTCCACTAGGGCGCATCGTGCCTGCGGGCGTGGATTCCGCCGGTCAGCCTACGCGCGCCCGCCTGGTCATTTTCCGCATGCCCATTGAGGAGCGCGTGCAGTCGGCACAGGAGCGCGAGGAACTGCTATCGACCGTGCTTACCGCACTAGTAGCCAATTACCTGAACGTCGATCCCGGAGACATCGATCCGCGCTTTACCTGGTAAACCACTCCTGAAAACCCATCGCTCCCCCTCACCGCTGGGGCTGAGGGCCCAAACGATAAGGGGGAGCGATGACGCTGCACTACTAGATCCGCTGCGCTTAACCGATCTCACGCTTTAATCGGCGGCGCTCACGGTCTGACAAGCCGCCCCAAATTCCAAAGCGCTCATCGTGCTCCAAGGCATATTCGAGGCATTCATCCCGCACTGCACAGGCCTGGCAAATGCGCTTAGCCTCGCGCGTCGATCCTCCCTTTTCTGGGAAGAAAGCTTCCGGGTCCGTCTGGGCGCACAGCGCCTGGTCTTGCCACTCCTGCTCGACGGCACCAAAGAGTTCATCGAGCGACATCTCTGCAGCAGCACCGCCACGGAGAATAGCGCTGTTATTCGTTGTATTGTCCACGCCGCTTCCTTTCTCCGAGGTCGTTTCTCTCTTGATTCAGTGGCACCGACCCTACACCGAAACAATTTCTCGGTGCCGCGCCCGCCGTGCCGTTGATTACACTGATGTCATTTCACACCGGATCACTAAATATCGTCAACCTGTCGCGGAAGATTTTTGTTGGGCTCCAGCGAAAACGCTGTACAGCATCCCCAACTTTCACATCAGTCACAGATCTCCTAGTTAAGGGGTGATCATCGGGGGTACTACATGTAGTGGCCACCCCCGACCCTGTGAACAATTCCAAGGTTTCTTCGGCGTGTCGCCACCCAGTCGGGCAAAACACATGGATCTCATTCGCACCATAAAAACCATGCGTCACGGCATGAAAAGAGGCGCCGGGAAGATAACTTCCCAGCGCCAAGACCTGTGCCTATCCCCTGGCTTTGCCCCAGCTAGCTGAGGTGTTTAGGCATCCGAGCTAAAACGCACGCCGGCGTCCGGAATGCTGACACCTGGGAAGACGCGCATGCCGCCCTGCAGCTCGCAACGCGCGCCGATGGTGGCGCCTTCGCCGATGACGCAGTTGTCGATGTGCGCGTTGGCACCAATGTGCGCGCCCGAGGCAATGATGGAGTTGTTAATGATGGCGCCCGGCTCGATAGTGACGCCATCGAAGACCACCGTGCCGTCCAAGCGGCAGCCCGCCCCAATCACGGAACCGCGGCCCACGGCCGTGCCGGACAGCAGCAGGACGCCACCGGCGATACCCGCGGACTCATCCACGACAGACTCACCCGTGCGCCCCACCAGCAGCGGCGAATGCGCGATACCGCGCACCAAGTCGGAGGAGCCGCGGACGAAATCATCCGGGCGGCCCATATCGCGCCAGTAGGAGTTATCCACGTGGCCTACCACCAGGCGGCCGGACTCCAGCAGCTGCGGGAAGGTCTCGCGCTCCACGGAGACGACGCGGCCAGCCGGAATCGTCTCGATGATGTCCTTCTTGAACACGTAGCAACCGGCGTTGATCTGGTTCGTCGGCGGATCCTCGGTCTTTTCCAAGAAGGCCGTTACTCGGCCCTCGGAATCGGTAGGAACGCAGCCAAAGGCACGGGGATCAGCAACGTTGAGCAGGTGCATCGTCACGTCGGCGTCCTTGGAATGATGCGTAGCGAGGATGCCGTTGAGATCCATGCCGGACAAAACGTCGCCGTTGAACACCATGACCGTGTCCTGGCGCAGCTTGTCATAGACGTTTCGGATACCGCCGCCGGTACCCAGCGCGGTCTCCTCCACCACGTACTCAATTTCCAGGCCCAGTTCGGAGCCATCCCCGAAGTACTCCTCAAAGACCTCCGCCTTATAAGAAGTGGAGAGCACCACGTGCTCAATCCCGGCTTCCTTGATACGGGCGAGCAGGTGCTGGAGGAATGGGTAGTTGGCCGTGGGCAACATCGGCTTCGGCGTGCCAATCGTCAGCGGGCGCAGGCGGGTGCCGCGACCTCCCACCAGAATGACGGCATCGGCCGTCGATCCCCACTGGGGCGCTGATTCAGTCATATCGTTCCTTAATCTCTTTCAGATAAGTCACCGTTAGTGTATAGGCGCGCCTGACTCAGGAGCCGTCGCGGCACGCGCTTAAAATCAGCCCGCGCACCCGCAGCCCCAACCACAAGGCTGCGCGCAGCGGCGCCTGGTACCAGTGCGGGTGCCTATCCGCCTGGAAGCGGTAAGCCGAATCGTGGTGGGCGCGCAGCATCGCGCCGCGATGCGCTTTCGTCGAGTGACCCTTAGCGTGGGTAATCACCGCCGTCGGGCACAGGATGTTGCGCCAGCCGGCGCGAGTGAAGCGGTCTCCTAAGTCCACGTCCTCCAAATACATGAAGTAGCGCTCATCAAAGCCACCAATCTGTTCAAAGGCCTCCCACCGCACCAGAAGGCAGGAACCAGACAGCCAACCTGCCGGGCGCTCGCTGTCCATATCGGCGTCATCGCGATAGGCGCGCGACCACGGATTGGACGGCCAAATAGTTCCGAACAGCGCGTGGCCGATACCCGTGAGCAGCGTCGGTACGGCGCGCGCCGAGGGGTAGTTGCTGCCATCCGGCTCCACGATGCGCGGGCCCACCGCCGCGGCATCCGGGTGGCGGCGCGCGCACGCAATCAGCTCGTCCAAAGAACCTTCGCTAAACGTCACATCCGGGTTGGCAATGAGGAAGAACTCGTCATCGACGCCGTGCGCACGGGCGAAGCGTGCGCCCGCATTCATTCCAGCGCCGTAGCCGATGTTTCCTCCAGTATCGAGGAATTCCACGTCATCATGCTCCCGCGCGGCGGCTTCCGGCACCCCATCGGTTGAGCCATTGTCGGCGAGGACGGTGAGGGTAGGAAGGGACGTCGCCAAGCGCAGCGACTCCAAGAAGTCGCTGAGGTAGCGGCCAGGCGAAAAGGTCACCGTGACCACGGCCAGGGGTTTCTGTAAATTCTTCACGATGCTCTTGAGAGTACCCAACGCCGGCGTGCGCACGCGCCCGCGACACTGCTTCACGGTTTTGCAGCGAGCTCACTTAAACTAGTCCCGTGACTTCCCCGAATTCCCCGCGCGCCGCCCGCCACATCCAGGCCGCGCCCTCGCAGTCCGCGCCCACCGCCCAACGAGGATCGACGCCACTCAAGGCCGTCGTCGCCTTCCTATCCGCAGTGGTCCTCGTGCTCTCCGGCGTGGGTTACTTCACCGTGGGCAAGCTAGGAAATGACATCTCCTCCGCCTCCAATCTGGCACTCGGCAATCAGGGCGGTTTTAAGGACAACGGCATCGATGGCGCGGTCGATATCTTGCTCGTGGGCAAGGACTCGCGCACCGATGCCAAGGGGAATCCCCTCTCCGAACAGGAGCTGGCGGACCTGCATGCCGGTGTGGATGAGGGCGAGGAAAACACCGACACCATCATGGTGATCCGCATCCCGAATGATGGCTCGCGAGCTACTGCAGTATCCATCCCGCGCGACACTTATGTCCACGACGAGGACTTCGGAAACACCAAAATCAACGCCGTCTTTGCGCTGCACAAAGCAGACAAGATGGAACAGCTGCAGCAGGAAAACGCGGAAGCCGAAGCAGCTGGTGAGAAGCCGCCCCATACCGAAAAGGAGATGGAGAAGGAGAGCACCGAGGCCGGCCGCGCTGGTCTCATTTCGATGGTGCACAAGCTCACCGATGTCAACGTCGACCACTATGCTGAGGTGGGTCTCTTGGGCTTCGTGCTGCTTACCGACGCCGTCGGGGGCGTCGACGTCTGCCTCAACGACGCCGTCGATGATCCGATGTCGGGCGCTAAATTCCCGGCTGGGCGCCAAACCTTGCAGGGCTCCGAGGGCCTGTCCTTCGTGCGCCAGCGCTATGAGCTACCGCGCGGTGACCTTGACCGCATCGTGCGCCAGCAGGCCTACATGGCATCGCTGACGTCGAAGGTGCTGGATTCGGGCACGTTGACCTCTCCGGGCAAGCTCAACAAGATTGCTGATGCCGTTGAGCGCTCCGTAGTCATCGACGACGGTTGGGACATCATGGGCTTTGTCACCCAGCTGGCCGGGCTAGCTGGCGGCAACGTGACGTTTACAACGATCCCGGTGACCTCCATTACCGGCGTTGGTGACTACGGCGAATCGGTGGTGACCATCGATACCGCGGAGGTACACCGCTTCATGGATGATTTGGCCAAGTCCCAGGAGAAGGCTGAGGAAGAAAAGAAGTCTGAGGATGCCCCAGCCGACCAGGAAGGTGAAGACGGCGAAAAGCCCGTCGCTGAGAACCTCAACCTGCACGTCCTCAACGCCGGCACCGTCGACGGAATGGCCGGCGGAATCGGCGCGTGGTTGAAGAACGTGGGCTACACCGTGGAGCGCACGGCCAACGCACAGTCGGGCCTGTATACCGAATCGCAGATTGTTGCCGCCGATGCCAACGACGAGCGCGCCCACGCCTTGGCTGAGCAGCTCGGCGGCCTGCCAGTCACGGCTAACGAAGAGCTCGAGCCGGATACCTTCATCGTGGTGGCTACCGATGACTACTCCGGCCCGAAGGATGACTCCGCACAAGAAGAGGAGGCTACCGCGGAGACCAACCAGGGCGGCGACACCCAGCAGGTGGGTACCCCGGGCGATGACTTTGGTACCGCGGAGGTTTCGCCTGAGATCGACGCGGGCGGCGATGGCCCGCGCTGCGTGAATTAAGAGCGTCGTGGCGGGGCGAGTGCCTGCCACCTACGATGGGCGGACATGGAACTCCTACAGCATCTCCTGTCCGCCGATGCCTCTGCTCCCCGGCTCAGTGTTTATAACGAAACTGACGGCACGCGCATGGACTTCTCGGCGCAAACGCTGGAGAACTGGACCTCCAAGATCGCCAACATGCTGCTGGAAGAGCTCGACCTCGAGCCCGGAACCGATTCCCGAATCCTCATCGACCTTCCAGTGTCCTGGCAGGCAGCGGTCATTGCGCTTGGGGCACTAGCCGCGGGCATCCCCTTCGACATAACCGACGGTGCGGCTGCCTCGCAGCCGCACGCCGACGATATCGCCGTGGTTTTCACCTCTCCGGAGGCCTACCTCAAGGCTGCGGCGGACGCGGGCTCCGGCTCTGCATCGGCCCCACTGGTCGACACGGTTCTGGTCACTCAGGATCCTTTTGGCCGCGGCGTTGTCGAAAGCGGCGGCGAACTGCCACTGGGTACCATCGACTTCGGCCCCACGGTGCGCTTTTATGGCGACCACTTCTACGGTTCCACCACTCCGCTTCCGGAGCTTTTCCCCACCGAGTTGGGCGCTGAGCGCGTGCTTTCACAGGGTTGGACGGACAGCGCTTCCTTCCAGCACGCAGTACTCGAGCCGCTGGCTGCGGGCGGCTCCGCCGTCATTGTGGCGGGCCTGTGCTCGGCCGACCGCTTGGAGGACATCGCAGACAACGAGAAGGTCACCGTCCGCTCCTAAACCCCGTCATGAGATAGTAGAGCAATGTTCAGCTGGCTGTATATCTTCATCGGCGTGCTCATCCTCGTGGGCACAATTTGCCAAGGAACCATCGGATTCGGCCTAGGCACCATCGCCACCCCGATCTTGGCGCTGATTAAGCCGGAGCTTGTTCCCGCGCTCATCCTCCTGCTGGCCTTCGTCATCTCAACGACCACGATGCTCAAGTCACGCTCGGCGGTGTCCTGGGACATTGTGGCCATTTCCTCCATCGCGCGCATCCCCGGCTCACTCGCGGGTGCGTGGGCGATTGCTTCCCTCTCCCACCGCGGGCTCTCCCTTTTCATCGGCTGCGCCGTCATCTTTGCCATGACCTTGTCCAGCCTCGGCTGGTCTCCCAAGCGCACCACCGCCAACATTGCTGTCGCGGGCGCTGCTTCCGGGTTTCTGGGCACGTCGACGTCCATCGGCGGCCCGCCCATGGCGTTGGTACTCAAGGGCTACGACCCCGCCCGCATTCGCGGCACGCTGTCGGGCACCTTCATCATCGGCTGCACCATCTCGCTGGCAATCTTGGGTTTGAGCGGGCAAATCACTAGCCTACAGCTCACCGCCGCCGCGGCCTACCTGCCGGTAGCCATCGTGGGCCTCATCGCCGCCGGCTACCTTAACCGTTTCATCAACGCCAAGGTACTCAACCGCATCGTTCTTATCGTGGCCATCAGCGCGGCCTTAGCGCTCATTGTTGAGGGGCTGGTTGCTGCCTAGCGCCCGCGACCCGCTTTCGGGTTCAACTGCCGGGCTCACGCTTCACACTGCCCGTCCTGCCAAAGTTCTCGCCTCCGGTTCAGATCTGGCAATAACTTCGTCACCTAGGGCAGTTGGGGGGGCTCCGGAAAGTCGGGCGGTTCTGGATAGTCTGGCGGTTCCGGCGGCACAGGCGGCAAATACCCCAAGTGCTCGTTGTACTCCCATGGTTTTGGTTTAGGAGGCAGCACGCCCTCATGCCAGAAACCAATGAATTTGAAGTAGCGCTTCTCAAAGTCCGGATTCCTGGCATTGGCTATCTGGTCGATGACATAGTCCAGATGATGAGCCACGCAATGACCTGTGTAGCGCAGCGTTAACCACCCAATCAGTGCGCCCTCGTTGTTCTTCCAATGGTCCCGCAACCATGACGCTTGCTGGGAATGGAATTTCATCCCGTTGATTTCTACCGCGACCTTGAGCTCTGGGAGCACGATGTCCCAAGTGTAGTGACCGATAACAACGTTGCACTCGACCTTGAGCCCGCGCCTTTTCAAGCCTCTTGCCACCTTGACCTCCGCACCAGAATCTGTGAACAACGCAGCTTGCTCCAGCATGCGCTGACTGGCAACGGGGACAACTTTGAGCGCTTCGCGGTGACTATCCAAGCGAGCACGTCCTGCCTTCGAGGAATAGATGGACTCAAACACGCGAATCCCCAGTTCAGGACTAACTGACTTCATAGCGACAAGAGGATTAAGAATCCGGATCCCAGACGAGGTAACAAAACTTTCGATGCTCACCCGCGAGTGCACATAAAAAGTTGATGCCGGCATTCTCTCCACGCTGGCTAGCCTCAGCGGAAAAGTGACAGGCTCGCCAAGGAGCACCTGCGCAGCCGTTGTTCCTGTCGCCTTAAGGAATGGCCGGTGCTCCTGTAACAGCTTCAATAGTTCTAATGGCTCGGGCCTGCCCCAGACATAGAGCCCCTTGGCCAGTCGCGTTACCTCTCCTCGGCGCACGCGAGTTGCAAGCGCACCTTTAGACAGATCGCGCACAATGCCGTGTTTCATGTCATTTCCCCCGTTAAGCTCCAAGGTAACACGGTTCACCACTGAGTGCTGAGCAACTGCCATTGCTGCCAAAGTTATCGCTTCTGATTCAGGATCTGCCCAGAAGTTTGGCAACTGGGGCAGTTATCCACTGCGAAACGAAGCGCCCAGCACTAAGAAAACCATCTCAGCGAAGCGACCCCGCAATAAAACTACGGAAGCGCTCAGCAATCTGCGCAATTTCCTGCCCCGCGAAGTGCCCCGGGGACCACGCCGCCACCAGCGGCACACCGCCCAGAGCGCGCTCACCATCGACCACGTCGAAGCCCACCAGCCGCGGCGGCTGCAGCTCCGTCATCAGAGCCACGGCTCGGCCCGAGCGGGCCAAAGCACTCAAAGTTGCGGTGTCATCGCACTCGACGTGCGAGCCCAACGCACAGCCAGCCGTACCCACGAAAGAATCCACCACCCCGCGGGACACGCTGCGCCGCGAAGGCAGAGCCACCTTTTCTTGCAATAACCGTTTAACCTCCACGCTGGTCGAACCCGCGCACTCCAGCGCCAATGGGTGCGTCGGCAGCACCCAGGCGCGCACCGGAATCGTGCCCAACGCCAATGAGGCCACGTCATTGCCCGGCGGGATGGTAGCAATCACCACGTCGGCGGAACCTTCCAGCGCGTCGAAGACGTCGTAGTGTGTAACCGGGGTCGTTGTGAGCAGAGGGATAGTCGAACCAGCGGCCTCAATAAAGGGAGCGAGAAGCGTCGAAATCGTCGTCGGCGTAGCAGCCACGCGCAGCGCCGGGATACTGCCCGCGCGGAGTGCCTCCACCGCCTGCCCGGCGCGCGCGGATTCGGCGAGGAGGCGGCGGCACGTCGGAATGAGGGCGTGTGCCGCGTCGCTGAGCGCCAGTGCGGAACCGGCCCGAACAAAAAGCTCCAGGTCCAGCTCCTTTTCAAAGCGCCGCAGCTGCCGACTCAGCGCCGGCTGGGTTATTCCAAGGCGCTCCGCTGCGGCAGTCACCGTGCCGGCTTCGGCGACCGCAAGGAAATATTTGGCCTTCACCATGTCCATTCCCCTACTTCTACCACTAAGCATGCCTTTGGGGCATGGGTTTCCAACTTTCTAGGCATTAGACAACATGACATCAGCAAAGAATAATGAGACCGCTACCACAACAACTCCAGGGAGGTTTCCATGTCACACGTCGGCGCCGCCATTGCCGAATCCCTCGCCGCGCACAACGTCACCCGCGCATTCCTTGTGCCCGGTGAAAGCTTCCTGCCCGTGCTCGACGGCCTCTACGATTCCCCCGTGAAGGCCATCGTCACCCGCCACGAAGGCGGTGCCACCTACATGGCCGAAGCCCACGGCAAAGCCACCGGACAGCCCGGCGTCGCCATGGTGACGCGCGGCCCCGGCGCAGCCAACGCCTACGTGGGCATCCACACCGCCTGGCAGGATGCCACACCACTCGTCCTCTTCGTGGGCCTCATCCCCACCTCGGACCGCGACCGCGAGTCCTTCCAAGAATTCGACCCCAAGGCGTGGTTCGGCACCCAGGCCAAGCAGGTCTTTGTCCTCGACGATCCGTCGCGCGCCTCCCGCGTCGTGGCCGAAGCCTTCTTCCAAGCCCAGCAGGGCCGCCCCGGCCCCGTCATCGTGGGCCTGCCGGAGGATATTCTCCACCAGGAGTTCACCGGCAGCATCCACCCACCCATCCCGGTGTCGGAAGGCGCGCTTTCCGACGAGCACCTGGACCTCCTCTCCCGCGAGCTGAGCCGCGCAGAGCGGCCACTCATTTTCGCCGGCGGCCCGCGCTGGACCCCGGAGGCCGCGGAGAAAATCACTCGCTTCGCCGAAGAGCACCGCATCCCGATCATTCAAGACTTCCGCGCCGCTGACCGCGTGCCTTTCGACTCCCCCGCCAACGCCGGCTGGCTCGGCTATGGGCGCGACCCACGCGCGGCGCAACTTTTGGAAGCTGCCTCCCTCGTCATCGAAATCGGTGCCGTTCTCGGTGATGTTCCTACCGACGGTTACACCTTGCGCCAATCACCGCAGGCACGCAACATCGCCATCAACCCCGATACCAGCCTGCGCGGCCACTCGGTGGCGCTGGTAGAACACATCGTGGCGAGCCCCGTGGCCTTCGCTCACACCCTGGACCGCCTGAGCGTCGAGGGCAAGGACAAGCGCGGCGAGTGGTTTGATACCGCGCACGCGAACCACCTCGACTTCGCCGCCCTCCCCGAGCCCGCGGACTACCGCCCGGGCAAGGAGGGCACGGCCCACATGGAGGCCGTCTTCGCCGCGCTGCACGAGCAACTGCCGACGGATTCCATCTACACCTTCGGCGCCGGCAACCACTGCATCTGGGCCCAGCAGTTCCTGCGCTCGCAGGTCTATCCCTCGCAGTTCAGCGTGCGCAACGGCTCGATGGGCTATTCCATCCCGGCCGCAGTGGCCACCAAACTGCAGTTCCCGGAGCGCACCGTCGTGACCGTTGCCGGGGACGGCGAATACCTCATGAACGGCCAAGAACTGGCCACCGCGCTGCAATACGGCGCGCCTTTTCTCATCATCGTCATGTCCAATGGCGAGTTCGGAACCATCCGCGATCACCAGAAGAAGCACTTCCCCGACCGCGTTTCCGGCACGCAGCTTGTCAACCCGGATTTCGCGGCGGTTGCCCGCGGCTTCGGCGCCCACGGCGAGCTCATCACTGATGACGCTCAGGTACCGGAGGCCGTGGCCCGCGCTCTGCGCGCCATCGCCGAGGACGGCGTACCAGCGCTCCTCAACGTCATCACCGACCAGGCCCATTCCCTGCCTATCCCACCCTCCGCTGTTGTGCACACCAGCGAAACGTCCACCAGCTAAAGGAGGCTCACCATGAGCACGACACATACTCCTCCAACTTCGAATGCCGTACCCGCTAGCCAGCTGAAGGAGGGCGAGCACATTGTGGGCGATGGGGTCGTCGCCAAGCAGCGCCCCGCTGCCTCCACTGCATCGTGGATCATTACGCTCTTCGGCACCGCCGTGGGTGCTGGCATCCTTTTCTTGCCGCTGAATGCCGGCGGTTTCGGGTTCTGGCCGCTGGTCTTTGCCACGGTTTTCATCTTCCCGTTGGTGTACTTTTCGCACCGCACCTACGCGCGGATTGTTGCGGGCGCGCCCACAAAGGACCACGGCAAGGACATCCTCGAGTTGGTCTCCCAGTATCTGGGCAAAGGCCAAGGAATCGTCTTCGCGGTGCTGTACTGGATCACGGTCTTTTCCACCGTCCTCATCTACGGTGTCTCCATCACCAACGCGGTGGATAGCTTCATTGTCAACCAGCTGGGTGGGCCGTCGCTCGACCGGTGGCTGCTGGCCATGCTCTGCGTGGGCGTGATGACCGGTGCCTTCGCCATCGGCCGCAAGCCGATGATCTGGCTGGCACAGGTGCTGGTCTACCCGCTGATTATCGCCCTGGCCGTCACCTCCATCTACCTCATCCCGCGCTGGGACCTCCAGAGCTTCATCCATTTCGATGACGGCTCGAATGGCTACGGCGGCATCATCAAGGGCATCTTCCTCATCCTGCCGGTGCTGGTCTTCTCCTTCTCCCACATGGCGGCGCTGTCGCAGTTCGCCATCGACATGCAGCCGCAATACGGCGAGAAGACCGAAAAGCGCGTTTCCCGCACGGAGTTCTACACCGCTATCCTGCTCGTCGTCTTCACCATGTTCTTTGTATGGTCCTGCGTCCTCGCACTCGGCGCCGACGGCATGAATGAGGCCCTCGAGCACAACATCCCGGTGCTCTCCTACTTCGCCAACGTCACTGGCACTCCGTTCATGGCTTACATGGCCCCCATCGTGGTCATCTGCGCCATCGTCTCCTCCTACTTCGGCCACATGCTCGGTACAGAAGAAGGCACGGAGTACCTGCTGAAGAACGCCGCGCCGAAGCTGGCGGAGAAGGTCTCGCACCGCACGCTGCTCAACATCATTTATCTCATCGCCTTCGTGTGCACCACGCTCGTGGCGATCTTCAACCCCTCCATCATTTCCATGATTTCGGTTGTCTCCGGTGTCTTCGTGGCGTTCATCGTTTACCTGGTTCCGGTGTACATGTTCAAGAAGTTGGACGTGTACAAGAACTTCCGCAATGACCCGTGGAACTACTTCGTCTTCGGCATGGGCCTGCTGATTATGGCCGTGACCATCTGGGACATGATTTAGAAAGGACGTGATTATGCTTCGTAGTGATCTCTCAAGCTTCCCCGAGTACAAGGTAGGCAAGGATTTCCCCAATGCCTTGAAACTCTCCTCCAATGAGGTCCCCTTCCCGCCTGCCGAGGACATCATTGCCGCGGTTGCCGACGCCGCCCGCACCACCAACCGCTACCAGCAGCCCGGCAGCCTGGAACTCACCAATGCCTTGTGCAATTACCTAGGAGTCCCAGCAGATAATATCTTCGTCTCCGCGGGTTCCACGCCCATCCTGCAGGCCACCATCTTGGCTTCTTGTCAGACCGGCGATGAGGTCATCGTGCCCTGGCGCAGCTTCGAGGCCTACCCCCTCTACGTGCGTATGGCCGGCGCGGAACCGATCCTGGTCCCTCTCACGGAGGATTACCGCGTCGACTTGGAGGCAGTCCTCGCCGCTCTGACGGAGAAGACCAAGCTCATCATCCTGTGCAACCCCAATAACCCGACGGGCACCGTCATCACGCGCGGTGAATTCCGCGCCTTCATGGACCAGGTACCCAAGGACGTCGTCGTGCTGTTGGATGAGGCTTACTGGGAATACAACGACGCACCCGATACCCCGGATTCGGTGGAGGAATACCAGCGCTACCCCAACCTGCTGGGCGTGCGCACCTTCTCCAAGGCCTGGGGTTTGGCCGGCATGCGCGTGGGCTACGCGGTGGCAGGCGAAGAGATCATCAACGCGCTGCGGCTGCTCTCCCTACCGCTGACGGTGACCGCCATGGCAGAAACTGCCGCCGTGGAGGTGCTCAAGCGCCACGACGAGCTTGACGACGCCGTCGAGATCACCAAAGCACAACGCGACCGCGTCTGCGCAGAACTGGGAGCCGAGAAGTCCTATGGCAATTTCGTCTGGCTGCCGCGCCCAGATGCCGAAGAGGTGGAGACGAAAATGCTCGATGAAGGCGTGGTCATCCGCCGCTACCTCGATGAGGGTGTGCGCGTGTCCATCACCGATGAAGCAGAAACCACCCAGTTCTTGGAAGCCTGGCGCCGCGCGGGGATTCAACCTTGGCGGGGCTAGGTGGCCTCCTCCTTTCACCCCCTCAGCCCAAGTGCCCCATAAGCCCATACTGAGACAAATGACATAAAACGCAAGGACCTTGCAATAAGTCACATACAACCCCATAATGGGACGCAACCATACACACTTCAATCATTGGAGGATGAAGCAATGTCCGGATTTCGCGTAGAAAACCCCGCTACCGGTGAGGTTCTCGAGACTTTTGATCACGCTACTGACCAGGAGGTCCTGGCCGCTGTCGACTCCGCGCACGAGGCATTCCTCAGCTGGCGCGAGACCCCGATCGAGGAGCGCGCCAAGGTAGTCACGCGCGTTGCCGAGCTCTTCGAAGAGCGCAAGGATGAGCTCGCAGAGATCATCGCTACCGAAATGGGCAAGCCGATCTCCGAGGGCCTCGAGGAAGCCGAATTCAGCGGTGCCATCTTTGCTTACTACGCCGACAATGGCCCCAAGTTTGCTGCCGACGAGGAAATCCCGGTCGAGATGGACGGCAAGGGATACATCCAGCGCCTCCCCATCGGCGCTCTGCTGGGCATCATGCCGTGGAACTTCCCTTACTACCAGGTCGCGCGCTTCGCTGCCCCGAACCTGATGCTGGGCAACACCATCGTCTTGAAGCACGCCACCATCTGCCCGCGCTCCGCGCTTGCCATCCAGAAGATCATGGATGACGCCGGTGTTCCCAAGGGCGTCTACACCAACGTCTTCGCAACCCATGAGCAGGCAGAGAAGATCATCGAGCACAAGGAGCTGCGAGGCGTGTCCCTCACCGGCTCCGAGCGCGCTGGTGCTGCGGTAGGCTCCCTGGCTGCGAAGAACCTCAAGAAGGCAGTACTGGAGCTCGGTGGATCCGATCCTTATGTCATCCTTGACACCGATGACGTCAAGCAGGCAGCCAAGGATGCGTGGGAGACCCGCATGTACAACACCGGCCAGGCGTGCAACTCCAACAAGCGCCTGATCGTGATGGAGGATATCTACGACGAGTTCGTCGCTGAGCTGGTCGAGCTCGCGAAGGCCATGAAGCCGGGTACCCCGCAGGAGGCTTCCGAAACTGTCTACACCCCGTTGTCTTCGCGCAGCGCGGCAGAAAACCTCAAGGATCAGATCGACCGCACCGTGGCGGCCGGCGCCACTCTGCACGTCGGCGGCGAGCTCGTCGATGAGAAGTCTTCCTACTTCAGCCCCGCCGTGCTGACCGATGTTCCGGTTGGCTCTGATGTCTACTACGAAGAGCTCTTCGGCCCGGTGGCCACCGTGTTCAAGGTCAGCAGCGACGAAGAGGCGCTGGAGCTGGCCAACGACACCCAGTACGGCCTGGGCGGTTGCGTCTTCTCCAAGGACGTCGAGCGCGCCGAGAAGATTGCCCAGCGCCTGGAGGTCGGCATGTCCAACGTCAACACCTACGCGGCGGAGGGCGCCGAAGTCCCCTTCGGTGGCGTGAAGAACTCCGGTTACGGCCGCGAGCTCGGCCCCTATGGCATGGATGAGTTCGTCAACAAGCGCACCTACTTCGTGGCCAACTAAGGAGATCCCATGACGTCACTAGGAAACTTCGTTCTCGAGGTCCACACCGCGCTTTTCGACGGCCACGATACCTCCGTCCTGGACAAGCACTTCGCCGACAACTTCGTGGAGCACTCTCCCCTCATCGCTAATGATGCAGAAGGCCTCAAGAAGTTTGTCACGGATCTGGGCGAGGGTCTGAAGTACACCAACGCCCGGGTGATTGCCGACGAAGCCAACGGCCTCGTCGCTTTACATGGTCGCTTCGACGGCATCGAGGATGAGCCGTTCGTTGGTTTCGATATCTACCGCGTCGAGGGCGACAAGATTGTCGAGCACTGGGACAACCTCGTTCCCCTTGCGGAACCGAACGCAAGCGGCCGCACGCAGCTCGATGGCGCTACCGAGATCGGTGATGAGAGCCTCACCGAGCAGAACCGAGAGTTCGTCATCGAGTTCTTCACCCGCTCTCTCATCGGCGGTGACTACTCCGGTTTCATCGACAACACCCGCGATGATCAATTTGCCCAGCATTCCCCTGATATCGCCGACGGCGCCCAAAACTGCGTCGATTTCCTCACCAAGCTGCAGGAAGATGGCGAAGGTCTGGAGTATGAGCGCATCCACCGCACAGTTGCACAAGGACAGTTCGTTCTGACCCATTCCGAAGGCAGCATCGCTGGTGCGCGCCATTCCTATTGCGAGCTGTGGCGCGTCGAGGACGGCAAGCTCGTCGAAATGTGGGATGCCATTTCTGAGGTCCCCTCCGATGACGAGGCGCTTCATAAGCACGGCATCTTCTAGGCCATAACCCAGGTTGCAAACCTAGGCCGCACGCCGAAAGGCTGGGCCGCTCCTTGATACGGGGAGCAGCCCAGCCTTTTCGTGTTTTCGGCGCGATCTGGAACCAGGTCCGGGCCGAAACTGCCCGTTCTGCCAAAACCCTCGCTCCTGACTCAAGATCTGGCCCGAACTTTGGCAACTAGGCGAGTTCGTCGCGTCTAAAAGTGCCGCATCTAAAGCTGGCTCTAAGCCCAGCCTGCCGGCACCAACCCGAGGATGGAAATGATCGAGTAGATGAAGGCCAAGACATAAACCACGATGATGGTTCCTTGGATTACCGGGTGAGCGAGTCCGCCCACGTTCCAGCCCGGGTCGCGGTCGCCCTTCTTACGGGAGGCGTGCAGCAGCATCACCGGGATGACGGACATGATGGCGCCTGCGAAGCCACCGGCATAGGACAATGCCGCAACGAAACCGCCGAGGCCAGCAATGGAAATCACCAATGGCGGAACAACCGTCAGCGCCACTGCCACGATGCGCTGTCCCTTCACGCCTTCCCAGTGGAAGATGTCGAGGACGTTGCGCATGGTGGTAAAACCAATCGCCAAGAACGACGTCAGCATGGCCGCCAGCGCAAAGATATTGGCCAAGTAGTAGGCCACCGGACCCAGTGCCTCACCCCAGGCAATGGTCACCACCTCGGTGACCTCCATGCCAAGCAGACCAAGGGCGGCAAAAGGAACCAACGCCAAGGTAAAGCCCGTCACCACCATGCCGAGCACAATTGCCCGCGCGGTCTGCTGTGGCTTGGCTGGGTCCATGCCCTGCACCAGTTCCGGAACCACGTACTGTGCCAGGAAGGAGAACACCGCGAGGTTCAGAATCGGGACAATGAAGAAGGGATGAAGAACCAGCAGGTTCTCAGCCTTGATACCCGGTCCCAGGATTGTCCATCCACACAGCACCGCGATAATGATCGCCATACCGGCAGTGATGGCCCCCTCAGTGGCACCAGTGGTGTGCAGACCGCGGTACATCACCCATGAGCCAAACCCAAAGAAGATTAACGTGCCCAGAAGCGGCGGCAACCCGAAGATGTTGTTGATCAAGTCACCCGAACCAGCAGCATAGGCAATCAGCGCACCGATGCCGTTGACGATGATGGCCACGAAAACCAACCAGCGGCCCCACTGCCCCAGGTAATGCTCCGCCAATCCGGAAACCTGCAGCGGCGCCTTGGTGCGCATGGCTGTCTCCGCCACGTACAGCATGGAAATGGTCGTGAGGGTGCCTGCTATCAGCAAAGCGATAACGAGTGCGAGGAACCCTCCGTTGCGGGCAGCATAAGGAATAGAGAGGACACCAGCACCGATGTTGGTGCCGAAGATGAGGGCGATGCCCTGCACGAAGGACAGCGCGGGTTTGAACTCCGCCGTGGACTCATCCTTCTGCGGCACAGAAATGTTGTTGGACAAAGACTTCTCCGATAACTAAGGACTAATAAAACAGGAGCTCACCCGGAAAGAACCGGGTGAGCGAAAGAGTGAACTACTTGTACTCGTTGAACTGCTTGACGACGACCTGCAGCGCCTCACGCCACAGGTCCTCCGGGATAGCCAGGGAAGGCAGGAAGCGGATGACGTTGTGGTCGAGGCCGCAGGTGAGGATGAGCACGCCCTCGGCCTTGGCGGCGTCGGCAATCTTGTGCACCAGCTCGGAATCCGGCTCGCCCTCAGCGGTGACGAATTCGAGGGCAAGCATGGCGCCGCGGCCGCGGAACTCTGCTACGCGCTCATCGCCCAGGATGGGTTCCAGCTCCTCACGGGCAATCTTCTCCAGGTTCTGGGCACGTGCACCGAAGTCCTTCTCCTCGAACTCCTTGAAGGTTGCCAGCGCAGCAGCACAAGCCACCGGGTTACCCGTGTAGGTACCGCCCAGGCCGCCCGGCTGCGGAGCATCCATGATCTCCGCACGGCCGGTCACCGCTGACAGCGGCATGCCGGAGGCAATGCCCTTCGCGATGGTCACCATGTCCGGAACGATGCCCTCATGATCGGAGGCGAACCAAGTACCGGTGCGCATCATGCCTGCCTGGATCTCGTCGACGATGAAGACCACGTCGTTGTCGTTGCACCACTTCTGGATTGCTGTGAGGTAGCCCTCGGCAGGGACGACGAAACCGCCCTCGCCCTGGATCGGCTCAGCGACAACGCAGGCCAGGTTGGCTGCGCCGACTTCCTGCTCAATCATGGTGATGGTCTTCTTGGCAGCCTCGGCGCCGCTCAGGCCGTCACGCAGCGGGTAGGACATCGGGGCGCGGTAGATCTCCGGCGCGAAGGGACCGAAGCCATTCTTGTAGGGCGACTGCTTGGCGGTCATCGCCATGGTCAGGTTGGTGCGTCCATGGAAGGCGCGGTCCATGACGACAACGCCGCGCTTGCCGGTGTAGTTACGGGCAATCTTCACGGCGTTCTCAACGGCCTCTGCGCCGGAGTTGAACAGCGCGGTCTTTTTCGGGTGATCACCCGGGGTGACCTCGTTGAGTTTTTCTGCCACGGCCACGTAGGACTCGTACGGGGAAATGGTGAAGGAGGTGTGGGTGAAGTGTGCAACAGCTTCCTGCACCGCGGCCACGACGGCCGGGTTAGAAGCGCCGGCAGAAGTCACGGCGATGCCGGAGGCAAGGTCGATGAAGCGGTTGCCGTCAGCATCGGCAAGAATGCCGCCATCCGCGTCCACCACGTAGCCCGGAAGCGAGGGCGCCATGCCCGCGGGAAGGGCATTCTTGCGACGCTCATCCAGGGCGGCGCTCTTCGGACCCGGGACCTGCTGGCCCAGGTGGCGGGACTGCTCAATGTGGTACTGAAGTTCCTGCATGGTCTTCCTTTTGTGTTGGGATGAATAGGATGCCACTTAGTGTGGCCCCTACCACCCTTGCGGCACTATCGACAGGGTGTATAAATTTTGAGCCCACAACTGTGTAGCCTGTCCACCATGAGTGAGATTTCCTTCCGCTGGCTCACCAACCAGCACTCGCTGAACCTGCGCCCGCTCATTGAGGGCAAACCCGCGTTCAGCACCATCCACGCTTCAGAGCTCGCGGACCCCACCGAGTTCACTTCCCCCGGCGCGCTCATGCTCACTCTGGGGCTCGTTTTCCGCGACGACCCGGAAGGCTTCGAGCACTATGCCGCCGCCCTCGCCGCAGCCGGGGTACACGGCATTGGTTTCGGTACCGGACTCGCCTTCGCCGAGGTACCACCCGTGCTGACCCGTGCTTGTTCCCAGCACCACCTCACCCTTTTTGAGATTCCGCGCGCCACCCGCTTCGTGTCCATCACTACTGCGGTAGCCCAGGAACAAGCGCGCCTCGAAAACAATGCGCACTTCACCTTCCACCGCCAACAAGAGCGCCTCAATCACGCAGCTGTGTCGGGCATCCAAGCGCTCATCGATGAAGCGAGCAATCAACTCAGCGCCGCTGTAGCGGTAGCTAGTTCCTCCGGAGCGGTGCTCAGCCGCAGCGATCGCGGCCGGCTCAGTGCGGCCGACGCCGCGGTGGAGGCCGCGGAACAGGCAGGGCGGGGTACGGGGACGTCGACAAGCACGGGCGCCCCCATCACCAACCCCTTCGGCTCCGCGGGCCGGCGTTGGGCCGTCGCCGCCAGGCGCTCGGAGAAGTTCGATTCCTATTCGCGCGCGCTCATCCGGCATCTATCGGGTCTGGCCAGCCTGCTGCTTGATCACCCCGATGGCAACAACCACGCTATTCTCGGGGCGCTAGCGCTTGATGCCCAGCTCGCCGGCGTTGACTCCCCCGCCCTGCACGCGGCCTTTCACTTGATTGATAGCCACGACCTCGTGGACATCCTCTACCTCACAGCCTCGACCCCCTCACGCCTCGCGCGCACAGTGAGTGAGATCGGCAAGACCGAGCCGCACAGCTTCGTCCGCCCGGAACAGGATTCTGCACTTCTCATGCTTCCTCCGGGAACCGCAACCTCACACCTGTTCAAGAAACAGTCGCGCTACCTTCGCGTCTCCGCCCTTCGGGGTGTTGCGTGGCAGGAGCTGAACCCAGCACTGCTGTCTTCTCTTCAAAGCCATGCGCGCAGCCTGCCCCTTGGCACCGTAGCGGCCTTTGATTCTGCTGCGCCTACCTGGCTGGTGGAACCCGGCGTCTCGGAGGCCCTCGGCGCCCGGCGCGCGGCCACGGTCAGCCGCTTGGCCGCCCACGACGCGCAGCACAACACCGAGCTGCTCGCTACCTTGCGCGCCTTCCTCGTGGGCAACGCCAACTTGGCCACCGCTGCGGCGGAGCTGGGCGTTCACCGCCACACGGTGCGCGCCCGGCTAGACAAGGTAGAAAACCTCTGCGGGGTGGACCTGGGCAATCCCGTCACCCGTGCGGAACTCCTCTTACTCAGCATCGACTCTTAGGGCTTCAGTCCGTAACACTCACTCCGAGAATCAGTAGCTCCGCCGCCACGAGCGGGTCCTTGAGGTCCACCTCGAGGAGATCCTCCAAGTCCGCGATGCGCTTGCGCACGGTGTGCCGGTGTGATTGAAGCTCCTCAGCGGTTCGGCTCACATGCCCGCCCGCACGCAGGTAGACCTCCAGGGTTTCCGCCAACTCGGTGCCGTGCTCCGCGTCGTGAGCGCGCACCTTGCCCCAGGTTTCTTCGGCCCGGTTGTGCACCGCGCCCTTGACCCTGGGATCCCTAGTCCAGCTCAACGTCCGCGATTCTGGCCCCGCCAACATCCCGGGCTGAAGCCCGAAAGCGAAGGACTCTAGTTCGCGGACAATGCCCACGCCCAGCTCGGCCCACGGCATGGGCTGGCCCACGACGATGCGCTTGCTACCGCGGATATCGCGCAACAAGTCCTGCAGGTTCTTCATTGTGCGGCTTCCTCTGAAAAGCAGGAGGCTAGAGGATTTATCCAGCGTGTATTCGAAAAGCAAGCGCCCGTGATCCTGCAGGCGGGCGTCCAAGGCGTGGAGGAAGCGCTGGTGGGCGCGCTCGCCCTCCGATTTCACCAAGACCGGACGCACGCGGCCCTGCGCATCACCCACGAGCCGGAAGATGCGGCGCATGGGATCCTCCGGCTGGTCCATACCCAACTGAATGGCCATCGCCATGGAGTTGAGTTCGTTTTGGGTGCGCCGTAATTCCTGCGGGCGCTTCACGGTAAGCTCCGCCAGGCCGGCGGCCTGCTTGAGCAGCGCGCGCTCGTTCACACCGAAACTCTCACGCGCCACCGCCAGCAGCCCGAAGGAGCGCGCACCGTGATCGGCCAAGCGCTGGGCCAAGACATTCCACCCGCCCACGCGGCGCGCGGCATAGAAATTCTGGGCGCGGGTATCCGTGATTACCGGGCCCCACTCCACCGGCGGGAGCCCGGGGTGGCTCGACTGCGCGAAAACCCGCCCATCCTTATCCACTAGGCAGGTATGCGCGCCCAGCAGGCGGCTGGTTTTATCCACGAGGGCGTCGAGGCCGGACACGGCGGCGTCGTTGAGCGCGCCCTGCTGAGCAATGAAGAGCTCCAAGCCTTCCTCCCGCTGGCGCTGCAACTCGTCGTGCAAACGCGCGAGCACCGAGACGAAAGGCACGCGCCGCGCCACCGTGAAGAGTGAAATATCGCAGCCCCGGGCGGCCTCCACCATGCCGGGTGGGACCTCAGCGAAGGCTAAACCAACGCCGAAGCCCACCCCCGTCACTCCCCCCTCTGCCACCCTGCGAACGTACTCCACTAGCTGATCGGGTTGCCCCTCAAAGGCCATACCAGTGAGCAGGATGACGGCCCCCGAGCCCACAAACTCGCGGGGATCGCGCAGTTCACAGGGGTGCATAACGGAAAACGGCCGCCCACAATCGTGCAGCACGTCAATCCCCAGATCGGGTTGGCTAGCCAACCATCTGAGAGAAACGTTTCCCTCTTCCAGCCCGGCAGCTACCCCCTTATCCAATGTGGACAATTTCTCACCATTCTTTCACCAGATTGTCTATGGCCCTTCGGAAGTCTAGCCGCCAGAATGACCCACGTCATAAAAAAATTCCGAGTATTAAGGAGCAGACAGCATGCAGGATCTCAAGCACCGCCTCCCCCAGGAGCGGAATGTCTCCACCGCAATCCCTGGCCCCCACAGCCAGGAGCTGAATGCCGCCCGTGAAGCAGACGTCGCCGCTGGCGTCATCCCGGGCTACCCCTCCTACATCACCGACGGTGACGGTGGCGTGCTTGTCGACGTCGACGGCAACACCATCGTCGACTTCGCATCCGGCATCGCCGTGACCTCCGTCGGCGCTTCCAACCAGCGCGTTGCCAAGGCCGTCGCCGAGGCCGCCAGCCACCTCACCCACACCTGCTTCCTCAACGCTCCGTACCAGGGCTTCATTGATGTCTGCAAGAAGCTCAACGAGCTGACCCCGGGCACCCACGAGAAGAAGACCTGCCTCTTCTCCACCGGCGCTGAGGCAGTGGAGAACGCCATCAAGATCACTCGCCGCTACACCGGCAAGAACCGCGTTGTGGTCTTCGACGGCGCCTTCCACGGCCGCACCAACCTCACCATGACCATGACCGCCAAGAACAAGCCCTACAAGCAGGGCTTTGGCACCCTGGCCGCTGATATCTACCGCGCGCCGATGTCCTACCCGCTGCGCGACGGCCTCGACGGCAAGAAGGCTGCAGCGCGCACCCTGCGCTACATCGAGCAGTACGTCGGCACCGAGGAGCTGGCTGCCGTCATCATCGAGCCGGTGCAGGGCGAGGGCGGCTTCGTCGAGCCGGCCAAGGGCTTCCTCCCGGCACTGCAGGAATGGTGCACCGACAATGGCGTCGTCTTCATTGCCGATGAGATCCAGGCCGGCATCTGCCGCACTGGTTCCTGGTTCGCCTGCGATGACGAGGGCATCATCCCGGACCTCATCACCACCGCCAAGGGCGTGGGCGGCGGCATGCCGCTGTCCGCTGTGACCGGCCGCGCCGAGATCATGGATGCCCCGGACCCGGGCTCCCTGGGCGGCACCTACGCCGGTAACCCGGTGGCCTGTGCTGCTTCCCTGGCAGCCTTCGAGGAGATGGAGGAGTTGGATCTGGCTTCCCGCGCCCGCGAGATCGAGGCCATCATCCGCGAGGAGCTGGAGCCGCTGCTTGAGCTCACCACCGTCGCCGAGGTCCGCGGCCGCGGCGCCATGATCGCCATCGAGCTGGTCGATGACAACAACCAGCCGAACGCTGACCTCACCGCCAAGGTGGCCAAGACCTGCCGCGAGCAGGGCGTGCTCATCCTCACCTGCGGCCTGGACGGCAACGTCATCCGCCTCCTGCCGCCGCTGGTCATCAACGAGTCCACCCTGCGCGACGGCCTCCAGGTCCTGGCCGAAGCCATCCGCGCAAACTAATCCGAACCACCATCGTCTTAAAGGAGACACATCACCATGAAGATCTACGATTGCATCATCCTCGGCACCGGCTACGGCGGACTGGGCATGGGCGCCCAGCTGGTCCGCGACGAGCAGAAGGACTTCCTCATCCTCGAGGCTGCCGATGAGGTCGGCGGCGTCTGGCGCGACAACACCTACCCGGGCGCTGCTTGCGATACCCAGGCTCTGATCTACTGCTACTCCTACTTCCTCAACCTCGGCGTGTCCCGCATGTTCGCCGGTCAGGACGAGATGCAGGGCTACCTCAAGGCTCTCGCTGAGGAATTCAACCTCTACGATCACATCAAGTTCAACCACCGCATCACCAACGCCGAGTGGAAGGAAGACCTCAAGGCATGGGAGATCGAGGCTAACGGCGAGACCTACTACGGCCGCGTCTTCGTCGGCGCGTGGGGCCAGCTCTCCAAGCCGAAGATCCCGAACTTCCCGAACCGCGAGGCCTTCCAGGGCGTGCAGTTCCACTCCGCTGAATGGAACCACGACGTTGACCTGGCCGGCAAGAAGGTTGCCGTCATCGGCAACGCTGCTTCTGCAGTTCAGCTGGTTCCGGAGGTCGCCGAGGTTGCGGAGAAGCTCTCCGTGTTCCAGCGCTCCGCTAACTACATCCTGCCGCGCAACCAGGTCATCTTCACCGAGGAAGAGCTCAAGGAGTTCAAGGAGAACCCGGATTCCTACCGCGCTATCCGCCAGGAGATCCACGAGGTTCGCGAGGAAGGCTTCGACCGCACCCGCAAGGGCACCGATTCCGCTGCAGAGGGTGTTGAGCAGGCCATGGAGCACCTGCGCTCCCAGGTCAACGACCCGGAGCTGGTGGAGAAGCTCACCCCGAACTTCGCCTTCGGCTGCAAGCGCATCCTGCGCTCCGATAACTTCTACCCCACCTTCAACCGCGACAACGTAGAGCTCATCACCGCTGGCATCGAGAAGTTCACCGAGACCGGCATCCGCACCGATGACGGTGCCGAGCACGACTTCGACGTCGTCATCTACGCCACCGGCTTCTACTCCCAGGAGTTCCAGGGTGACCTGCCGATTGCTGGCCGCGACGGCATCGACCTGCGCGAGCGCTGGGGCAACTCCCCGGAGGCTTACCTGGGCATGACCGTGGATGGCTTCCCGAACTTCTTCATGCTCTACGGCCCGAACACCAACCTCAACCACCACTCCGTGGTGGCCATGCTCGAGGCACAGGACCGCTATATCTCCCAGGCCGTTGCGTACCTGCGCGAGAACCCGGAGGCAGCCCTGGACGTGAAGAAGAACGTCATCGACGAGTTCAACACCCGCATCCAGAAGGAGCTTGAGGAATCTGCGTTCTCCGCTGACTGCTCCTCCTGGTACAAGAACGAGGAAGGCCGCGTTATCAACAACTGGTCCGGCAACGTCGCCGAGTACTACGAGCTCACCGACAAGCTCGAGCTCAACGACTACGAGCTGGTCTAGGAGGCAGTTTCACAATGCACACTCTGCACGACGAATACTCCGGGCGCCCCGTCGCTGAGGATGCGTGGAAGGCGCTGAAGCCATTCCGCGATGGTGGGGCGAAGTCCTTCCATAACTTCCCCATCCCGCAGGTGCGTGAGAACTACGTAGCCTCGGCCCACGCCAACCCGCTCCACGAAGAGAAGGAACCGACAACCACCGACTTCCAGGTCGAGGAGTTTCAGGTTCGCCTCTACGACCCCCGCCCGGAGGCGGAGCGCGGCCAGGAGACCCCGGCGGTGCTCTACATGCACGGCGGTGGCTGGCTCATGGGCAACCTGGAGACCCACGACTCCTCGGTACGCCGTATCGCGGTGCTCACCGGGTTCCCGGTTGTGGCGGTGGACTACCGCCTCGCCCCGGAGCACACCTACCCGGCGGCTATCGACGATTGCCGCGCCGCCTACCGCTGGTTGTCCGACTCCTCGGCTGAGCATGGCCTGACCGTGACCTCCATCGCGGTGGCTGGCGACTCGGCCGGTGGCCAGCTCGCCGCCGTGATGGCGAACGAGTTCGTGGGTGAGGAGGGCGTCGCCAAGCTCAGCTCCCAGATCCTGCTCTACCCGATCACGGATTGCTCCCGCGAGCGAACCGAGAACGGTGCCTCCTACAAGCGCCTGGAAGAGGGCTTCCCGCTGGCCTCTGACACCATGCGCTGGTTCATCGATACCTTCGTTACGGAGGAATCGCAGCGCACGGCGAAGGACCTCTCCCCGCTGCTGCACGAGCTGCCGGAGGGCCTGCCCCCGTCACTCGTCATCACGGTGGACAACGATCCGCTGGCGGACGAGGGCATCGAGTATGCCGGGAAGCTGGCCAAGGCAGGCGTCGACGTCACGCACAAGCACCTTCTGGGCTACCACCACGGGCTGTTTACCTCTGCTGCGATCATTGACCGCGGCGAGGAGGAGCTCGCTGGCATCGCCGAGTTCATCAAGGCGGCAGCGAACTAAAAGCTTCCGCTCCATCACACACGGGGCAGGCACCTTTCCCAGGCCGCCTGCCCCGTTTGCATAAGTAGCTATTTCTATCCACCTAAAGTTAGGTTCACCATGCTTAAACGCTCATTCGGCATCGCGATGGCCTTCATCGGCGTGCTCGCGGGTGCCTCCTTCGCTTCGGGCCGCGAGGCCCTCCAATACTTCGTTGCTTTCGGCAACATGGGCGTCGTCGGCGCCATCGTTACCGCGCTAGCCATGACCATCTCCGGCATCACGATCCTCCAGTTGGGCTCCTACCACCGTGCCAAGGAGCACACCTCCGTTTTTAACGCCGTGTCCACGCCCATCGTGTCGAAAATCCTCGACTTCGCCACGCTAACCTGTCTGTTCTGCATCGGCTTCGCCATGTTTGCCGGTGCCGGCGCCAACCTCAACCAGCAATGGGGCTGGCCAGTGTGGATCGGCGCCGTCCTCATGCTCGTCCTCACCCTGCTGACGGGTTTGCTCGACGTGGACAAGGTGACCATCGCCATTGGCGCCATTACCCCGTTCATCATCGTCTTGCTGACCATCGGCACGGTCTACACCGTGCTCACCTCCAACCCAGATTGGTCACACCTCAATGAGCAGGCGCAGCAGCTTCCTACGACGCTGCCCAACTGGTGGGTCTCCGCCATCAATAACCTGGGACTGAACGTCATCGTGGTGGTCTCCATGATGATCGTCATCGGCGGCAACTTCCTCGATGCCAAGGAGGTCGGCTACGGCGGCATTCTCGGCGGCGCATGCTTCCTCTTCCTGCTGGCGGTCCTGGTCGGCGGTCTCTACGTCTCCGTGGGCCCGATCACCGAGGCCGAGATGCCAACGCTGGCCATGATTGAGCAGATTCACCCGGCGCTCGGTATCGCCATGTCCGTCGCCATCTACGGCATGATTTATAACACCGCGATTGGTATGTTCTATGCCTTTGCCAAGCGCCTCACCCGCGGCAAGCCGCAGAACTTCTACAAGGTCTATGTCATCTCCGTGCTCATCGGCTTCGTGCTTTCCTTCATCGGCTTCTCCAACCTCATCGGCTGGGTCTACCCGATTCTTGGATACATGGGCATTGCCATCATGTTCATCATCGGCTTCGCATGGTTGAAGAACCGCAAGGACCTGCAATCTGAGGCCGACCTGCGCCGCCGCGCGCGTGAGCTACTCAAGAAGCGCTTTGAGAATGACAACCACCTCTCCGATGAGGAGGCTCGTGAGCTGGTGGCCATCGCTCGCAACTCCTCCATCCCGGAATCTGACTTCATCAAGGAGATCATGACCGAGGTTGATTCCGAGGACATTCCGGAAGAGCTGCAGATCGGTGACGGCAAGCTCCACGCGCTGATTACCGGCAAGCCCATCCCGCGCAGCAAGAAGAAGGTGTAGTTCTCTCCACTCCCCCTCTCACTCTCTACTCTCACACGTTCTCCGTGCCCCCGCATCCAGCCACCTAGCGCTGCATGCGGGGGCGCAGCGCTTTCCACAGCGCCCACAAAACCAGATCCGCATCGGAGAACCGGATCCGTTCCTCCAGAGCTTCCAGCCGGTGCCGCACCGTATTGGCGTGCACGCCCACGGCCTTCGCGGCCCGGGCCACGGAGAAGCTTTCAGCTTCATAGGCGCGAAAGATCTCTTCGCCATCCTTAATCCCCTCAATCGCGCGGTCGAGCTCCCCCACTGCGTCCTCCAAGCCGCGCTGGCCCAGGTAGGCCGCTGCCTTCTCGATGGCGCTGCAGTGAGCAAACTCCAGGCTCTGCAGGTGCAAGGAATGCGTGCGTTCTACCACCACGGCGGCAAGCAGGGCCTGGAGCCACGCTGCCGGGCCTTCCTCAACGGTATCGAAGGGATCAGAAAGCCCGACGGAGCCGAAGAGCACGTCCGCGATCTTCCCCTCCGCTCCCGAATGGGTAGTCAACACGCAGGTGCGGCCGGACACGTAGCCCAGCACCAGCGGCACGCCCGCGTCCTGGGCCAAGGCGAAGGCCTTGTCGCGCACATCGCTGCGGTAAGAGTCCTTGACGGAATCGGAGACAATGAGCCGCATCTTGGCATGCTCCGAAAAGCCCCGCCTGCGCAACGTGGTGGCCACTTCTTCCCTATTCGAATTCTCATCGCACAACGCCACCATCAGCGCGCTCGATTCGGCGACGTGGTTGCGCTGGATGTTTCTCTGCGCCACCAGAGAAGCGGTGAGCAGCTCCTCCAGCGCCGCGAAAGCGGGGTCATCGAAGTCTGCATCCCGGCTGGTCTGCCGCCCCCGGATCAGCCAATAGCCGTGGTCGAAGGAGGGGCTTTCGCCAGCAATGTCGAGCCACCGGGCAAAGACCTTCCAACGCCCCACGTGCATGGTCGTGGTGCTGTGGTTTATCACCACCGACAGGGAACGCGCGATACTCCGCGCGGGCAACTCGCCGGCGGCGGCAATAACCCGGCCATCAACGGTCAACAGCAGCAAGGAATCTCCACTAAACCTGGCAAAGCGCGCAAGGATCTCGGATTCCGGCGCTGGGTTGACTAACCCGGGGCTTAATTGCCCGATGGTGCTGAGCTTGCGCCAGGATGCCAGGTTGGGTTGGCGCCGCAAAAGCTCATCCACCGCGCGCCGGATATCTTGGCGCGTGATCCCATCGGTGCCGTACAGGACGGCGCCGGTTCCCTCCACCGAGTCCAGGACTTCCTGCTCATCGAACTCGGAGTCGAGGAAGATGACCCCGGCGGCGTCGACCAGCCGGCGCTGGATGGCGCGCGGGCTTCCCTCCGGCCGGGGAAGGACAAACCAACCTGCCACGTCCCCATCGCCCTCGGCGCACAGCCCCACAAAATTCTCATCCTCGAGCGCCTTACTCAAGCGGCGCAGCCGCGGCTCCATCACGACGAGATCGGCGATCCGGAGCACCGGATTATCCTGTGACGCCACTTATCCCTCCGGAAAATAGTGTCCTATCTTACTTTTCTCCGGCTAATTCTAGTATGCCCCAACCTGCTTGTTTGGAGTTTCCTCCACCTTCTTCACTCTCAATTCACCGTTTCTCCATTGCTCCCCTCCTCGTGCCATATCAAGATTCCTCTCAACCGAATTCACCAGCCTTTGAAAGAGAGGTTCCCACCATGACGGGAAATAAACCTTTTCGCGTATCCGTCGACGTCGGAGGAACGTTCACCGATGTCGCGATTGTTAACACCGAGACCCACGAGTTGTCGGTGGCCAAGGTTCCCTCCACCCCGGATGACCCGATGAAGGCGGTGATGAACGGCCTCAAGTCGGCCGACGTCCAGCTCAACCAGGTCGAGGTGTTCTCCCACGGCACCACGGTGGCCACCAACGCGCTGATCCAGCGCCGCTTCCCACCGGCAGCGCTCATCACCACGAAGGGCTTCCGCGATGTTCTGGAAATCCGCGACGGCACCAAGGATGAGTTGTGGGATGCCTACAAGGACGTTCCGGACCCCTACATCCGCCGCCGCGATCGCTACGAGGTCGAAGAGCGCATCGACTTCGACGGCGCCGAGATCACCCCGTTGGATGAGGCAGAGGCTCGCCGCATCGCCGGGATCCTGCGCCGCAAGAAGATTGAGACCGTCGCGGTCTGCTTCATCAACTCCCATGCCAACGCCTCCCACGAGGAGCGCATGGCGGAGATCCTACGCGAGGAACTTCCCGACGCCACCGTCTCCACCTCCTCCGAAATCCTCCCGGAGATCTTCGAGCACGACCGCTTCTCCACGACCGTCGCCAATGCGGTCCTGGCCCCGCTCGTCTCCGGCTACGTCAACCGCCTGTCCCGCCAGCTGGAGGAAGGCGGCTACGACGGAGACCTGCTCCTTCTCCACTCCGGCGGCGGTTCCATGACCCCGGAGATGGTGACCCGCTACCCGGTCCGCCTGGCTGCCTCCGGCATTGCGGCCGGCGCCATCGCGGTGCAAGACATCGCCACCCGCTGTGGCTACTCCAACGCGATTGGCCTGGAAATGGGCGGTACCTCCACCGATATCGCGCTGGTCTACGAAGGTGACATCCGCATCACCAAGCAGTGGCAGGTCGAATACGGCTTCCCCATCTGCTTCCCGTCCATCGAGGTCGGCACCATCGGCGCTGGCGGCGGCTCGCTGGCCTGGATCGATGAGGCAGGTTCCCTGCGCAACGGCCCGCAGTCCGCGGGCGCGGATCCGGGACCGGTCTGCTACGAGCGCGGCGGCACCGATGCCACCAACACCGATGCCAACGTCACCCTCGGCCGCCTCGGCACCGAGCTCATCGGCGGTGCACTGAAGCTGAACCCCGATGCTGCGCGCGAGGCCGTCAACAAGACCGTTGCAGAGCCGCTCAACCTTGAGCTCGAAGCCGCAGCCGAGAACATCATCCAGGTGGCCAACGCCAACATGGCCGATGCGGTTCGCCTGCTGTCCATCCGCCGTGGCTACGACCCGCGTGACTTCGTCCTTGTCGTCGGCGGCGGCGCCGGCGCCCTGCACGGCGCTGAGGTCGCCCGCGATCTGTCCATCCCCACCGTCGTGGTCCCGCCGCACCCAGGCGTGACCTCCGCCCAGGGCTGCTTGCTCGTGGACATCCGACACGACATCACCAAGATGTACCAAGCACCGGTGGACGAGGTGGACACCACCGAACTGCGCAAGGAATTCCAGGCGCTGATCTCCGAGGCCCGCGAGCGCCTGGAGAAGGAGCACGTTCCGGAGGAGCGCATGAAGTTCAAGCTGACCGCCTCCATGCGCTACCGCGGCCAGTGGCGTTCCCTGACGGTGGAAATCCCCGAGTCCGATAACCCGCTCGATGATGCCGTCGCCATGTTCCACGATGAGCACGAGCGCGAGTACTCCTTCGCCGACCGCGACGGCGCGGTGGAGTTCTACCAGATTGGCCTCATCGCCATCGGCGAGCTTGAGAACCCGCCCTTCAAGCACTACGAGGTCGAAGAGCACGAGGCAGAGCTCCCGGAGACCACCCGCCCCGTCTACTTCTCCGCGCACGGCGGCTGGGCCGATGTCCCGATTTATCACCGCCCCGACCTGAAGGCCGGTGCCAAGCTCAACGGCCCGGCCATCATCGACCAGTTCGATGCCACCACCGTCATTCCGCCTGGAGACCGTGCAGAAATTGATGAGTGGTCCAACATCCGTATCCACATCGGCAAGGCCACCAACGCCTAAGACCCTCGCCTTCAGACTCTCCTTTGAAAGGAATCGACATGACTACGACTCATACACAGCCACAGAAACCGTCGCCGTCCTCTTCCGGCCGCCGCACGCTCGACCCGGTGACCTTCGAGGTTCTCAAGAACGCTTTTGCCACCTCGGTCAACCTCATGTCCGAGCAGATTCTGCGCACCTGCTACTCCTTCGTCATTTACTCGCGTGACTTCTCCTCCGCGCTGTGTGACGCCGAGGGCAACACCGTGATGCAGGGAAACCAGGACATCGCCGTACACGTCGGCACCCTGCACTTCCAGTGCCAAGCCGTGCTCAAGGAATTCGGCGATGACATCCACGAAGGTGACGTCTTCGCCATCAACGACCCCTACCAGGGCGGCACGCACATGAATGACGTGTCCTTCCTGCGCCCCATCTTCCACGAGGGCACCCTGCTGGCCTTCGCGCAGAACAAGGGCCACTGGGCCGATGCCGGAGGCTCCGTCCCGGGCTCCTTCGACGTCTCCGCGACCGACTACTACACCGAGGGCCTGCGCATCACCCCGGTGCGCGTGTGGTCCAAGGGCGTGTTCCTCAAGGACGTCGCCAAGCTCCTGGCTGGCAACACCCGCAGCCCCGAGATCGTCATGGGCGACCTCAAGGCCCAGGCCGAGGCCACCGCGGTCTGTGAGCGCGAAATCCACCGCCTCGTGGACAAGTACTCCTTCGACACCGTGCGCACCGCGCTGCGGGAGGTCCAGGACTACGTGGAAGACATCGTCACCTCCCGTGTGGCCGCGCTTGACGACGGCGAGTGGTCCACCATCGACTACATCGACCTCGACCCGGCCAAGGAAGAGGGCCTCGTTCCCATCAAGGTAACGATGCGCATCAAGGGCGGACGCCTCTCCTACTCGCTGGACGGTTCCGCGCCGGCGGTGGCCAGCTTCCTCAACGCGGGCTATGGCTCCGCGTTCTCCGGAATCGTCGCCGGTACCAAAACCTTCTTCCCCGACGTGCCACTAAACTCCGGACTCTACCGCGCTATGGACATCGACCTCGGCCCGGAGGGAACCGTGGTCAACGCCGGAATGCCGCACGCGGTGACCGGCTTCTGTTCCGGCCCCTTCGAGAAGATCATGAACGCGGTCTTCGAGCTGTGGTCCCAGCTCATGCAGGAGCGCGCCATGGCCTGCGCTTTCAACCTGGAGTACCTGCTCATCGGTGGTTGGGATACGCGTGACGCGAAGAAACCAGAGGACAAGGGCGAGTTCTTCATGTGGTACGACTGGATGGCTGGCGGCTGGGGCGGCCGCGTCGACCGCGACGGTTCCTCCGCCACCGCACCGGTCTTCGGCCCGGGCCTGGCGGTCCAGCCGGTCGAAGGCCAGGAGCGTCTCTCCCCTGTCATCACCAGCCACCACGCACTGGTGACTGACTCGGCGGGCCCCGGCAAGTTCCGCGGCGGTGTGGGTGTAACCAAGGGCGGTGTGCTCACGGATGCGAACAAGACCGTCATGAGCTACTGCTGTGACCGCTCGCGTTCCGTGACCTGGGGCATCGAGGGTGGTCTGCCCTCCATCCCGCAGGGCGTGTGGCTCAACCGCGGCACCCCGGATGAGCAGTACCTCGGCGCGCTGTTCTCCAACGTTCCGGTGGGCCCGGGCGATACCTTCGAGCGCCCCTCTGCCGGTGGCGGCGGCTTCGGCGATGCCCTGGAGCGCGACCCGGAGGCAGTGCTGGAGGACGTCATCGATGGCTACGTCTCCGTGGGCCGTGCCGCCAAGGACTACGGCGTTGTCATCCGCCCCGTTGACCCAGAGATCGACGAGTACGAGCTCGACGAGGAGGAAACCGCGAAGCTGCGTGAGGAGCTGCGCTCTACCCGCCTGGACAAGCTGGCGGAGTCCCCAGAGTCCGTGGCTGAGCGCTACAACGCCGGCGAGTTGGACCAGCTCGACCTGGTCCGCCACTACGGCGTCATCCTCGACTGGGCCACCGGTGAGCTCCTGCCCACCACCACCCAGCAGTACCGCGAGCAGATGGCCAAGCGTTCCTCTTCCCACTGGAAGTAGGTAGCGCTCTGACTAGCCCCGCGCCGTTAGCCAACAGTGGTTAACGGCGAGGGGAATTTCGTTTTGAAGTCTCTGGAAAATTCTAGGCTATTGGTTTCCTGTCCAGGTGACATCGTTAAAGACGGTCGGCATACCAGACTCGATGCGCAGTGCTGCGAGTGCTAACTGTACGTCTAGCAACCGCACCCCCTCGTTCCAGCCTTCACCTAATATTTCATCAATTCTCTTCATCCTGTTGCGAACAGTATTGACGTGAACATCAAGTTCTTCGGCTACGGTGGATGCTGAAAAGTGGTGCGAGAAAAGGGCTTGCATAGTAGGCACTAGCGCCTTTGAATTTTCCCTATCATAGCGAAGCAAATTACCTATTGATTCGTCAACCAATGCTTTCCGCTGAGCAACAGTCATTCGCGCCAATAGACGCACAGACTGCGGAAGTGCAGCGTCGGTATACCACCCTGTTTCACTAGATAACCCCAGGGAAGCGATATCATCAAGAAACTGTATACAAGAGCGATATACTTCTGCCGCTCTACGAAAACCAGGAAATTTGTCTGACAGATACCCGTGGACTTTCAAGCGTCGCAAATCAACAAGCTTTGAAAAGGTTTCAAAAAGGGATAAAAGCATGCTCGCCTCCCCTAAAACGCCAACCTGATCAGTAGACACACCAATCAGGAGCTTCCCCTTAGAGACCTCAGAACACCGTTGTGCAATCAGACGAAGACCTGCTTCATCGCCAGAAAAGAGAAGTAAGCGATTTAAGCCATCCTCTACGATTTCCGCTTCGGTAAGCAAGCCTTGTTGGCGTGCCGTTAGCTGCGTTCTTCCAGAACTCATCAATGAAAAGAAGAGATTTGAGAACTCGACTACTCGCTGCGAATCAGCCTCCAATCCACTGACGTCTCTAATGCTCAAGGCGCGTGCTACCAAGTCAATAATCCGGGCTTCAGGGCTAGGTATGATCAAGTCGGCAACAACCACTCCCCAAGGCTTCCCACCACGAATTACGGGAGAGACATAGACCTCGCGCTCACCCAACGATAAGGACTTCCCTCGCCCCGGCGAGGAAGTCCTCCGGACATAACTCTCGATAGGAGCGTAACCATCTACCGGAAGCCAGCCTCCAGCACTATCGAGCATGAGGTCTTCCAAACTTGAAATGTGGATTTGAATCCCCATGTTTTCTGCAAGAAAAGCGGCTACGCGTGACTCAGTAAGCAAATCACTGACCATTGAAATGACCGTTTCTACAGTTTCTAGCGCTTTTGCAGAGTTCGTCAGCTCTACACGGCATTCTTCCGCAACCGTCTTGAGGTTATCCACCTCCTTGTGGTGGCGATTCGACTCTTCCCCGCGGACCCCTACCGCTAACACCTGGACTGCTAGCTGCTCAAGAATATAGATGTCGCCCGTGTGATAAATACGCTCATGCCTATCCGCAACGAAAAGAACTTGAAACCCTGACTCAGCTTCGACGGGAATCCCCAATAAGGACCGTATCCCTTCTCGCTTTATTGCAGTATCCAACACAGGATCATGTTCAAAGCCATCGTCTCTCAAGTAGTTTGCCACCTGCAATGGCGCAGCGACCTGATAAATCTCGAAAAAGAACCCCTTCTCGTTGGGCTCAACTTCTTGCAGTTCCGTGGTCCAGATTCCGCTGGAAAGAATAATGCTTGCGCTGCCGGAAGTCTCATCAAGTTCCATGATGAACGCCGCATCTGCCCCCAACATCTGACGGGCCAAAGACAGAATTCTACCGAAAGCCACATCTACGTTCTCGTCACCATTGATGCCTAAGGACAGATCAGCAATTTCCGAAACCAGTGAACGGAGTTTGCGCGATGACTCGGCACGGTTACTAATCTCCAGCAGGACCTCTTTGAGCTCTGGAAACCTAGATGAAACAACAGCATCTTGAAGCTCCTCCCGAAAGCTAACCGGTGTCAACTGCAACGCCTTGCGGCACAGCTGTACCACGTCTTCAATCCCCAATTCCGACATTGATTGTCCTTTCCCACAATAACGAGGCCAACGCTGTGTAATTAACCACTTTACGAGTGTGAGTTAGGCTGCGATACTCTTCCTCAAGTGATTCGAATCACCCCACATTTTCGCGCTACCTCACACTAAGGAAGGAGTAATCATGTCGAGCCCCAGCGATGCAGTTATTGTCGCCGGCGCACGTCTCCCTATCGGAAGAAAGGGAGGAACCCTGGCCGAATTTGATGGTGTACAGCTTGGTGCACGTGCCATCAAAGCCTTAATCGACAATCCAAGCATTAACGCACTTTTGAATGACGAGGCTATAACCGACGTCATCATGGGAAATACGCTTTCCCATTATGGGAATCCTGCTCGCGTCGCGGCGCTTAGCGCAGGACTGCCTGTAAATACTCCGGGACTTACGATCGACCGGCAATGCGGATCAGGAATCAATGCTGTAACGCTTGCTGGAAAACTCGTGGCCTCTGACGGCGGAGTTTACATTGCAGGAGGAATGGAAAGTATGACTAACGAACCATTCCAATTATCACGCGCAAAGCGGGCCTACGATGCCACACCCCCGAGTTTCCTTCGCCGCGAGCTCTCTACAGCTGAAATAGGCGATCCCACAATGGGAGTAACAGCTGAGAACCTTGCAGAAAAATACTCCATCTCGCGGGAAGAACAGGATGAATTTGCTTTAAGAAGTCAAGAAAAATATGCAAAGGCAAAATCGCAGGGGAAATACTCGCATTTCCTAATTCCGACTGAGACCTCTAGTCATGGACCGGTGGAACACGATGAACACCCTCGGCCTAATACCAGCGCAGAAAAATTAGCAGCATTACGCCCTGCTTTTATTTCCTCAGGCACTGTTACTGCCGGGAATGCCTCGGGAATTAACGACGGCGCTGCAGCAGTTTGCATCGTTTCAGCAGATAAGGCAATGCACCACGACCTCACCCCCTTGGCACGCATCGGAGAAAGTTCTGTCGTTGGCGTTGACCCGAACTATATGGGAATCGGACCGGTACCTGCCATTCAGGCAATACTAAAACAAGCAGGACGAAGCATCTCTGACTACGAGTTCATCGAAATCAATGAGGCATTCGCGAGTCAAGTGCTTGCCTGCGCAAAAGAGCTTGCCCTCGACGTGGACAACATAAATCCACTGGGCGGCGCAATTGCCCATGGACATCCTATTGCCGCCACAGGCACCGTCCTAATCCAGAAGACAATCACCGAGCTTTCCGAGCGAGGCGGAGGCCGAGCAATCGTCTCAGCCTGCATCGGCGGCGGTCAAGGAATCGCTACTGAAATCATCGTGGAGGAAAAATAGCAATGAATCCAGCTGAATCTAGTGTCGCCATTTGCGGAGCTGGAACTATGGGTGCGCAGATTGCCTTTCACTGCGCACTCAAGGGATACACAGTAACGCTTTACGACATCAATACTGACCAACTCGACCGTGCCGATTCCCTTCTACACGAGCTGATGGACAAGAAGCTAGCTAAGGGAAAAATCACACAAGACGAAATTGACCAGGCTTTCGCTCGGCTAAAGTACGAAACCAGTCTCGAAGAAACTTGCTCCAACGCCAGCCTCATCATTGAAGCAATCATCGAAGACCTGCAAGCCAAGAAGAAGCTCTTCTCAGAGATTTCATCGTACGCCCCCAAAGAAGCGATTCTTGCCACTAACTCGTCCAGCATCGTCTCTTCGAAGTTAGCTAGCGAAGTCCACGATCCTTCTCGTCTGTGCAACATTCATTTCTTCAATCCGGCCCTGGTTTTGCCTCTTGTGGAGGTGGTCAAAGGCGACCACACCTCAGAGGATACTGTCGACCGAGCCATCGAATTTGTCGAGAGCATCGACAAAACGCCGGTCCGTTTGGAGAAGGAGATTTTCGGTTTCATCACGAACCGAATCCTTGCGGCGATTTTCGATGAAGCAATCTCCCTATACGAAAACGGGATTGCGGACTTTAAACAGATCGATACCGCTGTCAAGGCAGGGCTTAACCACCCGCTAGGCCCCTTCGAATTGCTTGACCTAACCGGAATCGATGTCAATTACGGCATCAAGGTACTAGAAGCTGAGGACTCCGGTGACCCTTCTAAGGGCCCTTCTCAAACCCTTACGCGTCTCTATCAGGAAGGACGCCTTGGACGTAAGTCTGGCCAAGGGTTCTACGTGTACGAGAAGGAGAAGTGAGTGAGTATGTCTAATAACGAAAACTCAACGAACCCAGCTAACGTAGTCGAGTACTCACATGAATCCGAGATCGGGATCATCACTATCAACCGGCCCCGGCAGTTCAACGCATTAAACACTGAGGTTCTTAATGCGATTAACTCGGTACTGGATGAGTGGGAATCTTGCGACGCAGTGCAAGCCGTCATCTTCACCGGCGCTGGCGATAAAGCATTCGCTGCTGGAGCAGATATCAAGGAACTTTCTCAGCTGTCGCCCTGGCAGGTTGTCAATGAGTATCCGATGGCAGAGCTCTACAAGCGAATTGAGAGCTACTCCAAGCCCACCGTTGCAGCAGTTAACGGATTGGCGCTAGGAGGCGGTTTCGAACTAGCTCTATCGTGTGACATTCGTATTGCGGATCCGCAATCTCGCTTCGCATTTCCAGAGCTAGGACTAGGAATCATTCCGGGTGCAGGTGGCACCCAGCGGCTTCGTGAGGTCGCCGGTAAAGCTATCGCTTTAGACCTCATTCTGACACGCAAAGAACTCGATGCTGAAGCTGCGCTGCAATGGGGAGTCATCACCCGCATCAGTGATGATCCGGTCGCCACAGCGATGGAGATCTGCCACGTGCTTAATGAAAACGGACCGCTAGCTCAACGCGTTGCGCGGGAATCCATCAAAGCAGGTGTCCTAGGCGGGCACCAACAGGAGCAGCTTTCACAAGGAATGGCCTTCAGCCATTCTGACCGTTCTGAAGGGCTGTCGGCATTCCTCGATAAGCGAGCCCCCAATTTCAACAGTTCTGTCTCTATCTCAACCGAAAAGGAAGCATCTCATGACCCAACAAAATAGTCCGAACACCGACGACCTTGGCTTCTTTAAGCCATCGAAATTCCACCTTGGCTCGACAGTGTTCATCATCGCGCTTTCTGTCTTCGCCTTCCTGCCGATGAGCTTTAACACCATGATCAGCGGCACGACCCTAGTCAACTACGTTCTCGTAGCCATTATGGTCTTGAGCCTTATCATTCTGCTCGTCGATCTTGTCGTCAACAAGAATGACGATGGAGGTGTTCACAATGCCTAAAGAGAATATTCTGCCCCTGGCCATATTGATCGTTTACATGGCCCTGACTGTCGGCATTGGTATTTATGCGCACCGTCAGAATGAAGACTCTTCTGCAAAGTCATTCCTGACCGGAGGCGGCGGTGTCGGCCTTTGGATCAATGGCTTCGCAATCTTCGCTGCTTTCGCGACCGGCGGAACTATGCTCGGAAACATCGGCCTATCCTATTCAGCTGGCTGGGGATACATCACTGCCTACAACGGTGGCGTCGCGCTGGGTTATCTCATTACGACGTTCTTCCTCGCAAAAGTCCTTCGTAATATGAATGTGGCTACTGTTCCCGAACTCATCAAGGCTCGATACAACCACCGCGCGATGAACCTAGTCGTACCAATCGTTCTCATCGGTACGCTAACTGCATACATCGTCGCACAGATGAAGATCGGCGGCTTGATCGGAGAACAAATTTTCGGCATCCCGTATAACTGGTCCGTTGTCTTGATCGGTGCTGTCTACGTGTTCTACACATTTGCCGGAGGTATGAAGGCTGTTACGCTGACTGATTTCCTTCAGGGGGTCATGATGATCGGCGTGGTTGTTGCAACTGGGTTCATCGCAGTTAACTCAAACGGCGGATTTTCAGTCTATGAGGTAGCCCAAGGCCTTCGCCCGGAATGGACAGGCGCTGAAACCTATCCTCCGATTGCATATATCGGTGCCTTCTTGATTTGGGCAACTTGTAATGCGGTTCTCCCTCACACGGTGATGCGTATCTTCGCTGCAAAGAACGAGCGAACAGGGCGTGCATCGTTGGCACTAGGACTGGGGCTGTACGTCATTACGTCTATTGCTACGTGTGTATTCGTCATCGCAGGAACCATTATCCTCACTGGTGGACAGGACATTGAGCAAAGCGATGGAGCTTTCCTTCTCTTCTTGGACCAGGCGGTACCTAATTGGCTTCGAGGTCTAGCATTCGCAGGAATTTTTGCTGCTGTTATGTCTTCTGTCTCGGCAATGCTCCTTGCCTTGGCCGCAGCTCTTTCCTACGACCTGATCGGTCAGCTTAAGCCGAGCACGTCCGATGCGACAAAGCGTAAGATTACCAAGCTCGGAATTCTAGGATTTGGCGTACTCACGCTAGGTCTTTCTCTAAATCCGCCGCAATTCCTTACCCTTCTGTACTCAGCAGCAATGGGTCTCCTAGCTTCCTCCCTTTTCTTCCCGACGCTACTCGGAATTTGGTGGCGCAGAATTAGCGGTAGTGCCGCTTTCGTCGGTGCCAGCGTCGGTGGTATCGCATACCTTGTACTTCTCTTTGGATTCGATCTTCCACCGCTATCCGAGATTGCCTTCGCCCTGCCTTTGTCCGCTGTTGCTTGCATCACTAGCGCCTACATCTTCAAGCCTGCGACTCCAGAGCAAATTCGACGCATCACAATCGCTCACAGCCGTGAGGTAACTGACACTGAAGCGGAGGAGTTTAATCGCATCGCCATGGCGGATCTGAATGGAACACAGCCCTACGCTGATGCCAACGAGAACTCCTTCGAAACGTCGAATTCTGGATCAGTCTCCAAAGAGGGAAACAATGTATAAGACGACTATCACGCCGCGCTTCAACGAAACTGACGCGGTTGGGCACATAAACAATACGAAGTTTCCTGCCTGGTTCGAAGCTGCGCGCAGAGATTTCTTCGCCGAGTTTGACCCTGATCTTGCGACAGATCCCTGGACGCTTCTCGTTGTTCGCTACGAATTGAACTTCTTAAAAGAAGTGAATTGGGTACCGGAAGTCGCAATCCACACGTCGATTTCGCGTCTTGGCAGAACTTCAGTGACCCTTCATGAGGAGCTCTACCAAGAAGGTGAACTGTGCGTTGAATCTGAGGTGACCTATGTAAACGTTGACCCGCGCACCAGAAGACCAGAGGAAGTACCCGAGCCGGTTCGGGTAAAACTGTCCGCGCACCTTAGCACGGAGCCAAACGAATCTAATCAACAAGGAGCCAGTGATGCTTAAGTCTTTCACCGATAGCGTGGTGGTTGAAACTGAGGGTTCTATTGCTTCAATAACGCTCAACCGACCCGAATCCCTCAACGCTCTAACGTTCGAAATGCTGCGTGGCCTTGAAATTGCGTTCGCAGAACTAGGCGATAATCCCGATGTTCGAGCGATTATTCTGCGCGGAGAAGGCAAAGCTTTCTGCGCAGGTGATGACCTCATCGATATGGGCACAGACAACTGTCCCGTGCCGGAGGACAAGATTCGAGAATTCTTGGATGGTTACCCAAAAGTCTGCACTGCGATTCGTGAATGCCCGAAACCTGTTGTTGCGGTATTGCACAAATTTGCTATGGGAGCCGGGCTAGAGCTTGCGCTTGCCTCTGACTTCATCGTCGCGTCTTCGAACACCAAGATCGGCCTTCCCTTCGTACTCCGTGGCTTCTCATCGGGAACAACCTTGCTCCCACGCCTAACAAACCGTCTTTTCGCAAACAGACTGTTACTGACGGGGGAATTTGTTCCTGTGTCCGAACTTTCAAACTTCGGACTCGTATCGACAATCTGTGAGCCCAAAGACTTGGATGCTGAAGCAGAGTCTCTTGCTAGGCAGCTAGCGTCACTGCCCACAAAGTCCATTTCGCTCATGAAGAAAACCATGGGCGCAACTCAGCATCTCGATGAAAGTGCAGCGTGGCTCATGCAGGCCCACTCCACGGTCTCGTCAACGCTTACCGAAGACCACATCGAGGGCCGTACTGCATTCCGCGAAAAAAGGGACCCCTATTTCACCGGCCGCTAAACAAGAAAGGACTATCATGACCAAGCCATTGACCACATACGTTCCGGATGAAGGTCTGACCTTCTTCAAGCCGCAAACTTTGGCTCAGTATTTCTCGGAGCACGCCGAAAATACCCCAGAGAAAACCGCAATCTATTTTTACGGGTCTGAATTCACTTATGGATGGCTTGAGCAAAAAGCATTAGCGCTAGCAACGACCTTGGCCCACGAGGGGATCAGGACTGGAGATGTAGTCGCGCTTTACATGCAAAACTGTCCGCAATTTGTGATTTCTTATCTTGCTGTTCAGAAGCTAGGCGCGGTCGTCAGCCCTTGCAACCCCATGCTCAAAGCAAAAGAACTGTCATATCAGCTCAACGACCTGGAAGCAATTGCACTCATCGCTAGCGAAGAACTGCTCGTCGAATATGAAAAGGCAGACGAAACCTCAGTTCATACTTTGATCGTCACTTCTTTCGACGATGCTCTAGATCGCGAAGAGCACTCACAGGAGTTCAACTTCCGTATGCCGGACCGGCGTACGACTGCGCTCGACCATATTTCTTGGGAGAAGGCAACGGCACAGAGCGATCCTGCGGACGAAGTTGAGTCTCTCCTTAAGCCAGAAATCAACCTTGATGAAGACTGCGCTCTAATCATCTACACCTCCGGTACTAGCGGGTTGCCCAAAGGCGCAATGCTGTCTTACACAAACTGCACTTTTAAAGCTAACTGCGTCGCAGCTAACTTTGGATATACACCGTCTGACAAGGTTTCCGCCTCGATGCCGATTTTCCATGTGGCTGGAAAAATTGTTGGAATGTCTGCTGTCTTCGTTGCGGGTGCTTCGATGATTCTTCAAGCGCGCTTCGATGGTGAGGACTTCGTAACTATGGCATCTCGGTACGGGATGACGGTCTCATACACAACGCCGCCGATGAATACTGAAATCCTAGCTACGGATCGCGCTTCTCAAATGGACAGGCTTCGTGTCTGCATGGGTACGAGCTTTGGCTCACAAATCACGGAATCACTGTCCAATCAGTGGAAAGAACAAACAGGTCAGGACTTCTTTGAGTTTGCCTACGGCATGAGCGAGACTCATACCGCGGATACAATGACCCCTCCTGGACAGATCGTTTGGGGAAGCACTGGACGGCCTACTTTCCAAACCAACATCAAGATTACTGATCCTGATGACCGCAGCCGTGAGCTTGGCCCCGGCGAATTAGGAGAAATCAGTGTCGAAAGCCCAGCAGTCTTCCTCGGCTATAAAGGCAAACCAGAAGCCACCGCAGCTGCGAAGATTGGTAGACGGTATTTCTCAGGTGACATGGGATATTTGGACGAGAATGGCTACCTCTTCTTCGAAGGCCGCTTCAAAGAGATGATCAAATCCAATGGTTATTCGGTCTTCCCAGAAGAAGTGGAGAAGTATCTCCAGGACCACCCAGCAGTCCAGCAGGCCGTGGCCGTTGGTTACCAGGACGACCGACGAGGAGAATCCGTCAGAGCTTTCATCGTGCTGCGCCCCGAATACAAGGGAGAGACCTCTGAAGAGGAGATCATTTCTTGGGCTAAGGAGAATATGGCTGCCTACAAGTATCCAAGATCGGTGCGATTCATCGACGAGGTCCCCAAAACTGCGACTGGCAAGATGTTGCGGGCTAAGCTGCGCGAATAGATAAACATAATGGCGCCAATCCCGGCTACACTGCATGTAATCATGAGCGAGTTTGGCGAGATTCTGAACCACCTAAGCACTGGCACCCGTGTCCCCGACGAGCTGCGCGAGCAGTTGGCGGCTGAGGAGCTCGGCGCGCTTCGGGCCATCGAAGAGACCATGCGCGCCAACCACACGTGGCGGGTGATGTCGACGAAACTGCTCGACGTCTCCCAGATGCTCAACTCCGGCCGCGAATCGACTGATATCTTCCGGGCCATCGTGCGCCACGCGCGCTCCACCATCGGTACCGACGTGGGCTATCTCAGCCTCAACGATGAGGACACCGGGTTTACCAAGGTACTGGCCACCAGTGGTGTCGTCACGGAGGAATTCCGCACCATCAACATGCCGATGGGCTCCGGAGTCCTCGGCATCGTGGCCGCCACCAACCGCCCAGCGTGGACCTATGACCATTCCGCAGATCCCAACGTTACGCACGTGGATTACGTGGACCGCGCGGTAGAAGCCGAAGGAATCCGCGGAATCCTCGGCGCCCCGATCCGCATCGCCGGGCGCACCATCGGCGCGCTGCTCGTGGGCGACCGCCACCCCCGCCACTACACGCACGAAGAAATCGCGGCCCTCGAGGTGCTTGGCTCTATTACCTCCGTGGCGCTGGAGAATGCGCAAGTCATCGAGAGCCAAGGCGAATCCGTGGCCGAGTTGACCCGCTCCCAGATTGCGCTCAGCCGCCATGTCGAAGAACTGCAGTGGCTCAATGACGTCAACACGCAGCTGCTCCACGTGCTGATGAATAACGCGAGTTTTGAGGAACTCGAACGCGTGTTGGCTGAAAGCCTCGATGCACCGGTGATGCTGTGGACCACGGAAGGTGCCCCGAACACTCCCCCAACCAGTACCTTCCCCGTGGAGTTCAACGGGCGGGCCTTAGGCACGATTGGCGTGGACAAAGAGCTCAGCGATGCCGAACTGCGCGTCATCAGCCACGCCTCCGCTGCCTTTACTGCGATTGCTCTTTTTGCCGAAGCGCTTGTCGACGCCACCGCGCGCAAAGTCGATGACCTCGTCTACGCCGTCGCTCTGGGTAATGCTGGGCGCGAGGAGATCGCTCGTCTGCGCCACCTAACGGGAATCAGCCTGAATTCTTCGGTACAGCTCTATTTCGTCGGCTTACACTCGGCAAAGAGTTTGCCAACTCGCCCGCAACTAGAGCACTTTCTGCCGGGAAATGCCGCTATCACACACCACGACCAGCACGTATGCGTGCTGTACCAGCCGGATCGAGCAATTGATAAGGCACTGGCCCCGCTGCTGTCTGAGTTTTCTGACTTGACGGTTTCTGCCATCGGCTTCGACGGGCTGGATTCGGCACGCAGCGCCCACGATTCCGCTATGGCCTACTTGGAGTCAGCTTTAGCACTCGGCGTACAAGGCCGCTTAGTCACCGAAGATACCTTGGGCACCGTCGGCCTCATCTTGGGCGCGGACCCGCAGGCGTTGAGCGCGCTGTCCACGCGCACGATCGGCCCGTTGGTGCGTTATGACGCGGAGCATTCCACGGAGCTGACCGCTACTGCGCACCACTACCTGCTCTCCGGGCACAGCATTCCGCAGACGGCTCGCGCCATGTTTATCCACCCCAATACGGTGCGCCAGCGACTCGACCGGATCGCTGAGCTCATGGGAGATGAGTGGGCCGTGGGCCAGCGCGGGCTCGATGTCTTCGTAGCGCTGCGCGCTCACGCGCTCAGCGGGTAGAAAATTCTCCATCCGCACATATATTGGGTGTAGTTTTTCCCATGCCGTTCTCGCCCTCCCCCACGTGACGTGGCGTACATTGCGATGCATTAACCCCATCCGATGTCTGGAGGTAGATATGTCTGACACGATTACCATTCGCGGCGCAGTCCTGGAACGCTCCGGCGATGAGCGCCCCTACGCCGACTCCAAGCCGATCACCGTGAGCGAGCTGGAGCTCAGCGCTCCTGGCGAGGGCGAGATTCTGGTCAAGATCACCGCCGCCGGCCTCTGCCACTCCGACCTCTCCGTGGTCAACAACAACCGCCCCCGTCCGCTGCCGATGCTGCTAGGCCACGAGTCCGCCGGCATCGTCGAGGAAATCGGCCCGGGTGTTACCAACGTCAAGGTTGGCGACCACGTGGTCATGACCTTCCTCCCGCGCTGCGGCGAGTGTGCCGGCTGCAAGACCGATGGCAAGATGCCGTGTGAGGTTGGCTCCAAGACCAACAACGAGGGCACCCTCATCCGCGGCACCCGCCACCTCACCCGCAACAGTAAGACGGTTCAGCACCACCTCGGTGTCTCCGGCTTCGCCACCCACGCCGTGGTCTCCGAGCTCTCCGTCGTACCGGTGGGCTCCGATGTCCCGGCGGACATCGCCGCTATCCTCGGCTGCGCCATCCTCACCGGTGGCGGCGCCGTCCTCAACGAGATCGATCCCAAGCCGGAGGACAGCATCGCCGTCGTCGGCCTCGGTGGCGTCGGCATGGCCGCAATCATCACCGCCGCTGCACTCGGCGTGCAGGAGATCGTGGGCATCGACATGCAGAAGGACAAGTGCGAGAAGGCCCTCGAAATCGGCGCCACCTCCGCCATGACCCCACAGGAAGCCGAAGAGTCTGGCAAGAAGTTCACCGCCGTCGTGGAGGCTGCCGGCCACCCGAAGGCACTGGAGACCGCCTACAACGTCACCGCACCAGGCGGCCTGACCGTCACCGTCGGCCTTCCGGCACCGGGTTCCACCATCACCATCGACCCGCTGGTGATGACCGCCGAGGCACGCCGCGTGCACGGCTGCTACCTGGGGTCCTCCGTTCCCTCCAAGGACATCCCGAAGTATGAGCAGCTGTGGCGTGAGGGCAAGCTCAACGCAGAGGCCCTCATCTCCGATCACATCAAGCTCGAGGACATCAACACCGCCATGGACCGCCTGTCCGACGGTGTGGCTCTGCGCCAGATCATCGAGTTCGACTAAATAGGGTTCGACTAAACCTCAACGACCCTTTCACCTTTCCTCACCAAGCCCCGCGCGCTTCACGCCCGCTGGGCTTGGTCCCTTTTCTTTGAAAGGAGGCCGTCATGGCCGAAACCGCCGAAGCCACCGAACCTGAAGACCAGGGCATCGGTCAAGCTTCGCCCCACTGGAAGATGGGGCCCTTCGATGTCCGCCTACCCTTCGTGCACTACCGCATGGAATGGCCGGACTTCGCCCAAGGTTTGTTCATGTGCGTGGTCGACCTGGGCGCTATCCCCCTGATGACTGAGGCCCTCGGCATGCCCTATGAGGCGGCACTGGCCGTCGTCATTCTCAACGGCCTTCTCTACCTCACCCACCACCTCTTGGGCGATCCGGTAGTCCCGGGCTGGATTACCCCGGCTATTCCGCTGCTGACGGTCTACATCCAGACCTTCCCGGAGGGTGAGCAACGCATCTGGGCGCTCATCAGTTTCCAGCTCATGCTGGGCATATTCTCATTAACACTAGGCATAACGGGATGGGCCTCGAAGGTCGTCCGCCTCATCCCCTCGGGCTTGCGCTCCGGCATTGTTCTGGGCGCTGGTATCGCCGCCATCATCTCGGTGTTCCAGGAAGGCGGACGTTTCCACTCCTTCCCCATTACCATCACCATCGCGGTGGCTGTGGCCTTCTTCCTCATGTATTCCCGCCGCTTCCAAGCAATGCGCCAGAAGGCCGCCGGCTGGCGCTTCCTGGCTTCGCTAGGCATCCTGCCTGCTATCTTCGTCGCGGTCTTTGTCGCGCCGCTGGCGGGCGAGGCCCCGTGGCCGGATGTGGAGTGGGGTTTCTCCAAGCCGGACTTCATCACTCTGTGGTCTGAGTACACCGTCTTCGGTGTTGGTTTGCCGCCGGCGCACATGTTCCTCACCGCCATACCAACGGTGCTGGCCGCCTACATCGTCGTCTTCGGTGACGTCCTGCAGGCCAACGCAGTGCTCAAGGAAGCCGACCACGTCCGCACGGACGAGGCCGTGGTCTACAGCCCGTCGCGCGCACACCTTCTTTTTGGTGGCCGCAACATGCTGATGTCCATCATCGGCCCGGACGTCGCCATGTGTGGCCCGCTGTGGGCGGCAATGCACGTGGTCATCGTCGAGCGCTACAAGCAGGGCAAGCGTGCCATGCGCACCATCTTCGGCGGCGCGGGCTCCTTCCGTTGGGGCACCAACGTAGGTCTTCTGCTGCTGCCGATTACCTCTTTCGTCGAGCCCATCCTGCCGGTGGGTCTGGCGCTGACTCTCATCATCCAGGGCTTCGTGTCCGTACGCGTCGGCATCATGGAATCCAAGAACCAAAAGGATCTTGGCATCGCAGGTGTCACCGCCGGCGTTCTCGCTACCCAGGGAGCCGCCTGGGGCTTCGCTGCCGGCATCATCATGGTGCTCGTCGTCTACGGCAAGGACATGTTCAAGGACGAGCGCGACGGCACCATCCGCAACTTCGATGAAATCGATCCGAAGGAGGGCTTCGCCGATGCTCAGGCCGACTTCACCGAGCTGGCCGAGCTCAACGATCTGGATGCTGATGGACGCCCGATCGATCCGAACGCCCCGAAGCCGAAGGACACTAGGAGCTAGCTAAACGCCTGCTCCCCCGTCAGCACGCGCCCCAGAATCAGCGTGTGGATCTCATCGGTGCCCTCGTAGGTGCGCACTGATTCTAGGTTGGCGGCGTGGCGCAGCGGCGAATAGTCCGCGGTGATACCGTTGCCGCCCAGGATGGTGCGAGCCTGGCGGCAAATGTCGATGGCGGTGCGACAGTTAGCCAGCTTGCCCACCGAAATCTGGTAGGGCTCCAGCGTGCCTGCATCCTTGGCGCGGCCCAGGTTCAGTGCCAGCAACTGCCCCTTGTTCAGCTCCACCGCCATGTCCACCAGCTTCTGCTGGGTGAGCTGGAAGGACGCCAGCGAGCGGTCGAATTGCTTGCGCTCCTTGGCATAGGCCAGTGCCACCTCCAAAGAATCACGAGCAGCGCCCAAAGCGCCAAAGCTGATGCCGAAGCGAGCCTCGTTCAAGCACATAAACGGACCCTTGAGCCCTGGATGCTTGGGCAGCAGTGCATCAGCGGGCAAAGTAACGTCTTCCAGTTCGATATCGCACTGAATGGACGCCCGCATGGACAGCTTGCGGGTGATTGGCGTCGCCGTGAACCCCGGCGTGGACGTCGGCACAATGAACCCGCGCACGCCCGCCTCCACCCCGGCGGCGGAGGCATCCTTGTCGGACACCTTGGCCCAGATGATCGCCACCCCGGCCACGCTCGCCAGACCGATCCAGCGCTTCGCACCGTCCAGGACCCATTCACCGGAGCGGTAGCGCGCTACCGTCGCCATGCTTGCCGGGTCCGAGCCCGCGGTCGGCTCCGTCAACCCGAAGCAGCCAATGACCTCACCGGCGGCCATCTTGGGCAGCCACTGTTGCTTTTGTTCCTCCGAGCCGTGCTTATATATCGCCGACATCGCCAGCGAACCCTGTACTGATACCACCGTGCGGATACCGGAATCCCCTGCTTCCAGCTCCTGCATGGCTAGACCATATTCCACCGCTGAACGTCCAGCGCAGCCATAGCCTTCCAGATGCATCCCGAACAGTCCGGCCTCCGCGAGCACCGGGAAGATGGACTCCGGCAGCACCGCGTCCTCGTACCACTGCGCCACGTGCGGGCGGATGTGCTCATCCACCAGTGCGGCGACGCGGTCACGGGTAGCTTTTTCTTCTTCGCTCAGCAGAGCATCGATTCTCAGAAGATCTGTCATCGCATTCTCCTCACAATTCGAGTGACGAACCACAATTCGTATGTATAGTAATACGCATCACTCTACCCGCTCACCCCAGGAGGAACAATGCGCGCGCCCGCCAACGCCATCCCGATAGCCCTCGCCTTGCGGTGGTCCGACCAGGACGCGAATGCTCACGTCAACAACGCCACGATGGCCACGCTTTTAGAAGAAGCGCGCGTGCGCGCGGCCGCCGATCTGACCGGCCCTGTTGCCACCGATTCCTACGCTCACGTGGTGCGATCCCTCGAAGTCCAGTATGACGCCGAGCTCACCTACACCGATTCCATCCAGGCTCGCGTGTGGATCTCCCGCATCGGAAACACCTCCTATCAAGTTGCCCACGAACTCGTCCAGGACGGCACCCCGTGCGTGTTTGCCACGGCGACGTTGGTGCTTATCGATGCCTCTGAGCGCCGCCCGATCGCCCTGCCCGATGACCTCCGAGGGCGACTGCGCGACCACTTTTCCGAATAGCCATTCACTTTTCATTCATCCGCCTCCCATTACGCCCTTGCACCACAAAGGAGCACAATCCTCATGATTTCCACTCGCGTTACCGAGATGCTCGGCATTAAGCACCCCATCATCCAAGGCGGCATGCAGTGGGTCGGCCGCGCCGAGCTTGCCGCCGCCGTGTCCAATGCCGGCGGACTCGGCGTCGTCACCGCGCTCACCCAGCCCACCCCGGAGGATCTGCGCCACGAGATTCGCCGTACCCGCGAGCTCACCGACAAGCCCTTCGGCGTCAACCTCACCATGCTGCCGGCGATTACCCCACCGCCCTATGCGGAGTACCGCGACGTCATCATTGAGGAAGGCGTGAAGATTGCAGAAACCGCTGGAAATAATCCCAAGGACCACATGCCGGCTTTCAAGGATGCCGGCATCACTGTCATCCACAAGTGCACCTCCGTGCGGCATGCGCTGAGCGCACAGAAGGTTGGCGTTGACATCGTGAGCATCGACGGCTTTGAGTGCGCCGGCCACCCCGGCGAAGATGACATTCCGGGACTCGTGCTCATTCCCGCCGCCGCGGACCAGCTGGACATCCCCATCGTGGCCTCAGGCGGCTTCGCGGATGGCCGCGGGCTCGCTGCCGCCCTGGCACTGGGCGCCGAGGGCATCAACATGGGAACCCGCTTCGTGGCTTCCACGGAAGCCCCAGTGCACGAGAACGTCAAGCAGGCCATCGTGGAGCGCAGCGAGCTGGATACCCAGCTCATCCTCCGCGAGCTGCGCAATTCCACCCGCGTGGCCAGGAACGCTGTAAGCGATGAGGTTGCCGAGCGCCTTGCCCAGGGCGCCGAGTTTGGGGATATCCGCCACCTCGTTGCAGGCAAGCGCGGCCGTGCAGTCTACGAAACCGGTGATTTGGATGCAGGCGTGTGGACCTGCGGAACGTCGCAGGGTCTAATCCACGATGTGGCACCCTGTTCCGAAATCGTCTCCCGCATCTCCGCTGAGGCCGAGCGCATCATTTCCTCCCTCACCGAGCTTGTTAAGGACTAAACCATGACCGATGCCATCCTCACCCGCCGCGAAGGCTCCGTCCTCGTCGCACGCATCAATAACTCCGCGCGCCGCAACGCCATTGCCAAGGACCATTGCCTGGCTCTCTCTGCCGCGCTTGCCGACGCCTCCTCTGACCCCGCCATCCGCGCCCTCATCATCACCGGCGATGAAACCGCCTTCTGTGCCGGAGCGGATCTCGTCGCCGCCGCGCAAGAGGCAGCCACCGCGCAAGCTGCGGGCGAGACTCCCGACCCGGCCGAGTCCACCATGCTTCCCCAGCTCAACGCACTGGTGGCTGAGATTCAGGCCGCCGAGATTCCCGTCATCGCCGCGGTCGAAGGTGCGGCCGCTGGCGCGGGTGCTTCGCTGGCTTTTGCCTGCGATCTCATCGTGGCCGGCGAGGACTCCTACTTCACGCTGCCCTTCGGCAAGATTGGCCTTATCCCTGACGGCGGCGTGAGCCTCACCGCACTCGCCTCCGTGGGGCGCCACCGCGCGCTCGCCCTGGCACTGCTACAAGACAAGCTCGGCGTCGCCGAGGCCGAGGCTGCAGGTCTCGTAACCACACGCGCACCCCAAGGCCACGCACTGGCCACTGCACTGGAGGTAGCAGAACGCCTGCACATCGCACCGCGCGATGCCCTGGCCAAAGCCAAGGAGGCCATCAACCGCACGGCTCTGGGGCAGCTCGATGAACAGCTCACCTGGGAAGAGCCGACGCAGTACGCGCAGATGGCCTCAGCTGGCCACAAGGAGGGCGTCACGGCATTTCTGGAGAAGCGCACCGCGCGCTTTGATTAGCAAACAATCGACTAGCAGAAAACTGCCAGGCGGAGTTCATGGCGATGCCAGCACAGGCCGCCATACTCTGTGTTGTGCGTTTGAGAGAGCGCATGCGAGAGAGAGAACCCCTCATCCTCCGGAGGGCGGCCAGTGGCCGATAATCGGAGGAACTTGATAGAGACGCCGTTGGGCCCCTCCCCGAGGAATCGCGGGAGGGGCCCAACGGTGTTTTCACCTAGCCTGGTTCACATGAATTCCTCTCCACTGGATCTCCATGCCTGCGCTAGCGCCCGCGCCGCCGAACTCCCCGGCGCCACGTTGACGCACCCTTTCGGCCCTGACTGGGACGTGTTCAAGGTGCGCGACAAGGTCTTCCTCCTCCTCACCGCGGTAACTGGCCGCCAGCAGGCCATCCTCAAAGCCGAGCCCCTGGACGCCGAAGCGCTGCGCAGCGAGCACGCCTTCATCACACCCGGCTACCACATGAACAAGCGACACTGGGTTTCTGTTCACCCAGATCCCCGCCTCACCCCGCAGCTACTCAACGAACTTGTGACGGACTCCTACCGCCTTGTGGTGGAAAAGCTCCCCCGCTCACAACGCCCCATTAATCCGTCCGATTTTGGCTCTCCATAACCCCGATTATTAACCCCGGGGGCAACTCCCCGCACAGATTCCATTGCGTCTTGGTGGCGATAACCAGCGGAATTCAACCAGCACAGCAAACTCACAGCTCTCCTCTGCCTTTTAGGCGAGTCTAAGCTTCACATTGTCTGCCGATCAGTTGCATACTGTATGTCGTGCGTTGGAGAGAACGCACACAGAGAGAGATAGAGAGACTTCAGCGCCCTGTGGCCCTCAGTGTGAGCGGCCCGGGCGCTGAAGTTCTTATTACAGGAAACCACGCCGGTTTAACCCAAGACAAAAGCCCCTGCCTCAACGAGGCAGGGGCAAAAAGAACCTAGAAGCTACTTAGCCTTAGAAAGGCAGCTTGATGTTGAGGTTCAGGGCCTTCGCGATAGCCGGGAAGGCAGCAGCAACGGCAGCGAGAACGCCGGCAACGATGCCGAAGATAGCCAGCGGAGTCGGCTTGCCGTCCTTGGAGGACAGTACACCCTCAGCGGAGCTCTTCTTGTCGCCTGGTTCCGCGGTCTTGGAAGTAGACGGCTCTGCAGTCTTAGTCGTGGTGGCGGAGGTAGAGGACTTCTCGGAATTGTCAGCAGGCTTGGAGGACGAGGTCTCGCTCGAGCTCGTGGGAGATTCCTTCGGCTCGGAGGTCTTAGAGGTCTCGCTTCCCGCCGGGTCAGTGGCCTTGGTAGTGGTGGTCGTGTCCGACGCGGAAGCCTCGGCGCTCGTCGTCTCAGAGGTGGAGGTCTCGGACTCAGAACCCTTTTCCGCATCCTTTTGACGATCGACGATGGCCTTTGCTTCCAAGTAGGTCAGAGTCTTCTTGCCGTCTGCGGACTTGTAACCGCCCTTACCTTCTTCGGCGGTCGTGTCCTTGAAGTAGGTGACGCCATCAACCACAATGGTCGCCGGCAGCCCAATACCTTCGGTGCTGTCTGCTGCGTCCGGAATCTGGGCGATTGCAACGGTGGTGCCGCCGAGGAGGAGGGTACCGGACAGGGCTACTGCAGCAAGGGAACGGGAAATCTTCATGGATTCTCCTTAGGAGTCATACAAAATGTAGGGAGCCAAAGATTGACTGCACGTTAACAATAGTCACATTTGCGTCTCGTGTCACCAGTTTTTAAACTCACCCCCGCGGACGGGCAAAGAATACAGCCGCCTCTTGCATTCCGAACCCGATAAAAGTCCTTTCCATCTGCTATTTACCGCCGCTTCCGCTGGATGGATCAAACTCTTTCGACTAGCGGCATAAATTTCCTTTATATTACCCCCGCCTAACACCAATAAGGTGGCTAAAAGTGTGTTCTTGGAACTCGGTTGCAGATTCCCTCCCCGAACTTTTACGCTTGATTACGTGACAGATATTGATCCAATCGCTGAGACCATCGCGGAGTACCGCCGCTTCGAACGCGCCCGGGCTAGGTTCGACACAGAAGCGCGCCGCGAGTACGGAATCACCGGTTCCCATCTTTCGCTTCTGCGGCTCATCGATAAGAAGGGCCCCATCCCGATCCTTCAGCTGCGCAAGGAACTGGGATGGCAGCCCGCCACCATCGGGCAGGCTGTCAAGCGCTTAGTGCGTGATGATCTCATTGCGCTCAACGACGATCCAGAGGACCTGCGCCGCCGTTTGTGCGACATCACCGAAGAAGGCCGTCGCTTCCTGCTCCATGTCCCGCTTACCGGCCCGGTGCGCCTACGCACCTACGAGTTCAGCGAGGAAGAGCTCACCGCGATGAAGCGCGGATTCGAGGTCGCGCTACAGGCCTTTGGCTACGAGCCGTGGAGCGATAACGACTAAGGCCGATAGCAACTAGCGCGTCTTGCGCGGCGGCGCGCTGGGCGCCTAGCCTTCCCCACACCCGGATTCCACGAGGCGCTGAGCCACGTGCGTCAGCACGTCTAGGCCGGCCACGCAGTCCTCCGCCGTAGTGAACTCCTTTTCGTTGTGCGAGATGCCGTCGACGGACGGGATGAAAAGCATGACCGTCGGCACCACCTCCTTGAGGTTGGTCGAGTCATGGCCAGCCACCGTGTAAATCTCTTGGTGCGAGTAGCCCAGTTCCTCTACTACCTCCCGGGCCAGCTCTACACCGGCCGCCGGGTAGGGGTTGAGAGCCCACTCATGCGTCGGGGATAGCTCGACTGAGGTGCGGGACTCCTCTTCCGCCGCAGCGATGATCTCCTGCAGGCGTGCTTGGGCCTTGTCCAGCACCTCCGTAGACGGCGAGCGCACATCCACGTTGAAGCGCACCTCGCGCGCGATGGTGACCGGCGAGTTTGGCTCCAACGTCAGCTGCGAGACCGAGGCCTGCAGCTGGCCTTCGGCAAATTCGTGGGTGAGGCGCTCCACGGAAGAGATGATGAGGGAGGCACCGAAAAGTGCGTCCTTCCTATCGGCCATCAGAGTAGAGCCGGTATGGCCCTGTTCACCGGAAACAATCGCCTGGAATTTCTTCGCGCCCCACGTGGCGGTGACCAAACCAATCGTGTTGCCTGCAGCTTCAAGCTCCTTACCTTGCTCGACGTGGATCTCCGCATAGGCCGCGAGCTTCGGAGCTTCACCGCGCGGGGCCCAACCAGCTTCCTCCTGGGCCTGCGCCACGGTGACGCCGCTGAGGTCGGTGGCGGAGTGGGCGTCGTCAAGCGCCAACGTTCCCACAAACACGGAGCTGCCCATCATGGAAGGCGCAAAGCGCGAGCCCTCCTCGTTGAACCAATTGATGACCGCCAGGTTATAGCGCGCCTTGGCACCCGATTGCGCCACGCGCCCGGCGGCATGAGCTGCGGCCAACACGCCATAGGCACCGTCGAAGCGCCCGGCCAAGGGCTGCGAATCCAGGTGCGAGCCCACGCCCACGTACTCGGCGCCGGGGGCGAGCTCAAAAAGTCCGTACTGGTTTCCAATCTCGTCGTAGATGACCCGTGCTCCCAGGGATTCCAGGACCGCGTGGAACCAGGCGCGGTTGAGGTTATCGCCGGCACTGGCGGCTTGGCGCTCCACGCCGCCGCCCGGTGTGGCGCCGTTGGCGGACATGGCCTGGAAATCTGACAGGAATTGTTCGTTGGTGGTTGCTCGCATTTCTACTCCTTAAAAGCTTCCGTAGCGCAGCTCGCCGCCCACGATGGTGGCGGCCACGTCGATGGTGGATAGATCGTCAGTATTCAGCGGGTCCTGTGAAAGCAGCACGAAATCCGCCAGCTGTCCCAGCATCACCTGCCCCTTGCGCCCGGCCCAACCAGTTGCTGCGGCCGAGCCGGCGGTGTAGGCGTAGAGAGCCTCGGCAGGGGTCAGACGATCCTCAGGCCCATAATCCCGGCCTGAGGCGGTGCGCCGCTCCACGAAGGCCTGCATGACCTCCAGGGGTACCCCGGGTGCCACGGGTTGATCGGAACTGCCGGGGAGGATGAGGGAGGCGTCGAGAAGCCGCTTGCCTGGGTAGCTCCACGCGGTGCGCTCCGGGCCGAGGGCATCCGCCATCGCGTCGCCGAAAGCCCGGATGAACAGCGGCTGCGGAACCACCACGATGGGCTTGCCGCGCAGGCGCTCAATTTGGTCGGGGCGCACCACGCCGCCGTGTTCGATGCGGTGCGGCATGGCGGGCACGCCATGCTTGTCGACGGCCTCCTCCAGCGTCTCTATCGCAAAATCCACCGCCGCATCGCCGATGGCGTGGATAGCCAAGGACCAGCCGGAATTCGCCGCCTGCAGCGCACGGGTGCGCATCTGTTCCGGGTCATCCTGGAAGTATCCGTGATGGGAGCAGCAGGCGTAATTCTCCGTCAGTGCGGCGGTGGTACCTAGCAGGGAGCCATCGCTGAAGATCTTGACGGGGCCGATCTGCAGCCGCTCATCGCCGAAGCCGGTGCGCAGGCCACCATCCAGGCCCCAGCCGGGGCCGTCGGAGGCGTGTCCGGAAATCTCGTGGAGCACGTCCATGGTCACCATCACCTGCATGCGGGTGTGCAGGGTGGCGTTTTGATAGGCAGCAATCTCGCGCGGACTGTGCCCGATCCAGCCGCCGGCCACCCCGGCATCCGTGACGGAGGTCAGTCCGCGCTCCAGGTAACGGCGTGTGGCCAGCTCAAGGGCGCGGGCGATCTCCTCGCCGGATTCCGGCAGGGTTACCTCTTGGATGGCGCGCATGGCGTTTTCATCGAGCAGCCCGGTGCAGTGCCCGTCGGCATCGCGAACGAACTCGCCGCCTTCGACCTCGGGTGGGTTGGCGGGATCGACGCCCGCCGCGCGCAGGGCCGCAGTGTTGACCGTGTAAGCGTGGCCCGAGTTGTGCTTGATCAGCAGCGGAGCCCCGCCGGTGGCGTGGTCAAGCTGCGCAATCTCCACCGGCGCATCCAGCCCGGAGGGGCGAAACCCTGCGGCCACTACCCAACCGTCGGGGTTCGGCTCGGCGGCTCGCACGGCGGCGTAGACCTCCTCTGGCGTTGTGGCCTGGGATAGATCCACCTCCAGCAGCGTTTGGCCAAACCACACGGTGTGGGAATGCGCGTCATTAAAGCCCGGGGTGAGCGTGCGGCCGCCGGCATCCCATGCCTCATCAGCAGGCAGGGCTCGGGCAGCCTCCCCCACCGCGAGGATGCGCCCGTTGGCAAAAGCCACCGAGTCCGCAACCGGCCGCGCGGGATCCTGGGTCAGGATGTGGGCGTTGTCGATGCGCGTGATCATGCGTCCTCCTGCTTCTCTGACGAACTGCACGGGGACCGTGCTGTGTTTGTCACCACATGCTAGCCAGATCGGTGAGCCACCTCGCTACCTGCAGGGCAATCCACCACCGCTGAGCGTGTAACGTTGTGCATATGCACGAAAAACGCTGGCGCGACATCGTCGCGAAGGTCCATGGCACCATCCCCCGCTTGGTTGAGGATTTCCTCGCCGCCTTTTCTCGTTCCGGCCGCTACGGTGACTCCCTAGTGAGCGAGGATGAGCTGCGCCTGACCGCCTTCGAGGTCTTCGCGCGCATCACTGACGTGCTGGTCGGCGCGATGGATGAGGAGGAGCTTCGCGCCCATGCGCAAAGCCTGGGCCGCCGGCGCGCGCACCAGGGGGTGGAACTAGCCACACTGATCGACGCCATCCAGCTCGACTTCACGGTCCTCTGGGAACACCTCCGCCGTGCCGCCGGCGCGGACCAAGAGATCCTCATCGACCATGTGGCACAGGTGCATTCGGTTGTGACGATGTACAACCTCGTGGTCCGCGATGCTTACCGCTTGGAGGAGGCGCGCGGGCAGCACAACGTGCACCGTGCTCACGCCCGGCACCTGGAACGACTCTTCGCTGCCGAGTCCCTCGACACGCTGGGCATCGAGGAGATCGCCCGCGCACTCAACATCGATGTTGACACCCACTTCGACGTCGTGGTGTCCCACCCCACCGCGGCGGTAGAATTGCGCGCGCTCCTCGACGACCCTATCTCCTCCGGCGAGGCCTTCGGCCACCCTGTGCGCGGGATGTTCGTGGCCTTCTGGCCGAGCGGCCATCCCGCCAGCTTCACTACCGCGGACTTTGAACAGATCTCTGGCGTGCTCTTCCGTGACGTCGCCGGCCTGGCTGGAGTACGCGCGGCAGCGCACCAGGCACCGCGCATCTTCGATGCCACCGGCCCGCTGAGCCAACTCACCGAAGCGGCCGATGCGCTCTGGGCCGTCGCGGGCGATGTCCTCGCAGACTTCACCGCCAGCGGCATGACGGAGCTGACGCAGACCATCGCCGAGATGCGCCTTAAGAACGCGCCGCTGTACCGAACCATCACCACCTACCTGGACTGCGGCTCCATCAAGGACTCCGCTGAAGCGCTGAACTGCCACCGCAATACGGTGCTCAACCGCCTTCGACAAGTCACGGAGCTCACCGGTCTTGATATCACTCGCCCGAAGGACGCGGCCCGAGTGCTCCTCGCACTGCACCGCACAGGAGGAATAGTTTCAAAGTAAAAGAAGTTGGGCCTCGACACTGCCGCCCACTAGGCTCAGGTGCCGTGTCTCAAGAACTCTCCTCCTCTACCCTGAACGCGCGCGCCCGGCGCATCGTCGCCTGGGTTGCCGCACTGAACCTCCTCGGATTCTTCGGCGAGTTCATCATCGCCGCCTTCATCGGCTCGGCCGCACTGTTTGCTGACGCCGCCGACTTCCTCGAGGATTTTCTCATCAATGCGCTCGTCCTGCTCGCGCTGCGCTGGTCGGCGGAGGGGCGTCGCAAAGCAAGCTATGGCCTAGCCGGGCTGATCCTGATTCCGGCGTTGGCGTCCTATGGCATGGCAATATGGAAGATCATCACCGGCGCCGTACCTGAGCCACTTACGTTGTCAGGCACGGCGGTAGCGGCGATGCTCATCAACCTGCTCTGCGCGGTGCTGCTCATACAACTTCGCCACGGCAGCGCGCTCACGCGCGGCGCATGGCTGGCGGCACGCAATGATGTCGCCGCCAATATCCTCATTCTCGGCGCCGGCCTACTCATGCTGGTGTGGGCAAGCCCGTGGCCAGACATCGTGGTGGGCCTCATCATCGGCACCATTAACCTGCGCGCAGCGGCTGAGGTGTTCGAGCAAGCGCGCGCCGAAGATCCGGAAATTGAAGAAGATTAACGCGCCATCCCTAAGCATTTTTTAAGTAACCCGCAGGCCTGCGCGCAATCCCGCGCGCACCCCTGGGGCTAAAAATGGCCTGACAATAAGCGCTGCGCGCAACCTTTTCCTACCCCGTATGGGGTCATTCTTTAGTTTGTGACCAAATGGTCAAAGAGACGTTTTCCCAGAATACGGTCTAGTTGGACAAAACCAAGGTCGGCGCAAATTTCTTAGCCAATTGTTCACCTTCGCGTCACCCTATCGAAATATACTTCGCTATCCAAAAATATAAACAATCCTTAGGGTGCGCGATCCTGAAAGTCACCTTATCGTTGCTTCACGTCACGCACTGAGCGCTACAGCGCATACGCAGCGCCACCACAGTGCGTCACCACATTGCCCCAAACTTTTTCATCCAGGAGAACAACCATGACCAAGCGTCGTCGTACCGCCGGCCTCATCGCCGGCCTCGCGATTGCAGGCACCGCCCTCATCGCACCGGCTGCATCCGCAGCAACCCACACCGAGTCCTACCCGGAGACCCCGGCCGTTAACGCCAAGCTCCCCATCGTCCACACCAGCCACGGCTCCGACCACATGAAGGCCAACGTGCTCAACCCGCGCCCGGTGTGCAACCCGTGGGAGGACCACCGCACCGTGGTCTACAAGGTGACCGATAACTTCATGCCGGCAGGCACCATCTCCACCACCAACCAGACCAAGAAGGACATCCCGCTGCAGCAGGACCTGTCCAAGTCCCAGTCCATCACCCTGTCCGTCAACGGTGACCGCACCGAGACCACCTCCATGAACGCGGGCGGCAAGGGCTCCGGCAAGAACTCCGAGGGTTCCTTCGGCATCTCCCACCAGATCGCCACCAAGCTCGGCGCCTCCGCTTCCTACTCCCTGTCTTGGGAAGCCGGCCAGTCCATCGGCCCGTACGATGTTCCGCCGAACCACACCGGTGAGGCCACCTACGGCTTCCGCGTTCTGAACATGACCGGTACCCAGCAGTACTGCAAGCCGAACGGCACCTGGTCCACCCCGACCTTCTGGTCCGCAATGCAGCCGATGAAGAACGAGGTTCGCGTCAAGCTGTACGACGACATCGCGGATTCCTACGCTCCGAACAAGGACGCTCAGAACACCACCGACGTCAACGACCCGAAGGTTGTTGAGGAGGAGAAGTCCCCGGAGGCTGACGCTGAGGTCATCAAGGACAACGAGGTTGCTCCGGAGGAGAAGGTTGTCTCCGAGGCCGAAGGCAAGAAGGAAGAGGAAGCCGACAAGAAGGTCCAGGAGGACGTCGAGAACGGCAAGACCGATGAGGCTAAGCAGAAGCTGGACCTGAAGCCGGTTCTGACCACCTCTGGCGCTAAGCACGCAGGTTTCGCAGGCACCGTTGCTCTCCGCCTGGAGAACGTCGGCACCGAGCGCTACTACGGCAACTACCCGGCAGTTCAGTACCGCGTTGACGTCAAGACCGCTGAGGGCCCGAAGGGTGTTGACCGCCTGATCACCCCGCGTTCCTCCAATGGTGCGCACATCCGCGACCTTGGCTTCGACGAGAAGACCTCCACCCGCTCCTTCGAGGTCACCCTGGCCAACCCGATTAACGCTGGCGAGTCCGCGCGCGTTGCCAACCTGGACTTCGGCGACGGCAACACCAAGGAAGGCCGCCTGAAGAACTACATCGAGGTCACCCAGATTTCCCGCCTCGACGGTGACAAGTCCACCCACAACGACCAGAACGTTGATTCCCGCGAGATCACCGTCAAGGACACCGGCAAGAAGGCTGATGGCCTGTTCTAAGTAACAGCCCCCTCCTCTACATAACGAGTGTGCAGCCCGCCGGCGCTTAGTCCGGCTGCGAGAGAGTGCGTAACCCCCGACCGCCCCCATGCGGTCGGGGGTTTACGTTTCTCCGGTTTGGAGTTTTCCGCGCCCAGCCCCACTAGCGCTGTTATGTACTAATGCACTAATGCAGGCGATGCAACGTTCGTTGGATATTCTGAGACAATGCTTTCCTCTCGCACCGCGCTCGCGGGCATTCTTTCGGTGGGGCTGATTCTTTCTCCTCCCCACACTCATCTCGCACACGCGCAGTCTTCAGTTGATTCCGCACACTCAGCAGACTCGCTGAGCAGCGAGGTCGCAGACATTGATCAGCACTCCTCTGCTCTCGATCCCATTGCGCTGGGTCCGTTGGCACCCGTGCTCTTCGCGGAGAACATCTTTGCCGTATGGGGACCGCTACTCCAGCTGTTAAAGATTCCCGTCGTAGCGCCGGAAGCCACGCGCCCACCAGCCACCGCCGCGCCGGCACAGCTGCGCGAGCTGCAGCACATCCAGGACAACGTGTGGCAGTTCAAGGCCTACTCACCATCCATGGACCGCGTCATCACCAACGACATTATTCTCCCGCCGGGTGGATTGGAGAATACTCAGCCCCGCCCGACCTATTACTTGCTCGGTGGCGCCGGAGGAGGCGAGGACGCACTGTGGTGGGACGGCGGAGGAGCCTCCGAGTTTTTCCAGGACAAGCAGGTCAATGTTGTCTCGCCGCGCGGTGCTTATGGCTCAATGATGTCCGATTGGGCCCAGCCGCACGACACGCACGGAAAGTACAAGTGGGCCACCTACCTGACCAAGGAGCTCCCGCAGCTTATCGACGCCGAGTTTCACGGCAACGGTACCGACGGCATCGCGGGCGTGAGCAACTCTGGCGGCCCAGCACTCGAACTTGCCACCTATGATCCGCGGTTCAAGGTGGCCGGTTCCATCTCCGGTTGCCCCTCGACCACGGGTGTTGTCGCGCAAGGCTTCGCGTGGGTCAGCGCGGCGTTCTACGGCACGGACCCGACGCGCTCCTTTGGTGCGCCGTGGGATCCGGCGTGGGCTCGGCATTCGCCGGTTCTCAACCTCGATAAGCAGCACGGCAGGAAGACGTTTGTCATCGTCTCACGCGGTGGCCCGGCGGACTTTGATGTCGACATTGAGGACTCACCGCTGCCGGCACTAGGCCTCAACGAGCGGTTGGATTATTGGTGCAGTTCCTATTACGCCAAGCAAGCCACCGCAGCTGGTGTGGACCTCGATTACTACGAGCTTCCGGAGGGGCGTCACACGTGGGGGCTGTTCCGACGTGAGCTGGCCATCAGTTGGGCCACGGTGGGCCCGGCCCTCGGGGTGTAGCCCCTAGATCACCGCACGTTGCATTAGTAAAATCAGCATCCATGAATGTCATGGATACGTGGGAACCCACGCTTACGACGGGGCCCCTTCTCGGTATTGCCGCGGCTGCAATTGCGGTCATCTTGGTCCTTGTCATCTACTTCAAGGTGCACGCCTTCGTCACCCTCGTCACGGTCTCCGCGCTGACTGCGTTGGCCGCCGGCATCCCGTTGGACGGCGTGGTGCCCACCATGACGAGCGGCTTCGGATCGACGTTGGGTTCCGTGGCCTTGCTGGTGGGCCTGGGCGCCATGATCGGGCGGCTGGCGGAGACCTCCGGCGGCGCCAAGACGCTTGCCGACGCCCTCGTGAAACTCTTCGGCGAAGACAAAGCGCCCCTGGCGCTGGGCGTGGCCTCCCTCATCATGGGTTTTCCCATCTTCTTCGACGCGGGTCTCATGGTGATGCTACCGGTCATCTTTGCCGTCGCCCGGCGCCTCGATGGTCCAGTGTTGGCCTACGGCATCCCCGCCGCTGGCGCCTTTTCCGTCATGCACGTCTTCGTCCCACCGCACCCGGGACCTGTCGCAGCTGGTGAGTTCTTCGGCGCGAACATCGGCCTCATCCTTATCTTCGGTCTCCTCGTCGCGCTGCCCACGTGGTATCTCTCCGGCTACCGCTTCGGGCTCCACCTAGGAAAGAAGTACCCCTACCGCCTCGAGGAGGCGGTCACCGGCGCGCTGGTGAGCGACGCGGAACTGCCGGCGCGCCCGGCCTCCCCGTTCGCGGTTCTCAGCATCCTGTTCATCCCCATGGTGCTTATCTTTGGCAATACCGGGCTGACCACGCTGGGCACCGCGGGTGTCGTCGACCCCGCTGCCTCATGGGTGCGCTTCTTCATTTTCTTAGGCCAGACCCCGATCGCCCTGCTGATCACCACTCTTGCGGCGATGGCCGTGCTGGGCCTGCGCCGCGGGGAAAGCAAGAGCGCCATCGAAAAGACCGTGGAGTCTTCGCTTGGTCCGATTTGTTCCGTCATCCTCATCACCGGTGCCGGCGGCATGTTCGGCGGGGTGCTGCGCACCAGCGGCATCGGTGATGCGCTGGCGGATTCCATGTCCGGACTCGGCATCCCCGTCATCCTGGCCTGCTACCTCATCGCGGTTGCCCTGCGCCTGGCACAGGGCTCAGCCACCGTTGCCCTCACCACGGCCGCAGCCCTCATGGTGCCCGCCGTGGAGGCAGGCGGCTTCACGGAAATCCAGCTGGTCCTCATCACGCTTGCCACCGCGGCAGGTTCCGTCTTTGGCAGCCACGTCAATGACTCCGGCTTCTGGCTCGTCGGCCGGCTCATGGGCATGGACGTAGCCACCACCCTGCGGACATGGACCGTCAACCAGGCGCTGATTTCCGCGATCGGCTTCGGCGTCGTCCTAATCTTCTACGGCGCCGCCGCACTGCTTTAGACCTGCAGGTACTCGGCTGCTGCGGCAGCAAGTTCCTCCGGGGCAGCGCTGACATCCAGCACGATGCCTGCTTCCCCCGGCTGCAGTTCCTCGAGCGTCTCGAACTGCGAGTCCAACAGGGAAACCGGCATGAAGTGCCCAGAGCGCTGGCTCATGCGCTCCTTGAGCAAATCGTAGGAGCCGTGCAGGTGCACGAAGACCGTATCCGGTGCCGCGGCTCGGATGATGTCACGGTAGGAACGCTTGAGCGCGGAACAGCCCACGATGGCCCCGGCGTCCTGGTCCGCGAGAAAGCGGCCGATGGACTCGAGCCAGGGCTTGCGGTCGTCGTCGTCAAGCGCCTGCCCCGAGGACATCTTCTCGATGTTCGTCTTCGGATGCATATCGTCCCCATCCCGAAAAGGCAGGCCGGTGCGCTGCGCCAGCAACTCCCCCACCGTGGACTTACCGCAGCTCGAGACTCCCATGATCACCACGTGCTTGCGCATCAATCCTCCTTAAGACAGCACCCGATCCTACGCGCTACGCGCTACGTAACGTAGCGCGGCTGACCACAGCGAGGCTTAGCCCAGTGGACCGTAGCCAAAGTCCCCGCGCTGCACCTCGCCGCGGGCATTCGGATCGAAGGTGGCGCACAGGGCGGCCGCCACGTAGCGAACGCCGCCCTCCGGCGCGGAGGAACCGACGCGCTCAGCACAGTTCTCCAGTGCAGGCAGGCCGATGCTCTGCCCCGGCATCGTCATGGAGAAGAAGGACGCGGCCATCATGGTGTTGCCATCAGCGCGAACATATTCCGAAGAGCCCTTGATGGCCTGCCAGGCAATCGCGCCAACGGGGTCGGTACGGAATTGGTCCCGCTCAGTTTGGGTCAGCTCGGCGTTGGCGGCGGGGACGGACAGGGATGCAACGAGGAGCGCAGCGCATGCTGCGAGGAAAGAAGATTTTTTCATAGCAATACTGTATCCCCTGTGCCGTGGGGTTGTCCTGGTATTCCTTCGTTAGTGCCCAGATGAGTCGCTTGTTGCGTGACGGATGGAAGCGCGCAGCTGGTGTATCTCAGTGGGCCCCACGCGGCAGCACCCGCCCAGCAGGCTCGCGCCGGCGGCCACGAGATCCGTTGCGGCCTCAGCTAAACTCACCGCGCCAGCGGGGGCCGGCCGCCACCCATGGGCGCCATGGTCCCAGAGTTCGCCGCTGTTGGGGCAAGCCAGCAGCGGCTTATCGGTGGCTGCGTGCAGCATCTTCACTACACCGAGCGCTTGGGGTGCGCTCACGCAGTTCACGCCCACGGCACCCAGCCGTGGTGCCTGGTTGACCAGCTCAATAACACGCATGAGCTTGACCGGGTCAGCGGCAATGGCCCCGGTAATGCTCAGCGCGAAGGGCTTGGGCTGAGCCGACAGAAGTTCCAGCAGTACCGCAGCCTCATCGACGTTGGGGATGGTCTCAGCAAGCAAAAAGTCAGCGTCCGTATCCGCGAGCACCGCAACCCTGCGGGCATGCCAGCGGTACAGCTCCTCGCGGCTAAGGCCGTAGGCCCCGTCGTAGTCGGTGCCCTCACCTGGGCCTGCACCATAAGGGCCGATGGATGCGGCAACCAAGTACTCCCCCAAGCCGCCGTGCTTGTCGACGGCCCCGCCCGCCGCATCACGTGCCACCGCAACGCTGCGGCGCAGAAGTGTTTCCGCCTCCTCGCCGAGGACGTCGAAGGTGACTTGGTAGGAAGCCGTGGTGGCCACTTGGGCACCAGCGGCGAAGAAATCAGCGTGGGCAGATTCGATGAGCGCTGGGTTCTCACGCAGCACTCGCGCCGACCACAACGGGCCGGAGATATCGTGCCCCTGGGCTTCGAGGTAGGTTCCCAGGCCGCCATCGAGAAGCAGCGGCGCGGCATGAAGGACCATGCGCATGAGCTTAGCAATGGCTTCCGCAGTCACCCCGCACCATCACGATAAGCCACCCCAATAGACCTATTAGTTTTCTTAATCTTCAGGCGGTCCAATCACCCTCCCGGAATCCATCCGCGCTCGTCATCACCAGTTCCACGCGCCGCGCCACGACAACGCCCATAAGTGAAAGCTATACATTCGCAGAAGCTACCCATGCTTTTGCCAAGAAATAGCAAAGATTTCGACCATATTCAGCCCCTTTGCGCCTAAAAGGCCTGGTTATAGGAATGCCATCCTGAATAACCACCCCCGAACATTGCCCCCACTGCACGAAACTAAAGGCCCAACCTTTGCAAAGTCGGGCCAAAAGTAGGGGAAATCTAAAGAAGCTTAAGGGACGGGCCATAAATAACTTCAAACATAAGTCTAAAACTTAAAACTGCTGGTCAGCTGGCTTTTCTGCACCAAAGAGAGCTTTAATTTTAAGTGAAAGTACCGCTCGGTACGCGGCAAGAAAGCCGCCACTTAACCCTGAAGCAGAAAGAGGTGCCCGCCATGTTCCGCCTCCAGTTTGGACACACCGCCACAAAGATTATTGCCCCCGTTGCTGCTGCCGCAGCACTCTTCGCTGGCTCCGTTAACACCCCTGCTCAGGCTGTAAGTTCCTTCGGCACGTTCAACCCAGCCGCGTTCGGCTTCACCGTCCCCGCAGCCGCAGGTCCGGTTACCCCGGCACCGCAGACCTCCGCCAGCGTCCAGGGGATCATTAATCAAACCAATGCCCAGCGCGTGGCTAATGGCCTCGCACCGCTGCGCGTTGACCCGAACCTGACCAACCTGGCGCAGGACTGGGCCAACACCTTGAGCCGCGATGGCAACACCCGTCACCGCCCGAACTACTGGACGCACTACCCCGCCGGCCTGCCAGCGGGTGGCGAGAACGTCCTCCAGGCATGGAGCGACTACTCCGATGCTCGCATCGTGCAGCTATGGATGGACTCCCCCGGGCACCGCAAGAACCTGCTTGACCCGCGCGCCAAGTCCGTGGGTATTGGCATGGCCATCGGCGCAAACGGCAAGCTATATGCCGTCCAGAATTTTGGACGCTAAGCGTCGCGCTTTCTGCCATTAAGATGCGTCTGTGAGGTTGCTACTCCTTCTCACGGGCGCATCTACCGTTGTGAGTCCCAAGGGCATTCTTTGCATGTCCGCTTAGCCCAAGAACCAATCAAAGGAGCGACCAAACCTTTAGGAACCACTCATCGTTGAGCAGATCAAAACCATGCTGTACGTACTCGTATCTGGTCCTCTAAAATTGCCTTTAGCATTCGATAACCAACATGGAGCGCAACGATAGGAAAGGCTATGACCGTAAGTGTCCCGATGTCCCCTCCTGTCCTCGAATGGGCGGTTAAGAGGACCCGGCTGCCTGTCGACGAATTGGAGAAGAAGTCTGACTTCCATTGTTTGCGCTCTTGGTTAGGCGGCGAAAGCACGCCAACGTTCCGACAAGCTCAGAAGCTGGCCAAGCTGGCTGGAATACCTTTTGGATACCTGCTCCTCGAAGAGCCCGTACAACGAACCCCTCACCTTCCTGATTTCAGGACTCCGGGAAGCACCCCGTTATCCGACTACAGCCCTGCGCTCGAGCAGACGATTTATGCCTGTGAACGGCGCTTAGAGTGGTATGCCGAAGATGCACTAGCTAGCGGTATTGCAGGGCCTAGTTTTATCGGCCGGTTCTCTACGGATACGTCCGTGGGAAAAGCTACTGACTGGGCATGCGCCTTATTGGACTGGGTTCCAGGTAAGCGAGAACGTAGCCGAGACCGCGTGGCAACCCTCGCCGATGCCATTGAGCACACAGGAATTCTGGTCATGCGTAGCTCCGTCGTGGGCAATAACACTCAAAACAAGCTTGACCCTGATGAATTCCGAGGTTTTACGTTGATTCGGCATTCTTTCGGTCTTATCTTCATAAACAGTGCTGATTCTGGAGTGGGAAAGCTATTCAGCTTGGCCCACGAGTTCGGACACATTCTCATCGGCGAGCAAGGGATTTCCGGTGGCCCGCTCAACCAGCGCACCGTTGAACGCTGGTGCAATCAGTTCGCTACTGCGCTACTTGTTTCCACCAAGGACATCCTCAACCGTTGGTCCGAAACTAGAGATCTAGAGTCAGTTTGCCAATGGTCATTCAAAACTTTCGGCGTAAGCCGCGACGTCACTGTATGGCTCCTCGTAGATAACGGTGTACTCCCCCGAGAAGCTGGTCAGCGCTTCCTCCAAGAGGCCCCTTCCCCTCCGACGGCACAGCGCAATCGAGGTGGCGACTTCACAGTCGGACTGCGTTCCCGTTTGGGTGGGCTTTTCCTAGAGGCCGTGACCGGAGCACTCGTCGAAGGAAGAATTGACGAGCGCGAGGCATCCCGTCAGCTCGGTGTCAAGAAGATCAGCGCTATTGAAGCTTTGGTTGACCAGTATCAGGGACTACCATGACTCGGTATCTGCTCGATTCCAACATCATCATCAATGCGGTTCGGCTCTATCCTCGTGACGTGTTCCCAAGCTATTGGACCTCTCTGGAGAACTTCGTGACCGCCAAAACGTTTTTCTTCCATTATTCTGTTCAAGAGGAACTAGAGCGCAGAAAGGACTCCGTCTCAGCGTGGTTCCGGAGCTTCGTACCTCAAGACCAAATTCTGCACGTGGACAACGACGAAATTGAGTCATACCGTCGCCTTTCCACATGGGTAGCCTTCGATCGTGTGCCTCGCTTTGATGAAGCGGCGGTACGAGAGTTTCTCGATGATGCTGCCGACTCATGGCTAGTCGCCTCAGCTCATGCACGGAACATGTCAATCATCACCGATGAGAAATCCCAACCGCGCAGAATCAACAGAGTCAAGCTCCCCGACGCCGCTGCTGCATTAGGAGTTCAGTGCTCCACCTACTTAGACTTCCTCCGCTCGCGGGGAATCACATATTAAGGGACACTATCGTTCTCGGTGGATTTACATGATTCCGGCATTTCCACATCTACGCAGATCGAAACAAGGGCACCAATCTCCAATTAGTCTTCCGCCTTCGTCCTCCTCCACGGAGCATTCGGGTCTTGAAAGGTCGAAAGCACCAAATCAATCCACTGGCTTCTTCACGGGCAACACAAGTCCACGGATAAGCCTATTTCTATTTGGATCTTAAACCCTCTACCGCGGCTCCCGCTTGTTTGGTTTCGGCCCCAACCGGCCAAGACACCCACGGGCACGAAACCAAGAAGCGGCAGGGTGCAGCGCTTCATACGGGCCCCTTAGTGATGCTCACGCGTTACTTCCAATCGGGCAAGCATACGAGATGGGTCGGCGTTGCCGGGGCGATACCAATGCTGAAACGGGTCCTGTAGTCGCGGTTATTCGGCGTGAAAGGCCGGGTTCAGGGTTTCGATCGTGGCCATCGGGGTGTCATAGCCGAGGACGTTAAAGCCTGCGTCCTCTCCGGGCCACAAGAATGTGTGGTCGAAGCTATCGGAGGCGAGATCATAGCGCGCGATCCAGGTCTGCCACTTACCGCGTTCCGGATCGGCGGTAAGCTGTCGCAACCAGTCCAGCAGGTCGGGGTCGAGTGCCGGATTGCGTATGCCCACCGGCGTGGGCAGGGTCTCCTTGCCGACAAAGCGCCATGCTTGTGATGCACCTTGCACCTCGTTGAGGCCGGTCACGACCACAAAGCCGTCCCACGGTTTCTCCTCATTGAGCTCCTTATCTAAACGCAGACACTCGCTCATTGCTTCAAGGACCGAATCGGCGGAGTCCATGTCGACGGTGAAATCAGATATAGTCATTGCGTTCCCTCCAGTTGCGCCATGGGTTTATTCAGCGTGATGGGCTGGGTTCAGGGTTTCGATCGTGGACATCGGAGTGTCATAGGCGAGAACGTTAAAGCCTTCGTCCTCTCCGGGCCACAGGAATGTGTGGTCGAAGCTATCGGAGGCAAGATCGTACCGCGCGATCCAGGTCTGCCACTCACCACGTTCCGGATCGGCGGTGAGCTCTCGCAACCGTGCGATCAGCGTACGGTTGAACGCTGGGTTGAGTGAGGACACCGTGGTGATCAGAGTCTTATCACCGACAAACCGCCATGCTTGGTGCGCCGCGTGCCCCTGCTCGTAACCGGACACGACCACAAAGCCATCCCACGGTGTACGCTGATTGAGTTTGCGGTCCACGCGTAGGCATCGACCGATTACATCCAGAATCGAATCGACGGAGTCGTAGTCAACCTCGATATCGGGTGTGGTCATTGTGTTTCCTTCAGTTGCTTTCGGGGTACACACGAACCAAGCCTAGCGGCAGCCTATTCGTATTGCTTACTCACTTTGCGCAACGGGTATTTGATTGACACTGCGCCGCGTGTATTCAAGGTCCTTTCCGTAAATAGTCAAGCCCGTGATGTCGTGATGGTCAGATTTCCTGAAGATGAAGGATGCCAGGTAGCCGATAACGAGAGTTCCTACGAAGGCGACAATCGAGACCAAGAATGGGCCTTGGTCCAGCTTTCCAGCGAAATACGCAGCAATCGCACCGCACAGGAGCCCGATGAGAACACCATTGGAATTTGCGGACTTCGTAAAGATACCCAAGACAAATACCGCAGTGAGCGGAACTCCAAAAAGACCAGTAATCGCGAGGAACAGGTCCCACAGGTCCGACTGGTTGGTAATGATGAGATACAGTGCAACGGCCAATCCGAAGGTTCCGGCAACGATGATGACCAGGCGAGAGAAAGTAACCGACGCTTCCTTCGGGGAGAAGCGGTTATAGATATCCACGGCAACGCACGCGGAAATCGAGTTGAGCGAAGAAGAAATTGTCGATTGCGCAGCCGCCAAGATGGCAGCAATCAAGAGTCCAGCAATGCCTGCAGGCAGCTCCGAAAGAATGAAATACGGCACTACAGCAGAAGTGTTGACTCCTTCAGGCAGACCACCCTTCGCTTCGTAGAAGTTATACAAAGCCGTTCCCATCCCGTAGAACAGCGGAATAGTTATCAGCGCCAGAATTCCGTTGACGATGAGAGACTTCTTCGTCGCTTGAATCGTGGGAGTCGTTTGGTAGCGCTGAACGACGTCCTGAGAAGAGGTGTACTGGTGCAAGCTGTTCAGTACATTTCCGATAAAGATGAATGGTATCGAGGAGAAGACTGCATTCGTGGTGAAGTTGTCCGCTGAGTAGAACTTTCCTTCTTCAGCGGCGTTAACCACCGCACCGCTAAATCCATCGGGAGTCATGGCCATGGCCGTCAGCACTACCGCTGCGGCGCCAGCCAGCAGCAGGATGCCTTGAATCACATCAGACCAAATCACGCCTTCCATGCCTCCCAGGAAGGTGTACACAATACAAAGAGCGCCTACAAACGCGGCGACGACCAGCGGGTTGATATCTGCCACCGACGTGATTGCCAACGTAGGCAAATAGATAACGATGGCGATGCGCCCGACGTGATAAAGAACGAAAAGGAGCGAGCCGAGAACTCGGAGGACAACAGAGAACCTCTCCTCAAGGTATTCGTATGCCGTCGTGACATCCAGCTTCCTAAAGAATGGGACGTAGTAACCAATCAAGATTGGAACAATCGCAAAAATTGCGAGGTTTCCAGCCGAGTAGGCCCAGTCAGATATGCCTTTTCCGGCGTCGACATGAATGTGATGGCAGACAGCGTCGTGGCATAGATAGAAAATCCCGCTGCCCAGCCAGGAATCCTGCCACCCGCTTTGAAGAATTCGTCCTGATCACTTCCGGCCCTGCGCGCAAAATAGGCGCCGACAAGAAGCATTCCCAGGAGATAGAGGATCAGAACTATCCAGTTGAGTGTTCCGAACGATTGCATTTGACCTTCCCTTCAGGGCTTTCAGTGCAGAGAGCTAAATCACTCTCCAATTCGTCTGTGCAACAAAGCATGTTGAAAGATACAATACATCAGACGTCTGATGTGTGAAGGGATTTAAGATAAAGCCGTCTACCCCTGATCATCAGAGCGAAGTGCTCCTCCCCCAGCAGCGCTCATCCTTTGAGAACCCCGCCAACGTGGGAGGCTTAAGATGGATCGGAAAGAAAAGAGGGATTAACCAGTGCACACCGGAACATGGGGATTCAGTGAAGCCGAGCATCGCCCTGCCTCAACCACACAGCAGGCTGTAGAAGGCATCAAACAATTTATTCGGGACAATGCGCTTAAGCCTGGGGACACTTTGCCAACCGAATCTGAGCTCTGTGCGGAACTCGGCTTCTCTCGCTCCTCCGTCCGAGAAGCCATCAGAATCCTAACGACGTTAGATATCGTCGAAGTCAGGCATGGAACAGGAACGTTTGTCTCCGGCACGTCACTCAAAGCCCTAGTTCAAGGCCTCATTTTTCGCGCGACTCTCGACGCTGACGACAACCTTGAAACGCTTCGCAATGTGGTGGAGATTCGGCAGGCAATTGATCTTTCTATCGGGCAAGAAATCACTACCAAACCCGATCCCTCCAAGCTAGATCAGTTGAGCGCCATCGTTGAAAAGATGTCAGCCAAGCGGGAGCAAGGTCTCAACTTTGCCGAGGAGGATCGGGAGTTTCATCAGGTTCTGCTTTCCGAAATAGATAACCCGATTATCCGTGAGCTCAATGATGCCTTCTGGCAGGTGCACATGAACGTCATTCCACTTCGCAAAATAGAAGAACCACAGGACTTCAGCAGAACGGTTCGCGCGCACCAAGACATCGTCGATGCCCTACAGAATAAAGATCTGAAGAAGTACCAAGAGTCTGTAATCAGGCATTACGAGCCCCTGCTGACTTCGCTGTGACAGTCCGTGTCAGCTATTAAAGCTCCGCGTAATCCACGCAGGGTCTGTAATGGCAGTGCCAATGATGATTGCGTCGGCGCCGGCGCGCTTTCCTGCAGCCACATCATCGCGCGAGGCAAACCTTCCTTCGCCGATTACAAAGGCATCCTCACCGCAGAGCCGTCGCCCCTCTGCCAAGCATTCAAGATCTGGACCTTCGATCTTGCTCCGGAACTCTGTATAGCCAGCCAGCGTCGTTGAAATGATATCTGCACCTGCTTGGTGCGCCCGCTGCATTTCTTCCGGGGTAGAACAGTCAGCCATCGACAAAACATTCAACCGGTGGCACTCCGCGACAAGGTCAGAGAAGCTTGAGCCATCAGGCCTAGGGCGATCCGTAGCATCCGCACAGACAACAGCTGCCCCCGCCTCAGCCAATCGGCGCACGGACTCAACAGTAGGGGTGATATAAACCCCCTCACTCCCCTCCTTTGTTAGGCCGAAAACTGGTACATCTACTGCGGCTGCGATTGCCTCGACATCCTCGATGCCGCCATACCCGCCACACCGGATTGCGCGGCTTCCGCCCTCAACACACGCACGGGCGACATGCGTCAAGGTGTGGGTATCGCGCATTGGGTGACCATCTGGCGCTTGCACCGAGACAATCACCGAGTTCCGAATCATGCCGTGAACTTCTTCTCGGCGGTCCGCCAGTTCACTACTCTTAAACCTAAACATATACCTGAGCCTTCTTCTGGAAATACCGCAGATAAACGGTGCTAAAAAGCGTTGTCTCGAGCAAAAGCCGCTGCACCCACTAACGGTGCTGTCGCCGGAGATTCAGTAACCCGAATTGCAACGGAGCGATTCGGCTTCAATGCGAAATCCTCAATGGCCTGACGGAATGGTTCTTCCACAGCGGCCCCAATCTGGCACACACCGCCGCCCAAGACAACGGCATCGAGATCGAGCCCTGAAACAAGACCCGCCACAGCTCGGCCAAGGCCATAGGAATTCCCTCGAATAATCCGGGAAGCGAGTTCGTCTCCCTGGTTCATTCTTTCCACGACCTTTTCAAGGGGGAGCGCTAACTGGGCCCTTTCCTTCCACTGCACCCGTTCGCTTGCGGGGTTCGCAGAAAATTCTTCGTAATACGCAGCCAGACTATTGCCGCTCATGATGTTCTCGGCGCGGTTTGCAAAGCCCCGGAAATCAGCACACAAGAGTTCCGAAAACTCTCCAGCCGATCCGGTAGGTCCGCTAAGCAAAATCCCGTTATCGCTTACCGCACCACCGACACCAGTCCCCAACGAAAGGTACAGGACTCTGCCTGACTGAAAATCCCTCGCGGCTCCGAGCATCAACTCTCCGTACGCCCAGACTCGCACATCGTTATGAACAGCACACGGGAGATCAACAACCTCTTTCGCGACCTCACGAAGGTTGGTGCCAGCCCAGTTCTTAATGGTGTCTCCGTTGTAGGTGACGAGCCCTTCGGGAGCTTTAATGACTCCTGGCGAGCCAATGCCGATTCGCGCCGGAGTGATACCCGATTCCTCCAACGCCAGCTGAATGGCTTTCTGGATCTGCTCCTGTGGCGAAGCCCCGGCCGGCTGGGTAGGTATCTTTCCCAGCGCTACTGCTTGTGTTGGGTCCTCATCAGCCACGAAGCCCCAACCAATCTTGGTTGCACCGACATCAAGCGCAAGGGTACTAGTCACTCTTCACTCGTTTCGTCGTAGTCCAGAGGAATTAAGGTTCGATCACCTGAGCGGCATCGACGATGTCATGAATCTTGGCCAGCTCCTCATCATTCAGAGCGACATGCGGACGGGACATCAGCCCCGACGGGAATACGCCCAGATGGTGAAGCGCTGCCTTGAAACTGCCGAGACCCTGCGAGCTTCCGCCCATGCGCGTGCCGTCACCAACACCAACGATGGTGAAAAGATCACAAATCTTAGACTGCAATTCCGCAGCCTCTGCATACGCTCCGTCCACTAGGAGCTCATGCAGCTTCACGTAGGAAACTGGGTCCACGTTGCCCAGACCAGGTACCACGCCATCGGCACCTGCCAGGTAAGCAAAGTCGACCGTAGTTTCCGAGCCGGTCAAGACTACAAAGTCTTTCACCCCAGCCTTGTCGCGGGCGCTAATCAGAGCACGCGTGTATCCATCATTGCCGCCGGAATCCTTGACACCAGCGATAACGCCTTCCTTGGCCAGAGAAATAAGAGTAGCGATATCCAGCACGGAGTGAACGCTGACCGGAATGTTGTACGCGTAGATGGGGGTCTCTGGCGCGGCTGCATGGAGAAGCCGGAAGTGCTCAGCAATTTCTACATCATGAGTACGAACATAAAAAGGGGCAGTAGCAACTAGCCCTTGCACCCCGAGCGCGACGGCATCTTCAATGTGCTCGATTACTCGCGGAGCCGTCATGTCAATCACGCCGGCGATGACCGGAACGCGCCCTTGAGCCTGTTCCACCACCGTTGCGATGACTTCCTTGCGCTGCTCTCGGGTGAGGAAAGCTACCTCACCTGAGGAGCCGAGCACGAACAGGCCATGAACGCCAGCCTTAATAAGGCGTTCAGCCTGGCGCTTGAGGGTATCGGTGTCGACGGAGTAGTCCTCATTAAACGGGGTCAGCAGCGGTGGTACAACACCGCGCAGGAGCTGTGTGCTTGCAGTCATGTTTGGAAACCTTCCTCTTCGCCTTCGTATTAGAGTCATAAGACATCATACGTCTCCTAGGATTGTGATGCAGTTCCTTCCAGCGAAAAGAACTCCGCTTACAGCTCGTTGCCTAGTTCAAGCTCTCCGCCTTCCACACTCCCCTCTTCCTTGGAACAGTGGAGCGGGGGCACCTTACCTAGAGCCATGGGCCTGCTAGCAGTACGATGCCAATCAGTTTTTAGCCTCGGCAAAAAGTCGACCGCTTGGTTATGATGGCGCGCCTTACGATTGTGAATGTGCGCCTGCCAACACGTGACTGTAGGCGCGTTCGACTCGCCCTTGCGTGCCGCGACCGAGAGAACCGGAAGTGGACAAAACAGCTGCAAGCAGGGCCGGACGCCGCAAGGTTGACAAACTATATAGGAACACCCCCTAATACAGGCATGTATACTCCTGATGTTCTTGTTACTTTCTTTCTCTCGTGGGGTTCCTGATATGGGATTTTTCAAGGTTGTCGCTGGGCTCTTAGCCGCCGGTGGAGTGAGCTACGGTGCCTATGCCGTATTAGGGCCGGACTCTTCCGATGACGTCATTACGGTCCAAAACGTCATCGATGGCGACACCATCGATGTAGCGCAGGATGGTGAGACCACGCGTATTCGCCTGCTCAACATCGATACGCCTGAGATGGGCAAGGAGTGCTTGGCCGAGGAAGCAAAGCAATATTTGGCAGGCCTGCTGCCAGTAGGCACGGTAGTGACGCTGGAGTACGACGATGAGCGCGAGGACAAGTATGGCCGCACGCTGGCCGGTGTATTCAAGGAAAGTTCGCTCATCAACGCCTCCGTTGCTGAGGAAGGTTTCGCAGTGCCGATGAAAGTGGGCAGCAACACCCGCTTCTTCTCGGAGGTCTCTGCCGCTGCCGACCGAGCCCGTGCTGCGGGCAAGGGCATCAACTCGGCCGGTCCGGAATGCAGCTTTGGCGACGACAGCGCCTACCAGTCCTTCCAGGACGCACGCTCCGCCGTGTATGAGGCGCGGCAGTTCCACTTCAATGACATGTGGAACGACGAGCAGCTCGACAAGGCTCGTAGCCATGCCACCCGTCTAGCCATCGCGAAATTAGCCGTAACCAAGCTGGAGAAGGCCATGGCGGAACAGTCTGAGTTCCAGAAGGAAGCGTTTGGCAAGGAGCAAGCAAAGCTTCTCGACGAACTGAAGAAGGACGCCACTGAGCGAAAAGAATCTTTGGATCGCGAAATCTCCTCCGCCAATGAGGAACGCGAGAAGAAGCGCGCCGAGGAAGAAGCAGCACGCAAGGCTGCGGAGACTGCCCGTCGCGCGGAGCAGGAGGCCCAGCAAGCAGCACCCGCCTACCAGGCACCAGCCGCACCGGCACCTAGCAATCCGGTGGACAACTACACCGGTTGCCGCGCCTACAACGGAAACTACGCAATGACCAGTATTGACAAGAAGGGACGACCCTACGCCAAGATTGATTGCACCACACGCGTGCAGATTGGGTAAACACGAGCTGCAAATACCGGAAATACCCGGATAAACGAAAGTAGTTAACCCGTGAGAGAAGCTCGACTGCAGTTGCACTGTCGTCGATGCGCATGCCGCGTTGACGGAGAAACTCAACTTGTTGTTCGCAGCTCAGGCAATTTTTTTGGAATATGTCCACGTCTCCGTGAGAACGAAAGGCCCCGGTCATTTATGCGTTCCCTACAAGGGGAAGAGGCCCGACCGGGGATCTATCGTTCGGTATTTTACTACACCACGCTGTCTTACTACAGGTGAGCGGTCACGCCTGGGCCATAGGGTATTTCTAACGCGAAGAATACAAGGAAGACGGCCAAGAAGGTACAGAAGAACGCAATCGTATAGGGCAGCATGATGCTGATATATGTGCCCACACCCGCACTCTTGTCGTACCGACGGATATACCCCAGGACGATCGGTAGGTAAGGGGATACCGGTGTCACCATGTTCGCGGAGGAATCGCCCATACGATAGGCCGCCTGGATGAAGCCAGGGTGATAACCCAATTGCATAAAGAGTGGAACAAAAACCGGCGCTTCCAATGCCCACTTGGCGCTGCCTGACGGAATGATCAAGTTGAGCAGGGCTGTGAACACGATGTATCCGATAATCAGGAAGATTCCGGTAAAACCAATTTCTTTTAAGAAATCACTACCGTTGACCGCTAGCCAGATACCGATGTTCGACCACTCGAAGTACTTGATGAATTGCGCGATGGCAAAGACCATTACAATGTAGCCGGACATTCCGGAAATACCCTCTGCCATATATGACGACAGATCCTTGGAGTCCTTAATCTTCCCCATCAGGATGCCGTAGCTAGTGCCGAGGAGCATAAAGAAGCCGAGTATGATCGGAATGATGCCCGACATGAACGGGGAATCGATGATTGCCCCGTTTTCGCCCCGGAGTGGGCTATCGGGGAGCAATACGACTACCGCAATTAGTACGATGTACGCCGTCCCCAGGACAGAAGAAAATAGCAGGGCTCTGTCGCTTTCCTTTGTCTCTTCCTCTAGCTCCTCGGCGTTTATTGAACCTTCGTACTTACCGAGGCGCTTTTCGGTGACATAGGTAGTGGGCCTGACCCCCGGAAAGTAGACACGTC
>NZ_KV819525.1:0-15042 GCF_001815175.1 Corynebacterium sp. HMSC034H07
GTGTCCACTAAACGAGGGTAACCTCACCCAACTGGTGCCATGGAGATCGGAAACACGATGGAGCAATTCAACCTGAAGCTCTACTCCTAGCTCAACGCAGTACGGTCTTCTGCCTCGGCAGCGAAGGGATTTCTGGACTACGGTGGACACAGTAAGTTTCATGTCTGCTACCTGCCAGAAAGGCTTTTGCAATGGACATCACCGCTCAGCCGCAGTGGGCCGCGCTCACCTCGCTTTTTGAAAGCAAGAAGGACCTCAACCTGCGTGAGCTTTTTGCTAACTCCGCTTCCCGCGCCGCAGACTATTCTTTCGACGCCGCGGGCCTGCACGTGGATCTGTCGAAGAACCTCATCGATGAGGAAGTAGTCACCGCACTGGTGGACCTCGCCCGGGCTGCCGACGTCGAGGGGCGCCGCGACGCAATGTTCGCCGGCGAGCACCTCAACAACACCGAGGATCGCGCCGTGTTGCACACCGCGCTGCGCCTGCCCGTGGAGAAGGACTTGAGCGTCGACGGCCAGGACGTCGCTGCCGACGTCCACGAGGTGCTGGGCCGCATGCGCGACTTCGCCACTGCGCTGCGCTCCGGCAAGTGGCTTGGCCACACCGGACACACCATCAAAAAGGTGGTCAACATCGGCATCGGCGGCTCCGACTTGGGCCCGGCCATGGCAGCCAAGGCGCTGCGCTCCTACGAAGTGGCGGGCATTAGCGCGGAGTTCGTCTCCAACGTCGACCCGGCGGATCTCGCCGCGACTCTCGACGGCCTCGACGCCGGCTCCACCCTCTTCATCGTGGCCTCCAAGACCTTCACCACCCAGGAAACCCTGGCCAACGCTCACGCCGCACGCCGCTGGCTGATTGAGCAGTTTGATGGTGACGAGTCGGCCGTCGCCAAGCACTTCGTTGCGGTGTCCACCAACGCGGAGAAGGTCGCGGAGTTCGGCATCGACACCCAGAACATGTTTGGCTTCTGGAACTGGGTGGGCGGGCGCTACTCCGTCGACTCCGCCATTGGCCTGTCGCTGATGTGCACCATCGGCCCGCTGGACTTCATGCGCTTCCTCGAGGGCTTCCACGCCATGGATGAGCACTTCCGCACCGCGCCCCTGGAGCAAAACGTTCCGGCGCTGATGGGTCTGCTCGGCGTCTGGTACTCCAACTTCTTCGGCGCGCAAACCCATGCGGTGCTGCCCTACTCCGAGGACCTCGGACGCTTCCCGGCCTACCTGCAGCAGCTGACCATGGAGTCCAACGGCAAGTCCGTGCGCCGCGACGGCACCGCCGTGAGCGCCGGGACCGGTGAGATTTACTGGGGCGAGCCGGGCACCAACGGCCAGCATGCCTTCTTCCAGCTCATGCACCAGGGCACCAAGCTCATCCCGGCGGACTTCATCGGCTTTGCCCGCCCGAAGGAGGACTTCCCCACCGCCGACGGCACCGGTTCGATGCATGACCTGCTCATGGGCAACTTCTTCGCGCAGACCAAGGTCTTGGCCTTTGGTAAGACGGCGGAAGAGATTGCCTCTGAGGGCGTAGACGAAGCCCTCGTTCCGCACAAGGTGATGCCGGGCAACCGCCCCACCACCACGATTCTGGCGGAGGAACTCACCCCGCAGGCCCTCGGCGCGCTGATCGCGCTCTACGAGCACATCGTGTTCACCCAGGGCATCATTTGGGACATCAACTCCTTCGACCAGTGGGGCGTGGAGCTGGGCAAGCAGCAGGCTAATGACCTGGCACCGGCAGTCTCCGGCAAGGAGGAGGCCGCATCCGGCGATGGTTCCACCGATGCTCTGATCGGTTGGTACCGCAAGCACCGCTAAGCACTGCTTGGCGACGTCCCCCCGGCCGAACGGTCGGGGGTTCACCCGTTTTTGACGCGCAATCGACGTGCGGGATCGCCAACGCCGCGGAGGCCCTGTGGGCGCCCACGTGAGGATTTACCTATCGGGCGGCCCCCGTGGGCTCGCCCGCGTGGCGATTTACCCGCCGGGCGGTCCGAGTCCGCGTTGTGCGGCTTGATATGCCACTTGAGCGGTGATTGGTTCTCCCCAGGGCGGGATGTAGTCCACATCGCCGCGAATCCTAAACACGTAGCCAGCACCTGTTGGTTTCTCCGGGTCGTCATCGTTGACCCCGTTGTGATAGGCGCACAACATGGTCAGATTCGGCGGGTTGGTAGCCCCTCCTGCCTTCCACGGCACGAGGTGATGCACCTGGGCATAATCAGCAGGTTTATTACAGCCCTTCCTGGCACAGGTGGGATGTTCAGCACTGGCCATGATGCGCTGCTCAAACCCGGCTAAACGCTTCATCCGGTGCAGCCACACCGGCCCGATCGCGGGGTGGATGAGGGTGACGTAGCCGATCTCGGCAAACTTATAGTTCAGAAATTCCGTGCCGGTCATGCGGCCGCCATTGGTCAGCTCAAGGACGATGTCATCGCCGTCGCCGCTCACAATCTTGTCGAGCTTGTCCAAGGTGACAACGACGCTGGTGAGCACGGCTGGTTTGGTTCCGCCATGGGATTTGTTGAAGAAGACGTGGTTGGCTGCTTCCAGCAGGTTGTTCTGGTTGATGGATTCCAGCACGCCGCGCATCTCGGTCACGGTCATGGGGTCATCGGTAATGGTCAGCGAGTGCGGACCATCAGCGCGATAGGTCATGCGCACACCAGGTGTGGGCACGCGTTTGGGCTTGAGCTCTTTTAAGCGCTTGGCCGCCACGGCTGGGATGTTCAATGCTGATGTGCCGGCGAGCTTGATCCGTAGGTTCCAGGCATGCAGCTGGTTCTTCAGCTTCTTCGTGTAGGACTCAATGAGGCTTAACGTGGCCAGATCATGGCGCTGTTCGGCGGCTCGGCTGCGGGCAGTGCGTTGCTTACCCGTGAACTTGGTAGCGCCGAAGTAGATGTGGTTCAAGCCAGCCAATTCGGCGGCATCGGCAGGTGAAGCGCCGAGTGCGCGTAAGCGTTTCTCCCCTCCTACCGCCTGCTCCACCAAAGAAATCCCCGAGTTGCGGTAGGAGAAATAGGTCTCTAAATCCCCCATGCCTCAGAACACTAAAGCACCCTTGGCAACCCCGCAACCGGAGACAGAGATTTTAGAGCTTGATCATCGACTCCCAGCCGAAGGGGATCTCATCAGAATCGACAATCTTGCGGCCGAACGGGAAGCACGTCACCGGGATCATCTTCAGGTTGGCCAGAGCCACCGGGATGCCCACGATGGTCACTGCCTGCGCCGCTGCAGTGGTGACGTGGCCGATAGCCAACCACAGGCCAGCGACAAGGAACCAGACAGCGTTAGAGAACCGAGACATGCCACCGGTGCCTTTGACCGGTTGAATGACGGAGCGCCCAAAGGGCCACAGCGCGAAATTCGCCATACGCATCGAGGCCACACCGGCAGGAATCGTCACGACGGGGATGCAGGCCAGGATGCCGAGGAGGAAGTAGCCCAGTGCGAGGACAAGGCCACCAGTTGCCAACCAGATGATGTTCAAAATGATCTTCATGCATCCCAGCCTAGCGACGCGGCTGGCAGTGCGGGCACCACCAGATGATGCGCTCTAACTCCCCTTCATCGCCGCCGGCGTCCACACCACCCAGCGTGGATTTCTCAATGAGCGTGCCGCAGCGTCGGCAGCGCTGACGGTTGCGTCCGAAGACATAGGTGGTCTCCCCTGCCCTTTTCACGCCGGTGGTCACACGTACCGGCGAGTCTCGATTGGCCCAGATGAGGCGGCGGGAGATGGTGAGGATCTGGGGGACGTCGACAAGCGCTACAGGTGTTGCTGGATGAACGCCGGCCAGGAAGCAGACCTCGGCGCGGTATTCGTTGCCCAAGCCTGCCACGTTGCGCTGGTCCAGGAGGGCCGCGCCGATGCTGCGCTCGGGGCGCAACTCGATGCGGTGTACGGCCTCCTCAAAGCCGCCTTCCGCCCATTCTGGCGCGAGGATGTCGGGGCCTAGGTGCGCCAGGCGCTGCTCAAACTCGCGGGCTGGAAAGACCTCGACCAGCCCTAGCCAGTGCCCCACCAGCTCAATATCACGCGGGGTATTCTCCATCTGCAGCACCACGCGCGCGCTGTGCCCGGGCTTGCGCCAGCGGTCGCCGGCATAGTGGATGGCCCATGTGCCCTCCATCTTGAGGTGGGTATGCAGGATGAGCTCGCCGCCGAAATCCATGAAGAGGTGCTTGCCATAGGGCCAGACCTCCTCGCATACGAGCCCGTCGAAACGCACGGTGGCATAGCGCGGCACGCGCAGGGAGGAGGAGGTTACGCGCCGGCCTTCCATGAACTGCAGCCGATTCGACAGCTGCAGTACGGAATCACCCTCGGGCACAGCAGAACCTCCTCACCAAACGGGTGCCTACTCTACCGGCGTGTTCCTTCCTTCACCGAATGCCAGCGCACCCGGCTCCCACGGGGTGACCACGTGCTGGCGGGAAAGGTCTTCGATCTTCTTCACGCCGAGCAGCTGGAGGGTGTTCTTGAACTCCTCCGCGAGCAGCTCAATGACGCGGTCGACGCCTTCCTTGCCGCCGGCCATCAGCCCGTAGAGGTAGGCGCGGCCGATGAGGACGAAATCCGCACCCAGAGACAGCGCAATGGCGATGTCGACGCCGGACATAATGCCGGAGTCGTAGATGATCTCCACGTCCGGGCCTACCTCCGCGCGCACGGCCTCAAGGGCTTGGAGGGTGTTGACCACGCGGTCGAGCTGGCGCCCGCCGTGGGAGGAGACCACGATGCCGTCGGCGCCAAGGTCGATGACCTTGCGGGCGTCCTCGGGGTTGACGATTCCCTTGACGAAGAGCTTGCCCGTCCACTGCTTGCGAATCCACGCTAGGTCCTCGAAGTTGAGGCCTGGGTCAAACATGGTGTTGACCAGCTCGCCTAGTGTGCCGGTGGTCGAGGTCAGGGAGGCAAAGGTGACCGGGTCCGTGGTGAGGAAGTTGAACCACCACTCGGGGCGCCACGCGGCGTCGAAGACGGTGCCGGCGGTCAGGCGCGGCGGGATGCGCATGCCGTTACGGGTATCGCGCAGACGCTGGCCCGCCACGGGCGTATCCACGGTGACCACGAGGGTGTCATAGCCGTTGGCGGCAGCGCGTTCGATGAGTTCCTGGCAGGCGGAGTGATCCTTCCACAGGTAGAGCTGGAACCAGCGGCGCCCGCTATTGCCTTGCGACGCTGCGACCTCCTCGACCGAGCGCGTGCCCATCGTGGACAAGGTGAATGGGATTCCCGCATCGCGGGCAGCCTGGCTGCCGGCGTCTTCGCCCTCGGCATGCATGAAGCGGGTAAAGCCGGTTGGCGCGATGCCGAAAGGCAGGGCCGCGGGCTCGCCGGCGATCTCGGTGCTCAAGGAGATGTCGTTCGCACCGTTGAGCACGTTGGGCATGAGGCGCACATCACGGAAGAAATCGCGGGACTCGCGGTAGCTGACCTCGTCGCGGGCGGCACCATCGACGTAGTCGAAGGCGGCCTTGGGTGTGCGGCGCTTGGCAATCTTGCGCAGGTCCCACACGTCAGCGGCTTCCGCCAGGCGTGCAGCCCGGCGATCGAGGTTGGGTGCTTCGAACCGCATGAGGTTCTTCAACTCGGACACGTTGGGCAGTTGGCGCTTCAGCCGCATGGCGACAGGACTCCTTTTTCTATTGGGCTATCAACTTCTGAGGTTAGACCTCTGAAATGCCCGCACCCAAACGCTGAGGTTTAACATTCAGCGGCGTCGCCGACGCGGGCGAAAACCGCCTGGGCTTCCCGGTGCAGTCGATGGGCCACCAGACTCAGTGGAATCCTCCGGATCATCGAAGGACAGCTCCTCCATCGCCTCGACGGCGCGGCGCCCACCGCGACGTGCGGGACGGTAAGGTTCAGCGGAGCGCGTGGCTTCTCCAGATTTGCCGTGCTGTCCTGCACGGCCGGAAGAGGCGGTGTGGGCAGAGCCAGTAATCCGCACGCCCTTCGGGGTCAGTGCCGCGCCCAGTGCGCGCAGCTCACCGCCCAGCTTCGACTCGAAGATGGGCCGCCCGTTCGCTTTCTCAATGACCAGCTTGTTCAAGCGCCCGGCGGCCACCAGCTCGTTGAGGCCTGCAAGCACTGCGGCTAGTACCTCGGTGCGCTCGATTCCCTCGGGCAAAGCGTTGAAGAACGTGGTCAACGTCTTTCCGCCCCGGGTCAGGTGAGCCACCGGCAGTCCATCCATGAGCACCACCAAGGCACCCGCGGCGCGGGTGGGGCGGGCCGCGGATTCGCCGGCATCGGTAGTGGGCCAGGGCAGCGCCGCGCCGTAGGGGTTGGCAGGGTCGGTCGCGGCCAGGACATAGGCCTGCGGTTCGCGGGTGCCGGAGGGCCAGCCCGTGACGTCGGGGGAATCATCCACCCCGCGTAGGCGGTCAATGACCGCGGGCGTGGAGAACTGCGCGGCACCCAAGCCCTCGATGACGTAGCCGCGCATCGCCTTGCCGGATTCCTCGAAACCGGAGAGCACCTTATAGGCCAGGGCGAAACCTCCCAAGACGTCCTCGGCCACCACGGATCCGCGGGTGAGCACGCCATAGCGGTCCAGCCAAGCCTCGCCGTGCGCGATGGAGCGCGACGTTGCATCCGTGGCCGCGGGAACGGATAGCGACCACCGCCCCACCACGTCTGGTGCGGCCTGCGCACCAGACACATTGAGCGATTGCGCAAAGGACGTGCGCCCCATGCGCAGGCGCGAGCGCGATGGCCGACGCCGCGCGCGATGCGCCGTACGCCCCGCGTTCCCCGTCACCAAGTGCGCGCGGATAGGAGCGAAGGAATCGGGGCTGACTAGCCCTGCCTCCACCAGACCCCAGAGGGCCTCGCGAACCTCCTCGGCCGTACCGCTCAGCTGCGGTTGGATATCGGAAATGAGGTAGCTGCCGCCGCCCTGCAAGGCCTCCAGCAGCTGGGTTTGCAGCATGGACAAGCCCGCTTCCTCCGCAGAAACCTGCGGGGCAAGCTGCGCGGCATAGTCCGCCGGCAGCAGCATGATCCACGGGTCGTTGGAGCCAGCCTTACCCGCGCCCACGATGAGAACCTCGCCGCTGGCGGTGAGCTCATCGAGCATCGTCGGCGAATAGTCCCCCACTCGCGCAGGCAAGATAAGGCTCTCCCAGGCAGAGGCCGGCAGGCGCACGCCGGCTAGCTGCTCAATGACGGCAAAGACGCCGTCCACCCCGCGCAGCACAGGGCGCCGACCTACCGCGGCCACCTGCTGCCAGTCCGGGAGGAAGCGCCCGAAGGCTGCAGGCGAGACCGGCTGCGTGGCCGCCCGGGCTGCCGCCAGCGAGCGCGAGCGGATGACCTTGAGAACTTCAGCCGCGCAGTATTCCTGTTCCTCCACGCCTTGCCGGTAGTGCCCCGCCAGGATGGAGTCCAGACCGTTGAGCGTCGAGTGCGCCACCGCGGCCGACAAGCCAAAGGCCTCCTGCACATCGCGCGCCACAAACGGCCCGCGCGTGCGCGCCCAGCGGCTGATTAACTGATCCAGGGCGTCGGTAATCGTGGCCTGCTGGGCGGGGATGCCGGGCGGGACGGGGATGCCCAGGCCGTCGCGAAGCAGCGGCGCATCGAGCGCTTGGGCCACGTGCTCGCGGCCGTTGATGCGCACCCGCATAATGCGTGCACCGAGAGCATCGAGTGCGCTCAATGGCACCGTGGCGTGCGCACCGAACTCCTCGACCGGGATGGGGCCCAGCACGCGCAGGAGGTCCGCGACCTCCTCGGTGGTGCGCGCCTGGCGTTCCAGGGTGGTGCGCTGTAGCTGGGCATGGACCTCGGCGATGATGGAGCCGTCGAGAAGCTCGCGCAACTCCACCGTGCCCAAAAGCTTCGCCAACAGCGCCGGGTCCAGCGCCAGGGCCGCCGCGCGCTTTTCCGCCAGGGGCGAGTCCCCCTCGTATATGAATGCGCCGGTGTAGTTGAACAGCAGCGAAGATGCGAACGGCGAAGGCTGCTCCGTGGTGACCTCCGCGATGCGAATGCGACGGTGCGCCAGCTCCCGCATGACCTCCGTCAGCGCCGGCAGGTCATAGACATCCTGCACGCACTCCCGAACGGTTTCCAGGATGATGGGGAAAGAGGGGTAGTTGCGGGCGACGTCGAGAAGCTGCTCCGCGCGCTGGCGCTGCTGCCACAACGGCGCGCGCTTGCCGGGGTTACGCCGCGGCAGAAGCAGCGCTCGCGCCGCGCACTCCCGGAAACGAGAAGCAAAGAGCGCGGAGTTTCCCACCTGCTCGGTGACGATGTCGGCGATCTCATCGGCGTCGAAAAGAAACAGCGCGGCATCCGGGTCCGCCTCACCCTGCGGCAGGCGCAGCACGATGCCGTCATCGCCCGCCACGGCCTGGGCGTCCATACCGGTGCGCTCCGCCACGCGCTGGCCCACCGCCAGCGCCCACGCCGCATTCACCGGCCTGCCAAACGGGGTGTGCAGCAGCACGCGCCAATCCCCCAGCTCATCCGTGAATCGCTCTAGCAGCAGCGTCTTCTCATCCGGGATGAGCCCGGTGGCCTCGTTCTGCTCGTGCAGGTAGGCGGCGATGTTGCGCCGCGCGTTCTCATCGGCGCCGCGCACCACGGAGGGGTCCGAAAATGCTTCACGCCGGAATGCCCCCAGCGCCTTACCCAGCTCATAGGGCCGCCCCGCGGAGTCACCGTTCCAGAAAGGCAAACGCCCCGTGTGCCCCGGCGCGGGTGTCACCAGCACCTGGTCGCGCGTAATCTCCTCCACGCGCCAGCTCGTCGCGCCGAGGGTGAAGATATCCCCCACCCGGGTTTCATAAACCATTTCCTCATCGAGCTCACCCACGCGGCGCGGCGCGGAACCGGCCTCACCAGTTCCCACTAGGAACACCCCGAACATGCCGCGGTCCGGAATGGTGCCGCCGTTGGTCACCGCCACACGCTGTGCGCCGGGGCGCGGGGTCAGCACGCCCGTCACACGGTCATAGACCACCCGCGGTTTCAACTCCGCAAAATCCGTCGAGGGATACACACCACTCACCAGGTCCAGCACGGAGTCGAAAACCTCGCGCGCCAGGTCCTTATAAGGCCAGGCGCGGCGCACGGTGTCGTACCATGTGTCGGCCTCTAGTCCCTCACTCGTGCCCGCGCTTGCCGACGCCACCACCGCCGCCACCGTCTGCTGTGCCAAGACATCCAACGGGTTGCGCGGGGAGTGCATTTCCTCGATGAGGCCCTCCTCCATGCGGGCGACGGTGAGTGCTGATTGCACGAGGTCCGCGCGATGTTTGGGGTAGAAGGAGCCGTGCGACACCGCGCCGACCGAGTGCCCGGCGCGGCCCACGCGCTGCAGACCGGAGGCCACCGAGGGCGGGGACTCCACCTGCACCACCAGCTCCACCGCGCCCATGTCGATGCCCAGTTCCAGCGAGCTCGTGGCTACTACGGCCTTGAGCGTGCCTTCTTTAAGCATGGTTTCCGTCAACGCGCGCTCATCCTTGGACACCGAGCCGTGGTGCGCGCGGGCAATAACCGCAGGAGCCTTCCCGGCGACGTCCACCTGCTTCATCAGTTGGGCCGGATCGCGCCGGGTCGCTGGGCTCAAGGACTCTGGATCGTGCTCCTGGGCATAGAGCTCGTTGAGCCGGCTGGTGAGCCGCTCGGCGGTGCGACGCGAGTTAACGAAGACGAGGGTGGAGCGCTGCTCCGTGATTTCGGCGTAGAGTTCTTCTTCGATGAAGGGCCAGATGGACTTCGCCGTGGGCAGGGCGGAGTCTCCCACCCCGCCTTCTTCCTTGCGGTACGCGTGCACGCGTACCGCGTCTTGGGGGCCTTCGGTGATGCCCAGGGGGTCGTCGACAGTCGCCTCCCCGATGGGCGAGCCCTGCTCCGGGGTGGGCAGGTCCGACATGTCCTCGACCGGCACGTGGACGTCGAGCTGCCATCGCTTCTTCGCCGGTGGCGCGATGATATCCACGGGGCGGTCGCCACCCAAGAAGTTGGCGACAGCACTCAGCGGGCGCACCGTCGCCGACAAACCAATGCGCTGAAACTCCCCGGCGATGAGCCCGAGGCGCTCCAAGGTCAGCGCCAGGTGCACGCCGCGCTTGGTGCCGGCCAAGGCGTGGATCTCGTCGATGATGACGGTATCCACGGTCTTCAAAATCCCCGCTGCCTTGGAGGTGAGCATGAGGTAGGCCGATTCCGGCGTGGTGATGAGGATGTCCGGTGGCTTGCGCACCTGGCGGGCGCGCTCAGCCTGCGGGGTATCGCCGGAGCGCACACCAACGGTAATATCCGGTACCTCCAGGCCCAGCCGCTCGGCGGTGCGGGCAATGCCGTTGAGCGGGGCGCGCAGATTATTCTCCACATCCACGCCCAAGGCCTTTAGTGGTGAGATATACAGCACTCTCACGCCATCATGAGCTCCCTCGCGGGAGGGCTCAGTACTCAGCGGCAGGGCGGTCTGGCCTTCGCGCTCCACCAAAGAATTCAGCGCCCACAGAAATGCCGCGAGCGTCTTACCGGAGCCGGTTGGTGCTACAACCAGTGCGTTCGCGCCGCCGGAAATAGCCTGCCACGCTTGTTCTTGTACTGGGGTGGGGGCGGCGAAAACGTCCTGGAACCAACCGGCCACCTGCGGGCGGAACTTCGCCAGAACGTTTTTGGACATGCCCTACTGTATCGCGCGCGCTAATCTGGTCACTATGACCGTTGAGATTTCTGATTCCCGTCTAACCAACTCCCTCGCCGAAGGCTGCGGCGAGATCCTCAAAGGCGTGCGCAACGGTGGCCTGCTGCGCGGCTTGGCGCTGGGTGATGCCGGCGATGAAGCCGCTCAGGAATGGATCGCCCGCGTCCTTGAGCAGCACCGCCCGCAGGATGGCGTCCTGTCGGAAGAGGCTGCCGATGACTTGAGCCGCTTGAAGAAGGAACGCGTCTGGATCATTGACCCGCTCGACGGCACCAAGGAGTTCGCCACCGGCCGCCAGGACTGGGCCGTTCACATCGCGCTGGTCGAAAACGGCACCCCTACCCACGCGGCAGTCGGCATGCCAGACATGGGCGTGACCTTTAAGTCTTCCGAAGTGCGCGCGGTGACCGGCCCGCTGTCCAAGAAATTCGTGGTTTCCCGCAACCGCCCGCCGAAGGTGGCGGATTACGTCGCGGAGAAGATGGGCTTTGAGACGGTCGGCGCGGGCTCCGCAGGCGCGAAGGCCATCCACGTGCTGTTGGGTGACTATGACGGTTATATCCACGCCGGCGGTCAGTACGAGTGGGACCAGGCCGCCCCGGTGGGCGTGGCCTTGGCCGCGGGCCTGCACTGCTCGCGCCTGGACGGCTCCCCCATCAAGTTCAACAATGAGGACACCTTCATTCCGGATCTTTTAATCTGCCGCCCCGAGCTAGCAGACGAGATTCTGGAGCACGCCGCCGCCTACGCGGAGGCCAACGGCGGGTACTAGGGTTCTTGTGTGGTGTTCCCCTCCTACGCAGCGCCGCTAAGTCAAAGTCCCAACTCGTCTGCAAGACGAGCAACCATTCGAGCATGAAACTCGTGGTAGTCATTTAGTGTGTCTTTGCCGAGGTAACCGAAAACCTCGGCATTAATCACGCCAATTATCTGTATCCACGCCTCAAGCGCCTTTTCCATGACGTCAGCGGGAAGTTCCACATCAAGCTCATCAGATGCCGCCGCAAGGTCTTGCGAGAGCTGAGAGGAACGCGGTTCTAACTCTTTAACCGAGGTCTCAGTTAACAAAACGGCTAGTCGCCGACTAACTTTTGTACCCGCACCCGTTGTTTCTGAGGCGGGCGCTTCGTATCCAATGATGGGCGTGCCGTAAATAAGCGCCCACCTTTGAGGAAATTTCAAAGCCCACATCCTCATAGCGGCCACAAGGCTCACGAATTTAGCTCGCGTCCCAGTGGCCGCACCCACTCCTTGGGCAACGGCGCCATCGAGCGCTTCAAACGCATCGATAATCAGCATCGTTAATAGGTGGGCCCTGTCGGGCACATAGCGGTAGATACCCGAAGAAACTATCCCCAAATCACGAGCAATTGCACGCAGATTCAAGGCTTCTGGGCCACCTGCATCAAGCTGCTTTCGTCCGAGCTCAACAATGCGCGACATCGTCTCTTCGCGAGCACGCGCTCTTGGTGTCATCGACATATGAAAACTATATCAACACAAAAGAGAGCACTGCTCTTGACGGTAGCCGAGTGCACCTATAGCCTTAGAGAGCACCAGTCACTAATAAGAGTGGAGGACACTCAATGCACTTTCTCATCACCGGCGCGGGCCCCGTTGGCCGTGCACTATCACGTGAACTCGCAAAAAGAGGGCACACATGCACAATCATGACGCGGCGACAGCCCCAATTCGCCACCAGTGAAAACGTTGATTTCAAGAAGGGCGACGCAACATACAGTGACGCCTACCCAGACCAGATCGACGGCATTGCCCACTGCATCCACGCCCCATATGACGCACAAAAGTGGCGCGACCTACTCATTCCAGCTGAAGAAACCGTGCTGAAGGTAGCCACCCAACTAGGCATCCCCGTCGTCTTCCCCGAATCGATGTATGGGTTCGACCAGACTTACGAGGTGATTTCGCCTGATACTCCCCTCACCCGATCTCGCAATGGAAAACCCGGTGTTCGAGCGACCCTAATCGAGAACCGCTTAGCCTCCCCCTCGCGCACTACCTCGGTAATCGCGGCCGATCTGTACGGACCAGATGCCGGCCCCGGATGCGTCTACCATCAGCTCATCATTGGGAAGAAGCGTCCCCTTGCTCTTTTTAACGCACACGCTAAACACTCGGTCACGTATCTTCCAGACTTTGCACGAGCGTTGGCAGACGCACTTTTAGATGATTCGACACCCCCAATAATTTCCACACCTTGCGCTCCCGCTCTGACTCAAGCTGAGTTTGCTCGACGTGCCGGATGCCAACACTCCCCCATCACTATTCACCCATGGATGCTGAAAGTAGCTGGCGTTGCCAGCACGGGCCTCCGAGGACTGAAAGAAATGAGATACCTGTGGGACCGTCCCTCAATTCTTACCGGCGCCACGTCCTCATGGCAGGCGACCCCAACCGACGAGGCTCTAGAGGTTATTTATCAAGCCCAGCTGTCGAAATAACAAATCTCATCACCAGTACCCCTACCGCTCTACCTAAGATTTCTCCAACGTTCTACACTTGGACATCATGAGTGACACTCCCACCGCTTCTTCAGCCCTCACAACACCATATGAGGACCTCCTGCGCCGCGTCCTGGAAGAAGGCGCTCCCAAAGGCGACCGCACTGGTACCGGTACCCTCTCCCTGTTCGGTGCCCAACTTCGTTATAACTTGGCGGAGTCTTTTCCCCTGCTGACCACCAAGAAGGTCTACTTCCACGGCGTGATTGGTGAGCTGCTGTGGTTCTTGCGCGGCGAATCCAACGTGACGTGGCTGCAGGAGAACAAGGTCCGCATCTGGAACGAGTGGGCCGATGAGGACGGTGAGTTGGGCCCTGTCTACGGCGTGCAATGGCGCTCCTGGCCCACGCCGGATGGCCAGCACATCGACCAAATTCAGGCCGCCCTGGACACGCTCAAGAACAACCCGGATTCCCGCCGCAACCTGGTCTCCGCGTGGAATGTCTCTGAGCTGGACAAGATGGCGCTCATGCCCTGCCACCTGCTGTTCCAGCTCTACGTCGCTGACGGTGCACTCTCCATGCAGGTCTACCAACGCTCCGCGGACATGTTCTTGGGCGTTCCTTTCAACTTGGCCTCCTATGCCGCGCTGACCCACATGTTTGCACAGCAAGCAGGCCTGAAGGTGGGCGAGCTCATCTGGACCGGCGGCGATTGCCACATCTACAACGACCACATCGAACAGGTCAAGGAGCAGCTTTCTCGCGAGCCCCGTGCATACCCGCAGCTCAAGCTCCACAAGGCGCAGGACATGTTCTCCTATGACTTCGATGATTTTGAGGTCATCGGCTACGACCCTCACCCCACCATCAAGGCGCAGGTGTCCGTTTAATGCTGGGCGCAATCTGGGCCCAGTCCCTTGACGGCATCATTGGTGACGGCGTGGTCATGCCCTGGCACGTGCCGGAGGATCTCAAGCACTTCAAGGAAGTGACCATGGGCGCGCCCGTCATCATGGGCCGCAAGACATGGGAATCCCTCAACCCCAAGTTCCGCCCGCTGCCGGGCCGGGAGAACATCGTGCTGTCCAGCCGCGAGCCCGACGAGTGGTCTGCGGGCGCCACCGTGGTGGATAGCATCGACGCCGCACTCGAAACCGCGCCCGGCGACGCCTGGATCATCGGCGGTGGCCAACTTTATAGCTCCGCCCTCGACCGCGTGGATACAATCGAGCTCACCCTCATGGGTGTACAAGTCGGCGATGCCTACGGCGCAGATGCCGTACTCGCCCCGAGCGTTCCGGAAGAATTCAGCCTATCTGCCGATAGTGACTGGCTGACCTCCGAATCAGGCCACCTCACCATTCCCGGCCAGCCCCCGAGCGAGCTGCCCATGAAATACCGATTCCTCACCTACGACAGAAAGGCTGCTGCATAATGGCAACTACCCCCGAAACCACTGAGCACGTCACCATCTTCTTCGCTGACTGGTGCCCGTTCTGTGTAAAGCTGATCAAAAACCTGGACCGCACCGAAACCCCATATGAGCTCGTCGATGTCGAAGGTGAGAACACCGACGACATCAACGCCTGGATTGAATCCGTCAACGACGGCAATCGCATCGTTCCAACCGTCCTCTACTCCGACGGCACTCACGCCACCAACCCTTCCGCCAGCGAGGTTCGCGCCAAGTACGCGGAGCTGGCCGGCGAGTAGACCCAAGGCGACGCATTTACCGCCGCCTAAAGCAGGGCTGCTAATCTTACTTAGGTGCGCAACGCACCCCCGCCCCAGTAGCTCAGGGGATAGAGCACGGCTCTCCTAAAGCCGGTGTCGGAAGTTCGAATCTTCTCTGGGGCACGCTGTGAAGTCTCGAGACATCGTT
>NZ_KV819525.1:15142-15750 GCF_001815175.1 Corynebacterium sp. HMSC034H07
CATCGTTCCGGTCGGTGTCTCGAGATTTTTAGTTGCCCCGACTGGGGTTGAGTTCGTTGTCTTTCTAGTTGTAGTAGATCTTTTCTTCGGTGAGTGTGTAGGCGGCGATTTGTGCCCCAGTGATGGCTATTTTGACGTCGACGTGGTTGTCGATGCAGACCATGGTGGGGCCTGACCCCCGGAAAGTAGACACGTCGGGGGTTAGCTATGCTGCTTGAGTCAGTGTAGTTGATGTGAGTGCTTCGAAGGTATCGGGGGCTAGAAGGTTGCACCAGGAGTGTCGTCTGCGCGTGTTGTAGCGCATGCACCATCGGAAGACTTCTTGGCGGCAGATGATGGGATTGTCAAACACTTTCCGATCACGCAGAACTTCACGCTTTAAGGTGGCGTTAAATGACTCTGCCAAGGCATTATCGGCACTCGTTCCCACCGCTCCCATGGATTGGCGAACACCAAGTACAGCGCAGTGCTCTCTAAATGCTTGTGAGGTGTACACACTGCCATGATCGGAATGGAAAATTGCCCCTTTCAGGCTTCCGCGGACTTTCCTTGCATGAGATAAAGCTTCGATAACCAGTGATACCCGCATGTGATCGGCTAGTGCATGG
>NZ_KV819526.1:0-836 GCF_001815175.1 Corynebacterium sp. HMSC034H07
ACTGCTACCAAATAGCCGGTCGCAACAGAGGCGTTAAAGCACGCCAACTCGTCAGCCATCTTTCGGTTGGCGGGTTTCGTTCTTTAAGGGCTTAACCCTCAGCGGGAAGCGCGTGAATCGTGCTCAAGGATCGCCGATATGCCCGCGTGCCTTGATGTGGTCTGCGGGTGGCAGTGTTGTCACTGGTGGTTAGCTGTTTCCTTTCTGCCGTTGCTGCGTGTGGTGGCTGTGGGTGTTAGCTGCTGTCGGGTGGTTCCTCTGGTGGTTGTCCTGCTTGTTCGGTGTTGAGTCTGGCGACTGCTTCCTGGTATTCGGGCATCGCGGTTATCGGTGTTCCCCAGGGTGGGATGAAACTAACCCCGGTATTCAGCCGGTACATGTAGCCGCGCCCGGTGGGTTTTAAAGGGTCATCATCGTTAATACCGTTGTGGTAGGCGCACAGGAAGGTCAGGTTCTTAATGTTGGTGTAGCCGCCTGCTTGCCAGGGGATGAGGTGATGGATTTGGCAGTAATCAGCTGGCTTATTACACCCAGGTCTTGAACACGTGTGGAATTCAGCGTGCAGGGTAAGGCGCTGTTTGAAGTTTGCCCCTCGTTCTAGCCGCCAGGTGTTAATGGGCCCTTCAATGGGGTGAACGATGGTGGCGTAGCCTATTTCGGCAAACTTGTGGGTTAAGAACTCGGCCCCTGTCATGCGCCCACCGTTGGTCAGGTTGAGCTCTATTTCGTCCCCGTCGCCGTTGATGATCTGGTCCAACTCGTTTAACGTGACGATGACTTGGGTACGCACCGCAGGCTTGGAACCGGTGCCCTCTTTGAAGAAGACGTCGTTGGCG
>NZ_KV819526.1:936-57373 GCF_001815175.1 Corynebacterium sp. HMSC034H07
ACGTCGTTGGCGGCTTGAAGCAGGTCGGTGGTGTTGGTGGATTCGAGGACACCGCGCATGTTGGCAATCGTAGTGGCATCGTCAGTAATGGAAAGGGTGTTGGGGCCTTGTGCGCGGTAGGTGATGCGCACCCCTGGTTTGGCTATGCGTTTGGAACGCAGTTCTTTCAGGCGTGTGGCGGCGACGGTGGGGATGCGGTGTGCGGGTGTGGCGGTAAGTCTGACTCTCAGGTTCCAGGCGTCGAGGGTTTTCTTTACTTTTGAAACGTAGGTTTCAATGAGTGTGAGGGTGCCTAGGCTGTGGCGTTGTTGAATGGCGGCAGCGCGTGCCTTTTTCTGTTTGCCGGTGTAGCGGGTGGGGCCGAAGTACACCTGGTGCAGGCCTGCGAGTTCGGTGGCGTCGGCTGGGTCAGCGCCGAGCGCGCGGAGCTCATCGGGGGTGCCAGGTATATGCTCCACCAGCGCAATCCCCGAGTTGCGGAGGCGGAGGTAGGTTTCGATATCCCCCATGGGCACGAAGATTAAACCAGCACCCGCAACCCCGCAACCGGAGGAACAAAATCCCTGGGTAAAAGGGTAATGGGGCTGGTACGAGAAAAGCCCCTCAACAGGAGGGGCTAGACGCGGTGTTAACCGCGGTCGACGGCGCGGTTGCGCAGGGCGCGGGCGAGGCGGTCACGCTGCTCGGTCACGGCGCGGCGCAGGCCACCGGCCAGGTCGCGGGAGAGGAACTCGTCGGCGCGGTCGAGGGTCTCCTGGCTGACATCCCAGCGCGGGAACAAGCCGGTCACCGTGGTCAAGGCAATCTCGTTGGACTGCGCGGACCAGATCTTTTCCGCCACGTCGAAGAACTCTGCACTCGGCAGGAGCTCGTCTGAGCCAACAAAGGTCAGGCCCGCTAGCTTCGACTCCAAGTCGCGGTTGCCCAGTTCGCCGGCGACAATCTCGTCCCACACTGCGCGCTTGTTGTCCTCGGTGTTTACGGCAGCCAATGCCTTAAGCGAGGCCTGGTAGCCCGTCGCGGTGTTATCGCGGTTGAGTTCCTCAGCCACCGCCGTCATGGCGGCGCCGGCGGCTTCGGGGCCGGTGACGTCGGCAAGCGAGCCATCGGCGATGAGCGCAGTGAGTGCCTTCCAGCGCAGGCCCGCATCCGAGGAGGTCTTAAGGAGCTCTTGGAAGAAGGTGCGGGAGGCGTCGTGAAGCTTGATGCCGGCCAGCGCCTGGGTGAAGACGATGGAGCGCTCGGCGTCATCGGATCGGGCGCCGGCGAGGAGGGCGTCGGCAAGCTGCGTATTCTCCTTTGCCCACTCCGGGTCGGCGTAGGTGGACTGGGCCGTTGCGGCCTGGGCGAGGATGCGCTCGAGCACGGCGAGCTCAGTCTCCGCCACCGCACCGCGGGCGACGAGTGCCACGAAATCGCGGGCGCGCATCGAGCCCGCGCGGGTCATCTCCCACGCGGTGGACCAGCACAGAGTGCGGGCCATGGGGTCTTCGAACTTGTCGACATTCTCCAACAAGAACTTTAAGGAACCCGCATCCAGCTCGATGAGGCAGTAGGTGAGGTCATCGTCGTTAGGCAGCACGAAGTCGATGTCCGCTTGCTTGCGGCCGATGAGTTCCGGGATCTCGGTGGAGGCGCCATCGATATCCATCTCGATGCGCTCGGTGCGCACCACCTTCTCACCCTGCAAGGCATAGACGCCGACAGCGATGCGGTGCGTGCGCAGGGTATCGCCGCGCTGGGTGAGGTGGGCCTGCGTGATGGTACCGGACTCGTCCGCCTCCAACGCCACACCCAGTGTGTTGACTCCTGAGGTCTTCAACCACTGTTGCGCCCAGAATGAAAGGTCACGCCCTGAGGCCTCCTCCAAGTGGCGCAACAGATCCCCGAACGTGGCATTCGACCACTGGTGCTCCTGGAAATGGCGGCGCACGCCGGCGAAGAAGTTCTCACGGCCCACATAGGCCTGCAGCTGCTTGAGCACCGACGCCCCCTTGGCGTAGGTGATGCCGTCGAAGTTCTGCTCCACAGTCTCAATATCGGAGGCATCCGTGGAAATCGGGTGCGTCGTGGGCAGCTGGTCCTGCTGGTAGGCCCAGGCTTTCTCCACGTTGGCAAAGGTCACCCACGCGGTGTCGTACTGGGTCTCCTCCGCCTGGGAAATCGCCGCCGACCAGGTGGCGAAGGACTCGTTGAGCCACAGGTCATCCCACCACTGCATGGTCACGAGGTCACCGAACCACATGTGCGCCAGCTCGTGCAGAATGGTGTCCGCGCGGCGCTCGTACTTGTAGTGCGAGGCTTGCGACGTAAAAACATACTCGTCGCGGATGGTCACGCAGCCGGCGTTCTCCATTGCGCCGGCGTTGAACTCCGGAACGAAAATCTGGTCGTACTTGCCAAAGGGGTAGGCAAAGCCGAAGTTGCGGTGGTAGAAATCAAAACCCTGCTTGGTCTCCGTGAACAGGCGCTCGGCGTCGAGCGAATCCAGCAGCGAGGGGCGGCAATAAATACCCAACGGCACCTCAACGGTTTTAGCAGGCGAGCCCTCCGGGTGCTCCGCCAGCGTGCCCGTCCACGTATCCGTCACGCCCACATACGGGCCCGCACACAGAGCAATCAGGTACGTCGACAGCGGGTAATCCACCGCCGCGCGCACGGTGTTGCCTGAACGCGTGATGGGGGAGTTCGTAATCACTGTCCAGTGCTCCGGAACCTCAAGAGCCAGCGAGTACGTAGCCTTCAGATCCGGCTGGTCAAAGCAGGCGAAGACGCGCTTGGCGTCGGCAGTCTCGAACTGGGTGTAGAGGTAAGCCTCGCCGTCGACCGGGTCGACGAAGCGGTGCAGGCCCTCGCCCGTGCGGGAGTATCGAATCTTCGCCACGACCTTCAGCTCATACTCCGCCACCTGCAAACCCGACAGCGGGATCCCGTACGTCGGGTCATAAGCACTGGTGGGCAGGGGAGCGCCGTTTAGGCGGACCTCGAGAAGCTCGTCACCGCGCAAGTCAATAAACGTAGAACCGGCCTTCTTAACTCGGAACTTCACCACCGTGGTGGAGGTGAAAAACTCTTCCCCAGTGAGGTCGAGGGCGACGTCGTAGTGGCTTACCTCCAGCATGCCGGAGCGCTGCTGGGCTTCCTCGCGGGTGAGGTTAATCGAGGTCATGTAGGTTACTCCTCTTCGTCGGTGATTAAGTCTCTGCACCAGCGTAGTCACACGCCTAGGGTGGGGTGCCACAGACTACACAAGCAAAGGAGATTTACTGTGGCCCAACAAGTAACCTTCTGGTTCGACTGCTCCTGCCCCTTCGCATGGCTGACCTCGCGCTGGATTAAGGAAGTGGAGAAGGTCCGCGATATCGAGGTGACCTTCCAGCCGATGTCCCTCTCCGTGCTCAACAAGGGCCGCGACTTGGACCCGGAGTACATGAAGATGATGGAGGCCAACTGGGGCCCTGCCCGCGTAGCAGCCAAGATTGCCGTGGAGGCCCCGGACAAGGTCGACGCCTTCTACACCGCCATGGGCACCCGCATCCACACGGAGGGCCAGGGTGGCAAGAAGGGTTACGGCGCCTACGACGACATCATCAAGCAGGCGCTTGACGACGTCTCCCTCCCCTCCACCTTCGCCTCCGTGGCCAACACCGAAGAGATGGATGAGAAGCTCACCGAGTTCCACAACCGCGGCATCTCTGAGGTTGGCGATGAGGTCGGCACCCCGGTGGTGAAGTTCGGCGATACCGCTTTCTTCGGCCCGGTCATTACCCGCGTTCCCACCGGCGAGGAAGCCGGCGAGCTTTTCGACGCCTCCGTGCGCCTCGCCAAGTTCCCGTACTTCTTCGAACTCAAGCGCTCCCGCACCGAATCCCCGCAGGTTTAGTGCGTGGGATGGCCCACAGGCCGGTAGGATGTGGGCCATGCGCGTTTATTTAGGAGCAGACCACGCAGGGTTCGAGATGAAAAACATCATCGCCGAGCACCTGAAGAAGCAGGGCCACGACGTCATTGACTGCGGTGCCCACGAGTACGACGCCGAGGATGACTACCCGGCATTTTGCATTGAGGCCGCGCTGCGAACCGTCAACGATCCGGGCTCGCTCGGCATCGTACTGGGCGGTTCCGGCAACGGCGAGCAGATCGCCGCGAATAAGGTGAAGGGCGCGCGCTGCGCCCTGGCGTGGTCCCCGGAGACCGCACGCCTGGCCCGCGAGCACAACAACGCCCAGCTCATCGGTATCGGTGGCCGCATGCACTCCGAGGAGGAGGCACTCGCGATCGTGGATGCCTTCCTGGATCAGGAATGGTCCCGTGCTGAGCGCCACCAGCGCCGCATCGACATTCTTGCTGAGTACGAGCGCACCAACATTCCGCCGGAGCTTCCGGAGGCCTAGTTCATGTCCTTGGGGTGAGTGCCGCCGCGGCCCTCTTCCCCGAGGTCAAGATCAGTAATCGCAGCCATCTCGGATTCATCGAGTTCGAAGCCGAATACATCGAAGTTCTGCGCGATGCGCTCCGGGTTTTCGGACTTCGGGAACACGATGACGCCATTTTGCAGGTGCCAGCGGATGATCACCTGGGCGGGGGAGACGCCATACTTTTCGGCAGGCTCGGTGATTTCCGGCTGCTCGAAAAGGTCCGTCTTACCCTGGCCTAGTGGGCCCCAGGCTTCGATGTGCACCTGGTGGGCGCGGAAGGCATCGAGCTCACGCCAGCGCTGTAGGTAGGGGTGCAGCTCCACCTGGTTGACCACGGGGGTCTCATCAGTCTGGGTTTCTAGCTGGTCCAGGTGCTCGAGTTCGAAGTTGGAAACACCGATGGACTTGGCCTTGCCGGCCTTCTTTAGTTCAATGAGCTGCTTCCATGCCTCGACGTAGTGGCCGTTATCTGGGCAGGGCCAGTGGATGAGGTAGAGGTCCACGTAATCGAGACCTAGCTTCTCCAAAGACTCGTCGAGAGCTGCGGCCGCATCAGTCTGGCGGTCGTTCCACAGCTTCGTGGTGATGAACAGCTCCTCGCGGGGGATGCCGGACTTGGCAATCGCGCGGCCCACACCTTCCTCGTTGCCGTAGATGGCAGCGGTGTCGATGTGGCGGTAGCCCACCTTGAGGGCTTCGAGGACCAGTTCCTCGGTCTTGTCGGGTTCTACCTTGAAGACACCGTAGCCGAGCTGGGGGATGGTGTTGCCGTCGTTGAGTTCAATAATGGGTACAGTCATGCGGCCCACTCTACGTAGGGGCGGCGCATTCTGACAGAAAAGATGCATGGCCAGGCATGATGCGGCGGCAAAACAAGCCATGGGCGCTAACGAATGTGAAAAACGACTGAAGCCGCACCGGCTACCTAAAATAGGTGGTCAATGCAGCTTTTCGTGGAGGGAATGACGGGAATCGAACCCGCGTCTTCAGCTTGGAAGGCTGAGGTATTAGCCACTATACGACATTCCCACAACCGGCAATCTTCAACTTTCAAGGCCTTGACTTTGAAAGCCGTTGAATCGGCGTGCCGATTACTTTAGCGCACGTGGTCGCTGAAAGGAAAATGGGAACTTAAGCGGGGTAAAGCGCGTTACTTTGAGTAGGTGTACAAGCAAAACAACACATAGTTCAACACGCAATTCAACTCTGAGATGAAAGTGGTGCTTTCGTGAGCTCGTTATTGCTCCTTATCCTCGTCGTCGGTGGCGGCGCATGGTTCCTGTCCTCGCGCAACGGGAAGAAGCAGCAAGAGCTGCGTGAATCCCAGCGTTTTGAGGACGCGATGGCGGATGCACGCCGCTGGACCGAGCGCCTTGGTGGACAGGTCATGAACTTAAGCGGAACGGACACCGCCTCCCAGCAGGCCATGGCGGATGCGTCCGAGCGTTTTACCGCCGCGAACTCTGCGATTTCCCAGGCCACGACGGTCAAGCAAGCACACCTAGCGCGCGAATCTGCGCTGGAGGGTCTTTACTATGTTGCGGCCGCCCGCGAGATTATGGGCATGGATCCGGGCCCAGAGCTGCCGCCGCTGGAGGGCCAGCGCCAGGCCGGCAAGGTGACGGAGACCCGCACGGTGGAGGCAAACGGGGAGACGCTGACGGCGTCGCCAAGCGCATCTGCAGAAACCCCCAACTACTACCCGGGTGGTGTCGTAGCAGGACGCCCGGTCCCGGCCGGTTGGTACTCACGCCCGTGGTGGGCTGACGCGTTGACCACCGGCGTGTGGATGGTGGGCTACTCCATGATGTTCAACGCGATGTTCGCGGGCATGTCCGGCGTTGGTTACTCCGCCGCAGCCGCAGAAAGCGGTGACTGGGGCGGAGACATGGGCGGCGCCGACGGCATGGACCCCGGTGCCATGGATGGTGCCGGAGACATGGGCGCCGGTGACGCCGGGGGAGGCGAGGAAGGCGGCTTCTTCGATGGCCTCTTTGGCGGCGACGGGGGTGATGGCGGAATGTTTGATTTCGACTTCGACTTCTAGCGCTAAAGCTGCCCCTGACGTGGGGAAACAAAGTTTAATTGGGGCCGGTGTTGGGATAGTCAAGCAGCTATCGGTACACTAGCCCCAGTATGAAGCGCAGCTGCGTGCGGAACTTCCCGGCGCAGAGGCTTTCCATACGGGGCGTGGCGCAGCTTGGTAGCGCACCTGCTTTGGGAGCAGGGGGTCGCAGGTTCAAATCCTGTCGCCCCGACGTATGGGGGCCTGGACACTCATCCAGGCCCCTTAATTTCATCTTTGAACGATCACAATCAGGAGAGTTTCTCGTGAAGACCACCGTAGACAAGCTGAGCGATACCCGCGTCAAGCTCACCGTCAACGTTCCGTTTGCTGAGCTGGACAAGGAAATCGATCAGGCCTACGCGGCGATCGCGCAGCAGGTTTCCATCCCGGGTTTCCGTAAGGGCAAGGCTCCGCGCCAGCTTATCGACGCCCGCTTTGGTCGTGGCCCCATCCTCGAGCAGGTAGTCAATGACATGCTGCCGTCCCGCTACGAGCAGGCCGTTGAAGAAAATGACCTCAAGGTTATTGGTCAGCCGGAGATCGACATCGCCAAGCTGGAGGACAACGACTTTGTCGAGTTCACCGCTGAGGTAGATATCCGTCCGGAGTTTGAGGTGCCGGACTTCTCCAAGATTTCCGTCAAGGTGCCGGCGCTCGAGATCGGTGATGAAGACGTAGACAAGGCGCTCGAGGATCTGGCTTCCCGCTTCGGTGAGCTTAAGGACACCAAGCGCAAGATGAAGACCGGTGACTTCTGCATCGTGGATATCACCACTGAGGTCGACGGCACCAAGCTGGAGGAGGCATCCCACGAGGGGCTGACCTACCGCATTGGTGACGACAACCTCATCAAGGGCCTCGACACTGCCCTGCGCGGCATGAAGACCGACGAGGACAACGAGTTCACCACCACCATCCAGTCCGGTGAGCACGAGGGCGACGAGGCCACCGTCAAGGTCCATGTCCAGCAGACCAAGGAGCGCAAGCTGCCGGATCTCGACGACGAGTTCGCGCAGATGGCTTCCGAGTTCGACACCATCGACGAGCTGCGCGAGGACACCAAGACCCGCGTCGAGGAGTCCAAGAAGTCCGAGCAGGCTGCCGCCATCCGCGATGAGGTCCTGAAGGCCGCTCTGGCAGAGGTTTCCTTCGAGCTGCCGTCCTCCATCGTTGATGAGCAGGTTCACGCTCAGCTGCACCAGGTCATGGGTCAGCTGGCTCACGACGAGAAGGCTCTGGCCCAGCTGCTTGAGGCACAGGGCACGACCCGCGAGGAGTTCGACGCTGATGCTCGCAAGTCCGCTGAGGAATCCGTTCGCACCCAGCTCTTCCTCGACGCCCTGGCTGAGATCGAGGAGCCGGAGGTGTCCCAGCAGGAGCTGACCGACCACATCCTGTTCACCGCGCAGTCTTACGGCATGGACCCGAACCAGTTCATCCAGCAGCTGCAGTCCAGCAACCAGCTGGGCAACCTGTTCTCTGACGTTCGCCGCGGCAAGGCCCTGGCAACGGCTATCTGCCGCGCCGAGGTTACTGACGAGGCCGGCAACAAGGTTGACGTTGACCAGTACTTCGGTGAGATCGAAGAAGAGGACGCTGCTGAAGCTTCCGAGGAGAAGTAATCTCCCGCTTGTAACGCGCTGCTGCCACATGTGTGGTGGCGAGCGCGCATGAAACCCCGGATTCAGGTAACTCAAGGATGAGCCTGAATCCGGGGTTTTGTCATTGTGAACGCCCTCTAGGAGTCTTTGAGTACTTCGTAGAGGGCGTGATGGGTGTTGGCTAGGGATATCGCTAGCCGTTCGTGGCTCTACCGGCCTCGTCGGTTAGCTGCAGGAAGCGCATGACGTAATCCTTGACAAAGTCTGCGGTACGTTGATTGAGATGTCCGGACTCTTCGAAAAGGGTGGGGGATTGGCCCAGAAATACTTCGGGCTGACCAGGGAGCGGCATATCGAAGTAGGACAGGGCGAGGCGAAGGTTCTTCTGTGAACTGTAGCCGCCCATGCGGCCTACAGAGTGGCTAATGATACCTGCGGGAAGGTTCTTCCACGCCACATCTGAGTTGGGCTTAGAGCCGATGTCCACTGCGTTCTTGAGGCAGGCAGGGATAGTGCGGTTGTTCTCTGGCGTAATGAAGAGGATCCCGCTCGAGTTCTTGATGGTCTCGCGAAAGGTGGTGTACTCAGCCGGAGTGGGCTTGTCCGTGACGGCGGGGTCATCGTAGTCGAAGTCATAGAGCGGCAAGTCACGGATTTCCACGATGTTTGCCTCGTAGTCTTCAGGGATCATCGTGAGCACCTCGTGTGCAATCTTGCGTGCAAATGACTCTCGGCGCAGGCTGCCGACGATAACGCTGATACGTGGGGTGGTCATGGTAAACCTTCTTTCTTAGTTGGGTGTAGGGAGACGTGGTCAAGGGAGAAAAGGCTTGCAGCCAAAGGCCGGTGGTGGGCCGGCAGCGTGGGCGGCGGTGAGGAAGCCATCTACTTTGTCTCCTTCTTCATGGCGGAAGTACAGTTCGATGAGTCCTAGAAGCCCCCCGAGGACGGCCTCTCGTGCGGCGGATGTATTCAACAGCCGCATGGCTGCGGGTTGGTTTCCTTCGCGGATGGCTTCAAACAGCGCGATGGTCTCAAGCCAGCTTCCTTGGTCCGGTCGCGGAAAAGGTTTAGAAATCCCAGTCATCATCACTCGTTTCTTCAGCAGTACCAATGACATAGGAGGAACCAGATCCAGAGAAGAAGTCATGGTTCTCATCTGCTCCGGGGGCTAGGGCGGCGAGGATTTCTGGGTTCACTTCCGTTTCTTCGGGCGGGAAATAGTCCGGGTAGCCCAAATTCATGAGTGCCTTATTGGCGTTATAGCGAACGAACACGGCTACATCATCCATGAGTCCCAAAGGCTCATATAGCTCGCCGGAATAGTCCAGCTCTAGTGCATAAAGCTCTTCGAGCAAAGAAATGGTGAAATCATGCATCTCCTTCTGCCGTAGCGGGGTCGTGGATTCAAGACCGCGCTGATATTTGTAACCCGAGTAGTAGCCGTGCACTGCCTTGTCACGCAGAATGAGGCGAATCATGTCTGCCGTATTTGTCAGGGTGGCGTGGACAGAAAAGTGCAAGGGAAGATAGAAACCCGCGTAGAGAAGCAATGAGGAAAGCAGCGTCGATGACACCTTGCGTTTGAGTGGATCCGGCCCAAAATAGTGCGCGAGCACTTTCTTGGCGCGTGCCTGGAGAAGGTCGTTATTCACCGCCCAGCGGTATGCTTCATCAATTTCCTTTGTACTGCTCAGGGTAGAAAACACTGAAGAGTATGAACGGGCATGGACTGACTGCATGAAGGCGATGTTGGTATACACGGCCTCCTCGTGTTCGGTGCGGGCATCTTGAATCTGACAGATTTCTCCCACAGTGGCCTGGACAGTATCCAGGGTGGTGAGTCCCGTGAACACCCGCATGGTGAGGTTGCGTTCCTCGGGTGTCATCTTCTGCCACGCCGGGAGATCATTAGAAAGCGGGACCTTCTCTGGCAACCAAAAATTGGCGGTGAGACGGTTCCACACTTCAAGATCCTTGTCATCGCTCACCCGGTTCCAATTGATGGCGCGGATGCGGGCTGAAGGATCATGCCGGTAGCTCGGCGGAGTAACTGAAATGCTGGTTAGTTCAGCACTGTTTGATGTTGAAGACATAGCTTCCTTCTTTCTGAGTGAATGGTTGTAGACAAGGGGAGGGCCGTGCTCCTACAAAGCACAGGAGACGCAGCCTTCGACCTCGGTTCCTTGGAGCGCGGATTGGCGTAAACGGATGTAGTAGAGGGTCTTGATTCCGGCTTTCCAGGCATAGATTTGTGCCTTGTTGATGTCCCGCGTGGTGGTATCAGCGGTAAAGAACAAGGTCAGGGAAAGTCCTTGGTCCACGTGTTGGGTGGCCATGGCGTAGGTGTCGATGATTTTTTTGTATCCCACGGCGTAGGAGTCATCGAAATACTCCAGGTTGTCGTTGGTCATTTCCGGCGCGGGGTAGTACACGCGCCCCAAGCGGCCTTCCTTGCGTATTTCAATTTTGGAGGCAATCGGGTGGATGGACGCGGTGGAGTCATTGATGTAGGAAATTGATCCAGTGGGTGGAACTGCCTGCAAGTAGGCGTTGTAGATGCCGTCTTGCATCACTTGTTTCTTGAGCCGTAGCCAATCCTCGCGTTGAGGAATCTGCACGCCTGCTTCATGGAAGAGCTGTTTTACGTGTTCAGTGGCTGGCACCCAGTCTTTGTCGATGTATTTGTCAAAGTAGGCGCCAGTGGCATAGGTGGATTCTTCGAAGCCTGTGAATCGTTGACCTTTTTCAACCGCGAGTGCATGGGATGCGCGGAGCGCATGGTAGGTCACCGTGAGGAAATAGATATTTGTAAAGTCCAGTGCCTCGGCGCAGCCATAAGGAATACGCTGTGAAGCAAGGAAGCCGTGGAGATTCATTTGGCCCAGACCAATGGCATGCATGGAGGCATTTCCGTGAGCGATGGAAGGAACAGCTTCGATATTCGTCAGGTCTGAAACCTTCGTGAGGGCACGTACTGCGGTTTCGACGGTCTCCCCAAAGTCCGGTGATTCAAAAGCCTTCGCAATGTTGAGCGAACCTAGATTGCAGGAAATATCCTGGCCGACGGTGGTGTAGTCACCCGAAGCTCCGTAGGTCGATGGCGTGTTGACCTGGAGGATTTCACTACACAGGTTGGACATATTGATATGTCCTTTGAGGGGATTAGCGCGGTTGACCGTATCCTCAAAGAGGATGTAGGGGTATCCGGATTCAAACTGAAGCTCAGCCAGCGTGGTGAAAAACTCGCGGGCCTTAATGGTCGTGTGAGAAATTCGCGGATTGGCAACCAACTCGTCGTAGCACTCGGTGATGGACATGTCAGACATGGCTACGCCGTACTCGCGAGCGATGTCATACGGGCTAAAAAGATGCATATCCTTGTTCTCTTTGGCCAGCCGGAAGGTTATATCTGGAATAACAACCCCCAGCGAAAGAGTCTTGATGCGGACTTTCTCATCGGCATTTTCCCGCTTGGTATCCAGGAAGCGAAGAATATCTGGATGGTGCGCATGCAGGTAGACGGCTCCAGCGCCCTGCCGGGCGCCCAATTGGTTGGCATAGCTGAAGCTATCTTCGAGAATTTTCATGACTGGGACTACGCCGGAAGCCTGGTTCTCAATCTTTTTGATCGGGGCTCCGGATTCGCGCAGATTGCTCAGCAACAAGGCCACTCCACCACCGCGCTTTGATAGTTGCAGTGCAGAGTTCACGCTGCGGCCAATGCTCTCCAGATTGTCTTCGATTCGCAGAAGGAAGCAGGAGACCATTTCGCCGCGCTGGGCTTTGCCTGCGTTGAGAAAAGTAGGGGTGGCGGGCTGGAAGCGTCCGGTCATGATGTCATCCACCAGCTTTTCTGCGAGCTCTTCGTCGCCCTGTGCAAGGTATAAAGCTGTGGTGGCGACACGTTCTTCGTAGCCTTCTAGGAATCGGGAGCCATCAAAGGTTTTCAGTGCATATGAAGTAAAGAACTTAAATGCGCCGAGGAAGGTGCGGAACTGGTGTTTAGCTTGGTGTGCTCTGTCGTACATGGCGCACAGAAAGGCGTCATCATAAAGCTCAAGGAAATCCCGCTCGTAGTACTCGTTATCAACCAACCATTCCAAGCGTTGCTTGGTGGAATCGAACTGTTGCATGCGGGGAGCGACATGGTGTGTGACATAGTCTTGTGCTGCCTGAATGTCCTTGTCAAACTGGATTTTTCCAGAAGCGTCGAACAAGTTCAGCTGCGCGTTGAGTGCGTGGTAGCTTTTGCGCTTGCCGACACCGCCGGCATTGTCTGCTGAAACGGTGCGGGGCGTAGTGCCATTAGGTTGTGTGGGGGTGGCATCGAGAGGCCACATTGTGTTTTCCAATCTGTGTGATGCGGATGTGTTCTTCATCTTGTGGGGGATTAATGGGGTGTCATCGTTAGCTGCTTTTGCTGCTCCCAAAACTTTTGAAGGCCCTGCTTTACGGTGGCAATGTCCTTCTGGGTGCCGAGAAGCTCGAAGTGATACAGCTCGGGTACGTGGCACTTGGCGGAAATGATGCGTCCGGCGACGCAGTAAGCACTTCCGAAGTTGGTATTCCCTGAGGTAATAACGCCCCGGATAAAGGAGCGGTTGATTGGGTCATTGAGGAAGTCGATGACCTGTTTGGGGACTGCGCGTTTGAGCGAGCCTCCGCCGTAGGTGGGAACGATGAGTACGTACGGGTGTGAAACCTGGATCATCCCGGTTTTCTTGGGGCGCAGTGGAATGCGCACCGCGGGTCTATCTAAGCGTTCGACGAATCTTTTTGTATTTTCTGAAACGCTAGAAAAATACACCAAATCTGGTGAGTCTGACATAGCAATCCTGCTCATCCTGGCCTTAGCCATAAGTGGGATAGGTGATATTCGAAAAGACTAACTACGCAATGGCGTAGTTGCAACTACGGCCCAACGTAGTTTTGAAAAGGGCAGGTGAGAGTAGGATTAATGCAAAGGGGAAGGTCTAACGGCTGTGGTGTGCTACAAACACTGCGTCGGTAGCTGGGCGTCCAAGCACTACCCACTGAGTGCTGCCGGCCACCTGTATTTCGAGAGAATCTGAAAAGGGCGCTCCCTCGCGCGTGCTAAGAACAGCCCCTGTGACAATGCCGCGCTCTTCAAGGAACTTCAGCAGTTGTGGGTCGGAATCAGAAATGCGTTCCACGGTCACTTGCGGTTGTGCACCGCTGTCGGTGAGACGGTGCGCACTGGGGATTGTGATCTGTCCATCAACCGTAGGGATAGGATCGCCGTGCGGATCCCTAGTGGGGTAATTAAGGAACCTATCTACACGTTCTATGAGCATGTCGGACACCGCGTGTTCGAGATTTTCGGCTTCATTATGGACTTCGTCCCACGTGTAGTCCAATGCTTGAACCAAAAAAGACTCAAGCAATCGGTGGCGGCGCACCATGACCAATGCGTACTGCCTGCCAAGTTCGGTTAACTCCACAGAGCCATAGGGCGTGTGTGACACGAGCCCTTGCTTCGACATTTTGCGCACTGCATCGGAGACCGAGGAGAGCTTGAGTCCCAGCTGTTTCGCTATAAGTGTGGCGGTAACGGGCTCGGATGACCATTCTTTTAGCCCCCAGATAGCTTTCAAATAGTTCTGGGTACTGGTGGACAGCTCGGAAACAGACATGAGTAAATGTTAACCCAGCTTCCGTATGTGCCTTTGGCGCTGTGCCCCAACGCTTATAGCGAACAGAGGCCAAGTTTGAGAGGAATGCCGGTAAGGTGGGGCCAGTTAAAGCATTCTTCACTTCAAGGAGAACCACTAATGTCTGAGAATATTTCCATGGACTCATCCTCAACGGGTATGAACCTGGGTGATAGCGTCTATGAGCGCCTTTTGCGCGAGCGCATTATTTTCCTGGGAACCCAGGTGGATGATGAGATTGCCAACAAACTGTGCGCCCAGATCCTCCTGCTGTCCGCAGAGGACCCAACGCGCGATATTTCGCTTTACATCAACTCCCCGGGTGGCTCCGTCACCGCGGGCATGGCCATCTACGACACGATGAAGTACTCGCCGTGCGACGTGGCTACCTATGGCATGGGCCTGGCTGCCTCGATGGGCCAGTTCCTGCTGTCAGGCGGCACCAAGGGCAAGCGCTACGCGCTGCCGCACGCCCGCATTATGATGCACCAGCCTTCTGCCGGTGTTGGCGGTACTGCTGCAGACATTGCCATCCAGGCGGAGCAGTTCGCGCAGACCAAGCGTGAGATGGCGGAGCTCATCGCTGAGCACACGGGCCAGACCTTCGAGCAAATTACTAAGGATTCGGACCGCGACCGCTGGTTTACCGCCCAGCAGGCCAAGGAATACGGCATCGTCGACCACGTCATCGAGTCCGTCAACGGTCCTATCACCAACTAGGGAACAAGGAGTTTTATCACTATGTCTAACCTTCAGATGCCTTCTTCCCGCTACGTTCTGCCGGAGTTCATTGAGCAGAACGCACAGGGATCGAAGACCACCAACCCGTATTCCAAGCTTTTTGAAGAGCGCATCATCTTCCTGGGCACCCAAGTCGATGACACCTCTGCTAACGACATCATGGCGCAGCTGCTGGTCTTGGAGTCCCAGGACCCGGATCGCGATATCACGATGTACATCAACTCCCCGGGTGGCTCGTTTACCGCGTTGATGGCCATCTACGACACCATGCGCTACGTGCGTCCTGACGTGCAGACCGTGTGCCTGGGCCAGGCGGCATCCGCAGCGGCCGTTCTGTTGGCCGCCGGTGCTCCGGGCAAGCGCGCCGCTCTGCCGAACTCTCGTGTGCTGATTCACCAGCCGCGTACGCAGGGCACGCAGGGCCAGGTGTCGGACCTTGAGATCGAGGCCAACGAGATCGAGCGCATGCGCCGCCTCATGGAGGAGACCCTGGCTGAGCACACCGGCCGCACTGCGGAGCAGGTGCGCATCGATACCGACCGCGACAAGATCCTCACCGCGCAGGAAGCCGTCGAATACGGTCTTATCGATACCGTCTTTGATTACCGCAAGCTCAACGCATAGCTGAATAGACGAATTCAGCCCCGCTTTCGGATGTTTCCGGTAGCGGGGCTTGACGTCGTTATAAGGCTCTTAGCTCTCGTAGGGAGGCAGGATAGCCTCCGGGGACTCAGGCAGGATCTGGCCGCCGTCAATGATGAGGGTCTGTCCCGTTATGTAGCCTGCCTCGCGGGAGGCGAGGAAGGCCGCGGCGTTGCCGATATCGCGCGGGGAACCTAAGCGGTGCATGGGGACGGAGCGTGCCATTTGGTCGAGGTACTCCTGGCCTTGGCCCTCCAAACCCTCGGTGAGGATGTTGCCTGGCAGAACACCGTTGATGGTGATGCCATCACGGGCAACTTCCAGTGCCGCGGAGCGCATGAAGCCTTGTTGTGCGGCCTTCGAAGCGCCGTAGTGCGCCCAGCCTGGGTAACCGGTGTGCGAGCCGGTGATAGACGTCGTGATGACGATGCGCCCGTAGCCCGCTTTCTTCATATAGGGCAGTGCTTCCTGCACCACGGTGAACGTGCCGTGCGTGTTGATGGCGAACATGGCGTCCCATTGCTCGTCGGTCATGTCCTCGAGCGGGCAGTTGGGGAAGACACCGGCGTTGGAACAGACGATGTCGATGCGGCCATAGCGCTTGACGACGTCCCTGTAAAGGTTGCGGACGGAGTCGCGCGAGGTGACGTCGACAAGCAGGGCGTCCGCCCCGAGTTCTTCGGCGGCCTTCTGGGCGGCCTCGAGGTTGAGGTCAGCGATGACGACGGTCGCGCCGGCTTCGCGCAGAGCGCTGACGATACCGCGGCCGATTCCGGCGGCGGCGCCGGTGACGATGGCGACGTGGTCCTGAAGATCAAACATGTGGTGCTCCTCAGCGGTTGGGTCTGTGTGCGCCCTCCAGCCTAGGCCGCCACAGGCTGGGGTGCTGTCTGCTTGGTGGTTGCCGTGTAGGCGCGCACACCGATGAGGGAGACTGCTGCAAGTACTGCGGTGACACCAGCAAGGGTGTACAGGCCGGTGGGGGTCCAGCCGCTTTCGAGGAGGTAGCCCGCCAGGATGGGGGCGAGGGTAGCGCCCACGCGAGCGATGCCGATGGCAGCGCCCGTGCCGGTGGTGCGCAGCGCCGAAGGGTAAGCCTCCGGGGTGACGGTGTAGAGGCCGGAGATGCAGGCGTTGAGGGTAAGGCCTACGCCAACGCCGAGGGCAAACATGAGGGAAGGCACGGTGGTGGAGTTAATGAAGCCGATAAGGACGACGGAGGAGATAAGACAGAAGACGATGAGCAAGGGACGGGCGTCGATGCGCGTGGTAAATAGGCCGAAGAGAATGGCGCCGATGGCACCGCCGAAGGAGAGCATGATGCCCCCGATGATGCCCTGTTGCGCGGTAAGTCCCTCGGCGGTGAGCAACTTCGGGGTCCACTGCGAGGTGAAGTTGTAAGCAAACATGATGAAGCTAAAGGCCAGCCACAGCTTGATGGAGGTGCGCAGGAATTGCGGCGAGACGAGGTCCTTGTAGGAGGCCTTGTGGGCGGTGCGGGGGCGGACGCTGACCTCTCCCGTGAGGCCGAGTTTGGCAGCGATGGTACGGACAGAATCCATGCGGCCGCGCGCGGCGAGGAAGTCGGCGGACTCGGGGACGAAGGCAACAGTGAGGATAAGGGCGACAACGGTGAGTGCTGCCCCGACCCAGAAGATGGGCTGCCAGCTATCGAAGGAAGAGGCGACAACGCCGCAGAAGGAGGCACCGAGGCCATAGCCGGAGGCGTAGATGGCGACGGCCAGGCCGCGGAAGCGCAGGTTGGAATACTCGCTGACGAGGACGGTGACGCAGACAAGCACGCCGCCGACTCCGATGCCGGTGATGAGGCGGCACAGCAACAGCAGGCTAAATGTAGGCGCGAGGGCGGTGAGCACGAGGCCGACGAGGTCAATGACGAGCGAGACCGTAATGAGGGTGGTGCGCCCAAGGCGGTCAGCCAACGGGGCGAGAAAGAGCGAGCCAAGGCCGATACCGATGAGAGCGGAGGACAGGAGCCAGCCAAGGGAAGAATCGGACAGCGCGAACTCTTCGCTGACGGTGCCTGCGCCGAAGGCCATGGCCACCATGTCGTAGCCGTCGAGGGCATTGAGGAAGAGGGCAATGGCGATGATGAGCCATTGGCGTGCGCCCATGGGGGAGCGGTCGATGAGTTCGCGGATGTCCATGAAAATCTTTCTGCTGATAGAGCGGTTTCGATGTAAGTTAGTGAACCGCTCTGTCTATGTCCACTAACTGCCGTTTTAAATTCAAGGGCGCGCCGCTGAGTGAGGAATAGCGCTCGAGTCTGAGTGGTTTACTAGAGTGGAACAAACTGCGGTAAAATCGCCCCCACCATAACCCCAGAGAAAAGAGTTGAAAGGCCTTCATGGCACGTATGCAAGAAAGCGCTGACCTGCTCAAGTGTTCCTTCTGTGGAAAGAGCCAGAAGCAGGTGAAGAAGCTTATCGCCGGCGGCGGCGTCTACATCTGTGACGAGTGCATCGAGCTTTGCAACGAAATCATCGAGGAGGAGCTCGGCGCGGCTCAGGCCGAGGCGGACGAAGAGAAGGAGATGCGCCTTCCGCGTCCTTCGGAGATTTCGGCTTTTCTGGATAAGTACGTCATTGGCCAGGACCAGGCCAAGCGCGTGTTGTCGGTGGCTGTGTACAACCACTACAAGCGCATCAAGGCTGAGGAGGCCGCGGGCCTGGAGGGCCGCCGGAAGAAGGCGCAGGATGAAGAAGTTGAGATTTCTAAGTCCAACATCCTGATGCTGGGCCCGACGGGCTCCGGTAAGACCTACCTGGCGCAGACCTTGGCGCGTTTGTTGGACGTCCCCTTCGCCATTGCGGATGCCACGAGCCTGACCGAGGCTGGTTACGTGGGCGAGGATGTGGAGAACATCCTGCTCAAGCTGCTGCAGGCAGCGGACTTTGATGTGGAGCGCGCACAGCACGGCATCATCTATGTCGATGAGGTGGACAAGATCTCCCGCAAGTCGGAGAACCCCTCGATTACCCGCGATGTGTCCGGTGAGGGCGTGCAGCAGGCGCTGCTGAAGATCCTTGAAGGAACCGTGGCAGCTATCCCACCGCAGGGTGGGCGCAAGCACCCGAACCAGGAATTCATCCAGCTGGATACGACCAACATCCTCTTCATCGTGGCCGGCGCGTTCGCGGGTTTGGACAAGGTGATTTCGGAGCGCGTGGGTAAGAAGGGCGTGGGCTTCGGTGCCAAGCTGGAAACTAAGGATGAGAAGGAATCAGTCGACTTCTTCTCACAGGTGCGCCCGGAGGACCTGGTGAAATTCGGCCTCATCCCTGAGTTCATCGGCCGCCTGCCGGTGGTTGCCACGGTGGATAACCTGGACCGCGAATCGCTAGTTAAGGTGCTCGTGGAGCCGAAGAACTCTCTGGTCAAGCAATACCAGCGCCTGTTCAGCATGGATGGTGCGGAGCTGCACTTCGAAGACGCAGCGCTGGAAGCGATCGCTGAGCTCGCGCTCGAGCGCAAGACCGGTGCCCGCGGCCTGCGCGCCATCATGGAGGAGCTGCTCGTGCCCATCATGTATGACCTCCCAGACCGCGAGGACATCGCCAGCGTCCACATCACGAAGGACTGCGTGACTGACGGCGGCGAGCCGGAGTTCGTGTACTCGGACGAGGCGAAGGAATCCGCCTAAACGGCATCTCTTAAAAGGCATCTTCAAGGCTGAAGATGCCTTTTGTGCTGTCTACATGGCGTTTTCAGCCCGAAAACGCCGTCTGTCAGATGCCATCTGCCTGTTGGGGGCAAAGGAACCAGATGAATGGGACCATGTAGCTGTGGCGTGAGATCGTGACCTGGGCTTTTGCTCAGGCCGGCGCGCACATGGTTCCTCTGCTTTGGTCTCTTTGCCCGCGCGGTGCTGGGAGAGGGATCTAGCCGTAGAGACCCGTGGGCACGTCGCCCTCATCCTCGGTGGAGTAGACATCCAAGGGTGCTGACTCGGCGTCAAGCTCAGTTTCGTTCTGAGCGAGGTAGGACTCAAAACCGATGTCGGGGATATTCGCTGTGAGGAAGGCCAGCACGGCATCGACGGCCATGCGGTGTAGGCCTTCGGTGTTGTTGTGGGTATGCATGTCGATGTCGAGCAGGTTGCTCATCATCGCGTGATTCGTCACCCGGTACATCGTGAGCGCAGAAATCAACGTGAAGATGTCGTTGGCGGAAATGCCTGGGCGGAACGCGCCGGAATCTTGGCCCAGCATGAGGAGCTTGTCGAGGTGGAGGGAGATCTCGGAAACGTCGACAAGCGCCTGCGAGGACTCCAGCACACTGTGGGAGGATTCCATCGTCAGCATCCGAATGGCCTCAGGGTTATCCACATGCTGGCGGAACAACCAATCCACCAAGGTGCGCACGCCCTCGACCGGAACGGCGGAGTTGATCTCCAGGCTGCCCTCCGGCGGGTTGAGGCGCCGCGCCGCCGCCGCCAAGGCTTGCTGGTAGAGGCCCTTCTTGTCCCCGAAGTAGTAGTGGATCATGCGCTTGGACATCCCAGAGAGCTTCGACACGGATTCGAGCTTGGTCTCGGCATAGCCGTGCTCAGCAAACTCTGCAATCGCAACATCGATCACGCGCTCAACAGAGCCGGAGTCGACCGATGCAGTCTCAGTGCTCATGGAAAGTCCCGTCTAGTCGATGAATATGCGTACAGTTGTCCACTATGCCGAAAAAAGACGGTCATGGAGCTCAAGTACAAAGAACTCGCATCTTTCGGGGGTAAAATTACACCCCATGGGGGCGAAAAACGGGACTAGGCTGGGAAGGTGAGTACCGAGCCGAAAGGATTCACACATGACTGCTTCCCAACCCGTCAAGATTACCGTGACCGGCGCCGCCGGAAATATCGCTTACTCCCTGCTGTGGCGCATCGCTGCGGGCGATGTCTATGGCAAGGACACCCCGGTGGAGCTGGCTTTGCTGGAAATCCCGGACGCCATTGGCGCAGCTGAGGGCGTGGCGATGGAGCTTCATGATTCCGCATTCCCGCTGGTACGCGGCATCACCGTGACCGATGATCCGAATGTGGCCTTCAAGGACACCAAAGCCGCTTTCCTCGTGGGCTCCCGCCCGCGCACCAAGGGCATGGAGCGCGCAGACTTGCTGGAGGCCAACGGTGCCATCTTTACCGTGCAGGGCAAGGCGCTGAACGACGTCGCCGCGCGCGATGTCCGCGTCCTCGTCGTGGGTAACCCGGCCAACACTAACGCTTATATCGCTGCCAACAGTGCACCGGACCTGGACCCGAGCCAGTTCACCGCGCTCATGCGCCTGGACCACAACCGCACCCAGAGCCAGGTCTCCCTCAAGACGGGCATGCCCACCGCGGAGCTGACCAAGGTTGCCGTCTGGGGCAACCACTCTGCATCCCAGTTCCCAGACCTGACCTTCTCCAACGCCGAGGTTGATGAGACCTGGTACAAGGAAGAAATGATTCCGAAGGTGGCTAAGCGCGGCGCCGAGATCATTGCTGTGCGCGGTAAGTCCTCAGCCGCTTCCGCAGCGTCTGCCGCAGTGGACCACATGCACGACTGGATCCACGGCACTGAGGATTGGCGCACCGCAGCCGTCGTCTCGGATGGCTCCTATGGCGTGGACGAGGGCCTCGTCGCAGGTTTCCCCACCGTCGCCCGCGACGGCAAGTGGGAAATCGTTCAGGGTCTCGAGCTCAACGATTTCCAGAAGGAGCGCATCGAGGCCTCCGTGCAGGAGCTGCGTGAGGAGCGCGAGGCCGTAGCCCACCTGCTCGAGGGCTAAGCCTCAAGCACTAAGTTATCGATGAGCCGCACCGGCCCCACCTGCGCCGCCACCAGCGCCAGGGCGGGCCGGTGTTGCGCATCAATGGGCTCCAGCGTGGCCGGGTCCACCACGGTGAGGTAGTCCACCGTGACGCCGGGGGAGGAGGCGAGCTGGGCTTCAGCCTCGTCGAGGGAAGCACCGTCCCGCAGCGCAAAGAGCGCCTGGGACAGCGCCACGGCTTGCTCGCGCTCGGCAGGGCTCAGGCGAGCATTGCGGCTGGACTCGGCCACGCCGTCCGCTGCGCGCACGATGGGCGCGCTGATGATCTCCAGCGGCAGGTCGAGGTCCGCCACCAAGCGCCGGATAACGGCCACCTGCTGGGCATCCTTCTGCCCAAAGTAGGCATGGTCGGGGCGCACGAGGTTGAACAGCTTGCTCACCACGGTGGCCACGCCGTCAAAGTGGCCGGGCCGCGAGGCACCTTCCAAAACCGAGCCCATCTCGCCGGTGCGCACCCACACCCGCGGGGTGCCATCCGGGTACATCTCCTCCACGCTGGGGGCGAAGACAGCATCAACACCCAGCGAGTCCAGCAGCGCGGCATCCGCATCCAGATCGCGCGGGTAGGCGCGGTAGTCTTCGCAGTCGCCCAGGTCGGTGAATTGGAGGGGGTTGACGAAGACCGAGCACACCACGGTGTCGTTCTCTTCGCGGGCGCGGCGGAGGAGGGACGCGTGGCCGTCGTGAAGCGCGCCCATCGTGGGCACCAAGCCCACGGTGCCGGAGGCTGCGGCGCGGAAGGCGCGGAGTTCAGATTTAGTTGTGAGGATCTGCATGGCCAAAACCTTAGTCCTCGAAGGACTCCTCGGCGTTGGGGAAGGAGCGCTCGCCCACATCCGCTACGTATTCCTTCGCGCCCTCCAGTAGCGCACCGCGCAGGTCCGCGTAGCGGCGCACGAAGCGCGGCGCCTTGGGCCCGCCCAGGCCGAAGGCATCGGTCCACACCAGAATCTGGCCATTGGTCTGCGCACCCGCGCCGATGCCGATGGTGGGAATGGGCAGCTCCTTGGTGACCTCCCCAGCTAACGCGGCGGGGACCATTTCCAGCACCACGGCGAAGGCTCCGGCCTCGGCGAGGGCGCGGGCGTCGTCGTGAAGCTTCTCCGCACCGGCACCGCGGCCCTGGACCACGAAGCCGCCCAAGGCGTGGACCTGCTGGGGCGTGAAGCCGATGTGGGCGCAGACGGGGATGCCGGCGTCGACAAGCGCGGCGACAATCGGTGCGCGCTCCGCACCGCCCTCGAGCTTCACGGCCTGCGCGCCGGTTTCCTTCATGATGCGCACAGCAGACTCCAGGGCCTGGGTGGGGCCGGCCTCATAGGAACCAAAGGGCAGATCCACCACCACGAAGGCGCGAGAGGTGGCTGAGACCACGGCGCGGGCCAGCGGAATGATCTCATCGAGCGTGAGCGAGAGCGTGGTTTCGCGGCCCAACACCACATTGGCCAGGGAATCGCCGACGAGCAGGAGATCGACCCCGGCTTTATCGAAGATTCCGGCGGTCATGCAGTCATAGCTTGTCAGGCACGCGAAGGCCTGAGAGTTTTCTTTGGCGCGGGCGAAATGGCGGGTGCGGAGACGGGCGCGGGGGCCAGGGTTGTGAGACATGCCCTTACTCTAGACACGGCGCTGGTGCCAGTTGACGCACAGGGTAGAGTTGGCCAGGTGACTGATCAGAATAAAGAGCAACTCGTTGGCACCAACCGCGCGGACCAGCTTCCCCAGTCCTGGGAGCCGCAGGCAGTAGAAAAGGACCTCTACGAAGGCTGGGTGAACGCCGGTTACTTCACCCCGGACGCGTCCTCGGAGGCGGAGCCTTATTCCATCGTGCTGCCGCCGCCGAACGTCACCGGCCAGCTACACATGGGCCACGCCCTGGACCACACTCTGATCGACTCCATCATTCGCCGCAAGCGCATGCAGGGCTATGCCACCTTGTGGCTGCCGGGTGCTGACCACGCCGGTATCGCCACACAGACCAAGGTGGAGGCCCGCCTGCGCGAGCAGGAAGGCAAGAAGCGCTGGGACTATGAGCGCGAAGAATTCATCAACAAGGTCTGGGAGTGGAAGGAAGAGTTCGGCGGCACCATCCAGAACCAGATGCGCGCCATCGGCGACTCCGTGGACTGGTCCCGCGAGCGCTTCACGCTGGACGATGGCCTCTCCCGCGCCGTGCAGACCATCTTCAAGACCCTCTACGACGAGGGCCTGATCTACCAGGCCAACCGCCTGGTCAACTGGTCCCCAGTGCTGGAGACCGCCGTCTCCGACATCGAGGTCGTGTACAAGGACGTCGAGGGCGAGCTCGTGTCCATTCGCTATGGCTCGCTGAACGACGATGAACCGCACCTCATCGTGGCCACCACCCGTGTGGAAACCATGCTGGGCGACGTCGCCATCGCCGTCCACCCCGAGGACGAGCGCTACGCCCACCTGGTGGGTAAGGAGCTGCCGCACCCCTTCCGCGATGATTTGAGCCTGAAGATCATCGCCGATGATTACGTGGACATGGAATTCGGCACCGGTGCAGTGAAGATCACCCCGGCGCATGATCCGAATGACTACGCCATGGGCCTGCGCCACGACCTGGACATGCCCACCATAATGGACACCACCGGACACATCGCGAACACCGGCACGAAGTTTGACGGCCTGACCCGCGAGGAAGCCCGCGTGGAGATCCGTGAGGCGCTGCGCGAACAGGGCCGCATTGTCAAAGAGATCCGCCCCTACGTCCACTCCGTGGGCCACTCGGAGCGCTCCGGCGAGCCCATCGAGCCGCGCCTGAGCCTGCAGTGGTTCGTGGCCGTGGAGAAGATGGCGAAGATGTCTGGCGACGCCGTCCGCGAGGGCGATACCACCATCCACCCGAAGTCCCTGGAGCCGCGCTACTTCGAGTGGGTCGATGACATGCACGATTGGTGCATCTCCCGCCAGCTGTGGTGGGGACACCGCATCCCGATCTGGTATGGCCCGGAGGGCGAGGACGGCCAGCGAGACATCATCTGCCTCGGCCCCGATGAGGAAGCCCCAGAAGGCTATGTCCAGGACCCGGACGTGCTGGACACCTGGTTCTCCTCCGCGCTGTGGCCTTTCTCCACGATGGGCTGGCCGGATAAGACCGCAGATCTGGAGAAGTTCTTCCCCACGAACGTGCTGGTCACCGCCTATGACATCCTCTTCTTCTGGGTCGCACGCATGATGATGTTCGGCACCTTCGCCGGCGCCCACACCCCGGAGCTGCTCGGCGAAGGCAAGGATGGCCGCCCGCAGGTTCCGTTCACCGACATCTACCTGCACGGCCTGGTGCGCGATGAGCAGGGTCGCAAGATGTCGAAGTCCCTGGGCAATGGCATCGACCCGATGGATTGGGTGCGCGACTATGGTGCGGACGCACTGCGTTTCACCCTGGCTCGCGGCGCGAACCCGGGCGTGGACTTGCCGCTGGCTGTCGACGCTGCCGCCGCCGGACGTAACTTCGCCACCAAGCTCTTCAACGCCACCAAGTTCGCGCTCATGAACGGCGCGGGTGTGGCTAAGCTGCCGGCACGTGACGCGCTGACCGACGCCGACCGTTGGATCCTCGACCGCTCCGAAGAAGTCCGCGCCAAGGTGGACGCCTACCTGGATGACTACCAGTTCGCCAAGGCCAATGAGCTGCTCTACCACTTCGTGTGGGATGAGCTGTGTGACTGGTACCTGGAGATTGCCAAGACACAGATCCCGCGCGACTTCGATGCGGCGAGCGCCGAGGAGCAGGCCACCGGACACACCACCCAGATCGTTCTGGGCCGCGTTCTTGACCTGGTTCTGCGTTTGCTGCACCCGACCATGCCTTTCGTCACCGAGGTCCTGTGGAAGGCTCTGACTGGCGGGGAGACCATTGTCACCGCGCAGTGGCCTACCCAGGAGCACACCAACGGTGGCGCGGAGAAGGATGAGGTGGCCGCGCGCCGCATTCAGGACGCCGACAAGCTCATCACCGAGCTGCGTCGCTTCCGCTCCGATCAGGGTGTCAAGCCTTCCCAGAAGGTCCCGGGCCGCCTCGACTTCGCCGCGGCCGACCTGCAGGAGCAGGAGGGGCTCATCCGCAACTTGGCCAATACCACGGAACCTGGCGAGGACTTCACCGCGTCCGCTTCCATCGAGGTGCGCCTGTCCCAGGCCACCGTCGAGGTCGCTCTGGATACCTCCGGTGCCGTCGACGTCGAAGCCGAGCGCAAGCGCCTGGAGAAGGATCTGGCCAAGGCCCAGAAGGAACTGGACCAGACCGGCAAGAAGCTGGGCAACGAGGCCTTCCTGTCCAAGGCGCCGGAGGCAGTCGTGGAGAAGATCCGCGTTCGCCAGCAGGTGGCCCAGGAAGAAGTCGAGCGCATCACCGCACGTCTGAAGGGACTCAAGTAGTGGCGGGGGAGAAAGACCGCGAGGAATTCGAAATCGTTGATGCCCTCGCGGAGGGCACCGATGGCGGCCCGGTGGAAATTACCGACTCTGGCCTAACACTCAACCTCGGCGGCGAGGAGGACTACGAGGAGGCCGCGCCCGAGCAGGCCACGCCGGAAGAACTCGCTGAGCTGGCCCAAGTCACCGCGGAGCTCAATGCGCGTGCCCCGGAGACCATCATTGAGCCCAGCCTCGAGCGCATCGAGATGCTCATGGATCTGCTGGGCAATCCGGAGCGCTCCTTCCACGTCATCCAGGTTGCCGGCACCAACGGCAAGTCCTCGACAGCCCGCATGATCGACTCTCTCCTGCGCGCCTTCCACCGCCGCGTTGGCCTAGTCACCAGCCCGCACCTGCAGCTGGTCACTGAGCGCATCGGCATCGACGGCCACCCCATCCACCCGCGCGATTTCGTGCGTATTTGGCGCGAAATCAAGCCCTACGTAGAAATGGTGGATTCGCGCTCGGAGATCCCCATGTCCACCTTTGAGGTGCTCGTGGGCATCTCATATGCGGCCTTCGCTGATACGCCTATCGACGTCGCCGTGGTCGAGGTCGGCCTCGGCGGCACGTGGGATGCCACCAACGTGGTCAACGCCGAAGTTGCCGTGGTTATGCCCGTCGGCATGGACCATACCGACTACCTCGGTGACACCATCACGGAAATCGCCAGCGAGAAGGCCGGAATTATCAAGGCCCGTGAGCACGACGTCGACGACGTGCTCACGCCGGGGGAGAACATCGCCATCATTGCCGAGCAAGACCCAGAAGCCATGCGCGTGCTGCTGCAGCGCACCGTCGACGTCGGCGCCGGCGTAGCGCGCGCGGGCTCCGAGTTCGCCGCGCTGGAATCGCGCATTGCCGTCGGCGGCCAGCAGCTCACCATCCAAGGTCTCGGCGGCCTCTATGAGGACATCTTCCTGCCGCTGCACGGCGAGCACCAAGCCAAGAACGCGGCCGTTGCCTTGGCGGCGGTGGAGGCTTTCTTCGGGGCGTCGTCAGGCAATCAGCTCGACATCGCCTCCGTGCGCACCGGCTTTGCCAAGGCCATTTCCCCCGGACGCTTGGAGCGCGTGCGCACCAGCCCCACGACCTTCCTGGATGCCTGCCACAACCCACACGGTGCTAAGGCCCTGGCCGCAGCGCTCGACCGAGACTTCGATTTCGCGCGCCTCATCGGCGTGGTATCCATCTTCACGGACAAGGACGCCGCCGGCATCCTCACCGCTCTGGAGTCGGTCCTCACGGAAGTCGTCATTACGCAGAACACCTCGCCGCGCGCCCGCGATGCCTATGAGCTAGCGGAGCTGGCCCGTGACATCTTCGGCGAAGAGCGCGTGTACGTAGAGCCCGACTTGCCCAGTGCTTATACTCAGGCCGTTGAATTGGCGGAGGACGCCGACGTGCAGTCCGGATCCGGCATCGTGATTACCGGCTCGGTGGTCACTGCTGGTGACGCCCGCGCACTCTTTGGAAAGGAGCCCGCATGAGCCCCCGCAAACCCATCCCTGAGGAGGAGATCGGCCCGCTCGGACTAGGCCAAGCACCGGCCAAGGATCCCCTCAAGCAATTCGGCGGCATGGTGGTGGCCAGCTCCCTCACCATGGAACTGATCACCCTGGTTCTGGCGCTGCCAATGCTGTACAAGCTGTATGACGGCACTCTGTGGACCCCGTTTAACTACGGCGTGGTGATCGGCTTTATGGTGCTACTGCTTGCATCCTTCCCCTTCATGAATAAGCCGTGGATCGTTGGGGCACAGATTGTCCTCCACATTATCGGCATTGTTCTCGGCTTCATGGTCCATTGGTCCGTGGCCACGATCTTCATCATCTTCGCCCTGCTCTGGGCGCTCGCGGCCTATATGCGCTCGGTGATCGTCGCCCGCATGGAACGCGGTTACCTCACCACGCAGCACCTGACTGAGAAGTAGGCCGCAGCGGTGTATATTCGCCCGGAGCTGCGCGCGGGCGCGGCGTTCATCTCACTGTGGGATCCAACCAATCCGCTGATCCGCCGCGCCGGGCGTGTAGTTCCCGCGCTGTGGCCCGCACCCTATATCCAGGGCGTGCGCACGCAGCGGTGAAGAATTCCGATATCCGCGCGACCATCTATAGCCCGGAGAACCCGCGCGGCGCTGTGCTGTGGATCCACGGCGGAGGGCTGCTCATGGGCCATCCGCGCCAAGACGTTAAACACCTCAAGGAGACCGCCGCGGAAGTCGGTGTCACCGTCATTGCGCCGCACTACCGCTATGCCCCGGAGAACCCCTATCCGGCCGCGCTTGACGACGTCCACTCGGCCCACCACTGGCTCCTCACGCATGCGGAAGATCTGGGAATCAGCCCAGATCGGATTGTCATCGGCGGCCAAAGCGCCGGGGGAGGGCTCGCCGCCGCACTGTGCCAGCGCCTCCTAGATGAAGGCGGAATTCAGCCGGCGGGGCAGTGGCTCTTTTGCCCGATGCTCGATGACCGCGCTGCCTCCACCGACCGCAATCCCATCTGGGACGCGGACTCCAATGCGCAGGCTTGGCGCTACTACACCAACGGCAACCCAGACGCACCCTATGCCGTGCCCGGTCGCCGCACGGAGTTAGCAGGCCTGCCACCGGCTTGGTTGTATGCGGGGAGCAGCGAGCTTTTCTACGACGAAATTGTGGACTACGCCGAGCGTCTGAAGTCTGCCGGCGTGCCCACGCAATGCGAGGTCGTAGACGGCGGCGTGCATGCCTTCGAGCTGTGGGCTCCCCATACCGCGGTGGCAAAGCGCCTGCTCATGAGTTCTCGCGCCTGGCTGCAGTCGACGCTGGACGCGCTACACTAACGGGCATGCTCTTTCTCCTCTATGGTATTTCCGCGCTGCTGTGCATCGCCGCACTCGTGGCCAAGCTGTATGTTGGGGGCTTTGCGCTCCCGCTTGCGTTGATGCTCCCGGCCTTTGTGTTCCTCGTCGTGGGCATGCTCAAGCAGCAGCGCGATGAGAAGCCGGTGGAGTTTGCGGATCTGGAGGAGTGGCAGCGCGAGGATCTGAAAAGCCTGCTGGAGAGCGGTCAATACGGCACGGCCGTGCGCCAAGTGCAGCTGTGGTTTCGTGGCACGAGCCATGAGCGTGCGGAGGAAATCGTGCAACGCCTTACGTAGCGCTTAATAATTGGCCCACTGGCAGGACGCGGGAGCACCCATTCTGTACTATGTGCCCTATGACTGAACGTACACTGATTCTCATCAAGCCGGACGGCGTCAAGAACGGCCACGTGGGCGAGATCATCTCCCGCATCGAGCGCAAGGGCCTGAAGCTCGTCGCCATGGATCTGCGCGTCGCCGACGAGGAGACCGCAAAGAAGCACTACGCCGAGCACGAGGACAAGCCTTTCTTCGGCGAGCTCGTTGACTTCATCACCTCTGCACCGTTGGTTGCTGGCATCGTCGAGGGCGAGTCCGCTATCGCCGCATGGCGTCAGCTGGCCGGTGGCACCCACCCGGTGGAGAAGGCTACCCCGGGTACCATTCGCGGTGACTTCGCTCTGACCGTTGGCGAGAACGTCGTCCACGGTTCCGACTCCCCGGAGTCCGCTGAGCGCGAGATCTCCATCTGGTTCCCGAACCTCTAACTATGATTACCGCGCTGAGCGCGTAACGAAGCCCGAGCATAGCGCTCGGGCTTTTGTCATTTCTGACCCTTAACCCGAACCCGTCCTGTGTGCTCGAGCGCAGATCCGATCAGGTACCGGTTAGTCGAACGACAGCAGCGTGCGCAAGGCCGCAAAAGCGTCTTTGTGCACCTGATGGGTGACGGTGCGGCCGCATTGCTGTCTGGATAGCAAGCCGGCTTCCCGCAGGCGCGCTAGGTGGTGCGAGACCGTGGGCTGACTCAGCGCAGTGAGCTCGGTGAGTTCCGTGACGCTCATGGGCCCACAGCCTTCATCACACAGGATGGACAAAAGACGCAGGCGGGCAGGGTCTGCCAGCACTTTGAATTGCTGCGAAAAATGCCTCGCCTCGGCGTCGCTGAGCGGGCCTGTGCTTAAGGAGCAACACTCAGTGCTGGGCGCGCTGGTTTCGGGCGTGGAAGAGGAAGCCATGCGATCAGTATAGGGGTTATCCTTGCACCCTACGTTATATTGACGCGTATCAATACGTGCTGTATATTGCATGTTTGTATTGTCCATTGTTTAACGTCGAAGGAGGGGGGACATGGCTGTGTCGCAGCGCCCGAAGTTGTCTTTTCTTGACCGATTTTTACCCATGTGGATCATTCTGGCGATGGCTGCCGGACTGCTCATTGGCCACTTCATTCCCGGGATTGGCCAAGCCTTGGGCGCCGTTGAAATCGGCGGGATTTCCATCCCGATCGCCATTGGTCTCCTCGTCATGATGTACCCACCCTTGGCCAAGGTTCGCTACGAGAAGACCAAGGAAATTGCCACGGATGGCCGCCTCATGGCGGTATCGCTCGTCCTCAACTGGCTGGTGGGGCCGGCGTTTATGTTTACCCTGGCGTGGCTGTTCTTGGCGGACCAGCCGGAGCTGCGCACCGGCCTCATCATCGTGGGCCTTGCTCGCTGTATCGCCATGGTGCTTGTGTGGTCGGACCTCTCATGCGCTGACCGCGAGGCAACGGCTGTGCTTGTCGCCCTGAACTCCATCTTCCAGGTCGCTATGTTTGGTGTTCTGGGTTGGTTCTACCTGCGCGTCCTCCCCGGATGGCTGGGCCTGGACACGACGAGCGCTGACTTTTCCTTCTGGGCCATCGTCAAGGCCGTACTCGTCTTCTTGGGCATACCGTTCCTGTTGGGTGCGCTGTCTCGCGTGTGGGGCGAAAAGGTAAAAGGACGGGAATGGTTTGAGAACCGCTTCCTCCCAGCCGTATCGCCCCTGGCCATGATTGGTCTGCTGTACACAATTGTGTTGCTCTTTTCCCTGCAGGGCGAGCACATTGTGGAGCAGCCAGCAACGGTAGTGCGCGTGGCCGTGCCGCTGGTTATCTACTTCGTGGGCATGTTTGTGCTGTCGCTGGGCGTAGCAAAGGCCGTTGGCATGAATTACGCGCAGTCTGCCAGCGTGGCGTTCACTGCAGCAGGAAACAACTTTGAGCTTGCTATTGCAGTATCCATCGGCACCTTCGGAGCGATGTCTGCTCAAGCCCTTGCCGGAACGATTGGTCCTCTTGTTGAGATTCCAGTCCTCGTTGGTCTGGTCTATTTCATACTTTGGATTGGCCCGAAACTCTTCCCGGGAGATGCCACTCTTCCGCGCTAGCGCGTGCGTGCAGCGTCCATGCTGCGCACGCCAGCTTCGGTCAGAGTGATGTTAAAGGTCCGCTCACCACTCCACTTGATGAGACCAGGCAGTTTCACCACGCCGGCCGCTTCGAGTTCACGGAGTTCTTCTTCGAGCCCCTCCTCGTAGCCGATCAGCCGCCCCAGCTCAGAGATGGAGGTGGTATTGCCAGTGACTGCACCGGCGGCGACTAGCCCGCTGAGGACTTCCGGGTGAGTTTCTACTGCGGCGATGCTCGCTTGAGTGACGCCTTCGAGGCTTCCTTGTTCGGTGATGGCCTTGATGCGTCGCTTGCCCACTCGGTAGGAGGTGGTACCGAAAGCGCGGCCACCGAAGATGAACGCAGGGATGGAGAAAGCAGTAAGTCCAGCGGCGATAAGGATAGGGTTGGGTGAGACATCGCCGATAATCCCGGTGGATTTAATTCCCTCAGTGATGAGAGGGGAGAAGATAGCAAGCACCGGTAGAAAATAGGCGAGAAGAGGGTAATCGCCCGCCCGGTACTCTTCTTGGGAGGCCTGCACCAACCTCGGCTCGCTGCGAATGATGCGGAAGACTCCGTAGAGCATCACCATGATGAGTACCGCGTAGACCGGGACCGCGTAGGGGTAAGGGAGGTCAACGGCGCGAAGGCCGGAGGCGATGCCCGCGGGCACGGCCACGGTCACAATATCCCGCAGTGCAATCTCGTTACGAGCGCGCGCCTGCGCCACTGTGCGTGGCGCGTGGACAGGTATTTTCCGCTCTGCCGGTGTGTTTGTGGGCGCGCTGTCGGACATAGCGGCGATACTAACATGTGAGCCTCGGTCGAGCTCTGTGCCAGAATGGAAGGCACTGACAACTAAATAAAGATGAAGAGAATTTTTTCAAAGTCTCACCGCCGTGTGGCGGCAACCTGCGCCCGGGGTGAGCACAACGTCAGGAGATTAGCCACTGATGGCATCCAAGAAGAAAACAGAAACAGAAGAAGCACGCACTGAATCGACGTTGGCCGCGGCTGTAGCGGGGATTGACCGCGAGGCGCTCGCGCCTAAGACTCGCCTTTATGCCTTGGCTAAGCAGGTGGGCGTGGCCTCCAAGGAATTGGTGGCCCAGTTCGCGGAGATGGGCATCAAGAAGTCCGCACAATCCACACTTACGCCGGAGGAGGTGGGTCAGCTTATCGATGCCCTCGTGCCAGCCACTGAGGACACCAATCAGGCCGCCGCCGAGGACGCCGAGCAGGCTGCAGTCACGGCCGATGCTGCGCAGACCCCCGAAGAACCTGTCGAAGAAACTACTGAAGCCCCGGCTGAGGAAAAGCCGGAGAAGACGGTGAAGAAGAAGCGCACCAAGCGCGCGGCGAAGCGCGTGAGCAAGGCAGGCAAGAAGGCTGAGCCGAAGGAGCAGGCAGAGGAACCCGCACCGGAAGAGTCTGCTGCGCAACAGGATGGCGCGGGGGAGCCGCAGGAAGCTGCACAGGCACAGGACTCGACACAGGATACTGAACAGGCCGGGCAGCCGGAGCAGCTGAGCGAGGAAGAAGAAAAGCTGCGCGAGCGCGTGCGCAAGAACGTTGATAACGAGATTTCGCAGATCGTCGACAAGGTCGATGCCGAAATGCTGCACGAGGCGCTCGCCGAGGCCGGTGATAGCGACGAGGACGACGAGCTCACTCCGCTGATCACCCCGATGGCTGAGGAAGACCCGGACGTGTACGACTTCGCGCCGGTCTTCATGGCGCCGAAGATCACTCCGCTGGCCAAGCGTCAGAAGTCAGAAAAACGCGAGGAAGAAATCGAGGAAGATTCGGCACCGGCAAGCCAGCCGCGCGGTCGCCGTCGCGGCAGCCGCGGTACCTCTCGTGGCCGCGGAGCAGAAGGCCGCGGGGTAGTCCGCGAGGAAGTCGAGCACATCGACGAGCCGAAGGCGATTAAGGGCTCAACCCGCATCGAGGCGCAGCGTCGCCGCCGTGCGGAGCTGCGGGAGAAGGGCCGCGAGCGCCAGCACATCGTCTCCCAAGCGGAGTTTTTGGCGCGCCGCGAATCTGTAGAGCGCACCATGGTGGTGCGCGATAAGCAGCGTACCGACGGCGCTGGCATCATCACCCAGGTTGGTGTGCTGGAGGATGATCTCCTGGTCGAGCACTTTGTCACGACCGAGACGCACCCTTCCCAGATTGGCAATATCTACTTGGGCCGCGTGCAAAATGTCTTGCCTTCGATGGAGGCCGCCTTCGTCGATATCGGACAGGGCCGAAACGGCGTGCTGTACGCGGGAGACATCGACTGGCGCGCCCTGGGCATTGGTGGGCGCAGCCGCAAGGTGGAAAACGCGCTGAAGTCCGGTGACCAGGTTTTGGTCCAGGTGGCCAAGGATCCCATCGGGCACAAGGGCGCACGTTTGACCACTCAGATTTCCCTGGCCGGTCGTTTCCTGGTGTATGTGCCGGGCGGGCGCAGCGCGGGCATTTCCCGCAAGCTGCCGGCGCCGGAGCGCAAGCGCCTCAAGGGGATTCTGGAGCGCGTCATCCCGGGGGATGGCGGCGCCATCATCCGCACCGCAGCGGAAAACGTGTCGGAGGAGGACATCGCGTCCGACGTCAACCGCCTCCACTCATTGTGGGAGGACATTAGCGCCCGCGCCGCGCACGAAAAGGCAACGAAGGGCGCCAAGCCGGTCACCCTGTACGAAGAGCCGGACCTGCTCATCAAGGTGGTGCGTGACCTTTTCAACGAGGACTTCAGCACCTTGGTGGTGGACGGCAAGCGTTCCTACAACACGGTCAGCGCCTACGTTGATTCCATGGCGCATGACTTGGCCGACCGCGTGGTGCGATACGACGCCCGCGAGCACGATGGCGAGGATGCCTTCAGCGCCTACCGCATTGATGAGCAGCTGCAGAAGGCCCTGGGCCGCAAGGTGTGGCTGCCGTCTGGCGGCACCCTCGTCATCGACCGCACTGAGGCCATGACGGTCATTGACGTCAACACGGGCAAGTTCACCGGCTCCGGCGGCAACCTGGAAGAGACGGTGACGCGAAATAACCTCGAGGCGGCCGAGGAGATCGTGCGCCAGATGCGCCTGCGCGATATCGGCGGCATGATCGTCGTGGACTTCATCGATATGGTCTTGCCGGAAAACCAGGATCTGGTGCTGCGCCGCCTCAAGGAAGCGTTGGGGCGCGACCGGACTCGTCACCAGGTTTCTGAGGTCACCTCACTGGGCTTGGTGCAGATGACGCGCAAGCGCGTGGGCACCGGCCTCATCGAGACTTTCTCCACCGAGTGCGAGGCCTGCCATGGCCGAGGAATCATCATTCACGAGTACCCGGTTGATGAGGAGACGGAAGAGGATAACTCGAAGCCGCAGCGCCGCGGCCGTAAGGAACGCCGTGCACCGCAGCGCGATCCGAAGAAGCACCCGGCCGCCGTCCGTATGCATCGCGAGGACGACGATGCCGCTTCCGAGCATGAGGCTGCCCGTGCTGACAATGAAGAAGCAGCGCGCGACGAAGAATCTTCGCTGGAGGAACTCGTGGCCAGCGTGGTCGTCGTGGACGACGATGACGCGGAGACGCCGGATAGCGCGTCCATTGGCTACGCGGTAGCGGAAAGCCTGGAAGCGAAGCGATCGAAGCCGAAATCCAAGCAGAAGCGCTCGCGCAAGCCGCGCCGGGCAACGCGTACCTTCCGGGAGCCACAGCGCGAGGAGACGAGTGAGGGCTTGCGCGCGCAGCAAGGCAAGCAGGATAGGAACGCTAAGAACGCTGAAGCGGAGAAGAAGTCCTCCGCACAGCGCTCGGAGCCAACCTACGAGGAAGCCGTCGAGGCTTTCGAGAACTCGCCGCGCCGCAAGCGCCGCACACGCGGAAATTCCCGTTCGGATATTCGCCCGAAGCGCGAAGACTTTGCACAGGACGAGACCCCAGCCAAGGACGCTCCGCTGGCCACCTCTAAAAAGGAGGCCAAGGCAGAGCGCAAGGCCGCGGAGTCGGGCGAGAACATGAACGTGCGCGCGACCCGCAGCCGCGGTCGCCGCCGAGTGGTGCGCAAGATGGCGCAGAGCCAATCCGCGCCGGCACCGAAGGAACGCGGTAGGGGCGCGGAGCACAGCACTGAGGCGAAGGAGCGCGAGGAGACTACGGCGTCGACAAGGCGCAGGGGCGGGCGCGGGAGGCGTCGAGTAGCACGGCGCAGGTCGCGCTAGAAAAGGCGTTTTGCCTTTTCGCCCCCTCACGGGGTAGTCTTTGACAGTCGCTGTTTAGACCATGAATGCGCTCGATGGGACGCGCTGCGGTTTCCGCACGTCTCTCGCGGATGTGGTTCTAAACGCCAATGTCCAATGTCCATTCGTTAGCGGCACCACCCAGCTGCTAGCGAGCCGAGTTTAGATAAGGGGTAGCCCTCTATGTACGCGATCGTCAAGACCGGCGGAAAGCAGTACAAGGTTGCTGAAGGTGACCTCGTCAAGGTCGAGAAGATCGAGGGGGAGCCGGGTTCCTCCGTTGCTCTCACCCCGGTTCTGCTCGTCGATGGCGCAACCGTCAAGTCGAAGGCCGCAGACCTCGAGAAGGTCTCCGTCTCCGCTGAAATTGTCGAGCAGGGCAAGGGCCCGAAGATCGACATCCTCAAGTACAAGAACAAGACTGGTTACAAGCGTCGCCTCGGTCACCGTCAGCCGGTGACCACGCTGAAGATTACCGGTATCAAGTAAGCCTTAACCGGCACTAATTCATCCCTGAAGGAGGGAAAACCACATGGCACACAAGAAGGGTGCTTCCAGCTCCAGCAACGGTCGCGATTCTGAGTCCAAGCGTCTCGGCGTCAAGCGCTTCGGTGGTCAGCAGGTTAAGGCCGGCGAGATCATCGTGCGTCAGCGCGGCACCAAGTTCCACCCGGGTGAGAACGTTGGTCGCGGCGGCGACGATACCCTGTTCGCTCTCGCTGCAGGCTCTGTTGAGTTCGGCGTCAAGCGTGGCCGTCGTCTGGTCAACATTGTTCCGGCTGAAGAGGCTGCTGCAGAAGCAACTGCCTAAGAGCTTCATGGCTTAATCCCGAGCGTTTGCTCGGGATTTTGTCGTTTTCACGCGGCCGGCGTGGCGGGAGAGCGTGGAGAAGACTAAAGGGGCCGTGGGCTTCAGATCCCCGGCAGTGCTCAACTAGGACGGTATGCCAGGAACCGTTAGACTAACGGGCATGGCACGATTCATTGACCGAGTGGTTTTGCACCTGCAGGCAGGCGATGGCGGACACGGCTGCGCCTCCGTTCACCGCGAAAAGTTCAAGCCGCTCGGCGGGCCCGATGGCGGCAACGGCGGCCACGGCGGAGACATCTTGCTGGAGGTCTCAACCCAAATCCATACGCTGATGGACTTTCACTACCGCCCGCACATCAAATCCGAGCGTGGCGGCAACGGTGCTGGCGACTGGCGCAACGGCGCGCGCGGCAAGGACCTCATTCTGGAGGTGCCGGCAGGCACCGTGGTCTATACCGAGGATGGGGAGATGCTCGCGGACCTCACGGTCCCGGGGACCCGCTTCGTGGCTGCGGAGGGCGGTTTCGGCGGACTTGGTAACGCAGCACTGGCCTCGGCTGCTCGTAAGGCTCCGGGCTTTGCGCTGCAGGGAGAACCTGGTGAGGCGCGCGATCTCATCCTGGAGCTGAAGTCCATGGCGGACGTCGGCCTCGTGGGCTTTCCTTCCGCGGGTAAGTCCTCCCTTATTTCTGTTCTCTCGGCGGCCAAGCCGAAGATTGGTGATTATCCTTTCACCACCCTCCAGCCCAACCTGGGCGTGGTGGACATGGGCCATGAGTCTTTCACCATGGCGGATGTTCCGGGCCTGATCCCTGGGGCCGCCGAGGGCAAGGGCTTGGGACTCGACTTCTTGCGCCACATCGAGCGCACCGCGGTGCTGGCCCACGTGGTGGATACCGCCTCCATCGAGCCGGGCCGCGATCCGCTCTCTGATATCGAGGCCCTCGAGACCGAGCTGGCCAAGTACCAAGAGCTGCTGGAGCAGGACACCGGCCTGGGGGATCTGCGCGAGCGCCCGCGCGTCATCATCCTCAACAAGGCGGACATTCCCGAGGCCGAAGAGCTAGCAGAATTTGTCAAGGGTGACCTCGAAGAGAAGTACGGCTGGCCCGTCTTCATCATTTCTGCGGTGGCGCGCAAGGGCCTCGACCCGCTGAAGTACAAGCTCATGGAGATGGTCAACGAGCACCGCAAGGCTCAGCCCAAGGTCGCCGCGGACAAGAACCACACCATTATTCAGCCGAAGTCCGTGGGCAAGAAAAAGAAGGGCAGGTTCGCCGACTTCACCGTCACCCCAGACCCCGAGGTGGAGGGCGGCTTCATCGTCGAAGGCGAGAAGATCGACCGCTGGATCCGCCAGACGGACTTCGAAAACGACGAGGCCGTGGGCTACCTTGCGGACCGCCTTGCCAAGGCCGGTGTCGAAGAGGAACTGCACCGCCAAGGCGCGCAGGAAGGCTGCCCCGTGACCATCGGAGATATCACCTTCGAGTACGAGCCCATGGCTGGTGGCCGCGCGACCGACGCTGGCCGCGGACAGGATGGCCGCCTCATGAGCACCGAGCGAGTCTCGGCTGCCGAGCGTAAGCGCGCTTCCCAGGCACGCCGCGGTCTCGTCGATGAGTTTGACTTTGGCACCGATGGGGAGGTCACGCGCGAGTCCGCGAACCGCGATCGCTGGCAGGGCTAGCCCGGTATAATGAGCCGGTATGTCATCCGAACACGACAACCAGATCGACTATCCTCTTCCCCTCGAACCCTTCGAGGGGCCAACCCCGGAAATGGACTACCCGGAGACCGCCACGCTGTCGGAAAAATCCAGCGGCTTTTCCTCGCCTTTGCGCGACCAGATCGCACAGGCCAAGCGCATCGTCATCAAGATCGGCTCCTCCTCGTTGACGCGCGATGACTTCGTGACCTCGACTGAGAAGATCGATAAGATCGTTGATGCCGTGTGCGCCCGCATGAATGTCTCCGACATCATCATCGTCTCCTCCGGTGCGGTGGCCGCGGGCATGGGCCCGCTGGGCCTGACCACACGCCCCACAGATCTCGCCACCAAGCAGGCAGCTGCCGCGGTGGGCCAGGTCCACCTCGCTTACGAGTGGGGCGTGTCCTTCGCCCGCTATAACCGCACCATTGGGCAGGTGCTGCTGACCGCGTCGGACGTCGGCAAGCGCGATCGCGCCCGCAACGCCCAGCGCACCATTGACCGCCTGCGCCAGATGCGCACGGTGCCGATCGTCAACGAGAATGACACCGTCGCGACCTCCGAGATGCACTTCGGTGATAACGACCGCCTTTCCGCGCTCGTGGCCAATCTGGTTGGCGCGGATGCCCTTTTTCTCTTCTCCGACGTGGACGGCCTTTATGACAAGAATCCGGCGGAGCCCGATGCCAAGTTCGTGGAAGAGGTGCGCACCGGTAAGGACCTCAAGGCGGTGGTGGCCGGTGATGGCGGCAAGGTCGGCACCGGCGGCATGGCCACGAAGGTCTCCGCTGCCCGCCTTGCCACCCGCGGCGGCATCCCGGTGCTGCTGACCTCGGCGGATAACATCGGACAGGCGCTTGACGACGCCTCCGTAGGCACCGTCTTCCACACCCGTGAGGAGCGCCGCCTGTCTGCGTGGAAGTTCTGGGCGCTCTACTGCGCGGATACCGGCGGCTCGCTGCGCCTCGACGAGGGCGCCATGGAAGCCGTGGTCCGCGGCGGAAACTCCCTGTTGGCCGTGGGCATCACGGATATCAAGGGTGAGTTCAGCGCCGGTGAGATCGTGGACATTATGGGCCCCAAGGGCCAGGTCATTGGCCGCGGTGAGGTGGGCTATGACTCCGCCACGCTGCGCAACCTGCTGGGCAAGCACACCGAGGAGCTGCCGGAGGACATGCGCCGCCCGGTTGTTCACGCCGACTACCTGTCCAATTTCGCGTCCCGAATTTAATGCGCTATTTCATGGGCCCCGATGTGTGGGCAGCGACCGTGGCAGATATCGACGCAGCCGGGCACGAGCGCGTGGAGAGCTTGGCGGAAGCCGAGGTCTTTGTGAACACCGCCTCGGACCCGGCGCAGACCCCGGAGATTCCGGAGAATATCCAGTGGGTGCAATACTGCTTCACCGGGGTGAACCGCCATATCGAGGCCGGGCTCATCCGGCCGGATGGCCTGCCGTGGTGCAACTCCGCCGGCGCTTTTGCCAAGCCCGTGGCGGAATCCGCGCTGGGGCTCATGCTCTCCCAGGCGCACCACCACAAGGCTTTCGCGCTGGCGAAGTCCTGGTCGGTGGCGCGTGAGCTCGATGAATCCCAGGCCTGGCTCTATGACCAACAGGGGCCTACGCGCGTGCTCATCGTGGGCGCGGGAGGAATCGGCACGCAGCTCATGGCCTATCTCCGGCCCTTTGGCGTGCACATCACCGCGGTGAACCGCTCGGGCCGCCCAGTGGACGGCGCGGACGTAACACTCCCTATCGAGCGCGTCGACGAAGCATGGGGCGAGGCGGATTTCGTGGTGAGCATTCTGCCGGCGACAGAAGCGACGGAAGCTCTCTTTGATGCTGCGGTGTTCCGCGCCATGAAGCGCTCGGCGGTGTTTATCAACGTCGGCCGCGGCAGCACCGTAGTCACTGATGATCTCGTGGATGCACTGCGCACGGGCGAGATCGCGGGAGCGGGCCTCGAGGTCATGGATCCGGAGCCGCTTCCGGATGGCCACCCGCTCTATGAGCTTCCCAACGCTACGCTGACCCCGCACATGGCGGCCTCGGATCACGTGGCCCAGTACCACCTGGGTGCTATCTTCAATGCCAACGCCGCCGCGTGGGAGCGCGGCGAGGATATGCCCACGCGCGTCGACCCGGACGCCGGATACTAGCTAAGGAGGATGTGCATGAAGTACGCCATCGAACCACACCCGTGGGAGGAAACCATCGAGGTGCTTGACGCCGCGGGCTTTGAGCGCGCCCGGCTAGATGAGGCCTCCTTCCTCATCTACACCGGCGACGGCACCGACTTCCCGGACCCGCTGCCGGAGAACATTGGTTTCGTGCAGATTCCTTCGGCGGGCGTGGACCACGTGCTCGACGCAATGAAGGGGAGCAGCGTGCCGTGGTCAAACGCCGCCGGGGTCTATGACAACACGGTGGCGGAATCCACCATCGCGCTGCTTCTGGCGCAGCTGCACGCGCACCGTCGCGTCAACGGCACGTTCGATTCCTATGCGGACATGGAGGCCCACACCTCCTACCTCTACGACGATAAGACGGTGGCCATTATTGGTGCCGGTGGCATTGGCAAGCGTCTGATTAGCATGCTGTCTGGTTTCGGGCCGCGCATCATTGCGGTCAACCGCTCCGGCAACCCGGTTGAGGGCGCTGAGGAAACTTACCCGATTTCCCAGGTGGACAAGGTTTGGCCGAAGGCTGATTACTTCGTCCTTATCGCTCCGCTGACCCCGGAGACCCGCCACATGGTGGATGCGGAGGCTTTCCAACAGATGCCGGAGCATGCAGTGGTGGTTAACGTGGGCCGCGGCCCACTCATCAACACCGAGGACCTCCTCGCAGCACTCGAGTCGGGCGAGATCGCGGGTGCCGCGCTCGACGTCACCGACCCAGAGCCGCTGCCGGAGGATCACCCGCTGTGGCGGGATCAGCGCGTGGTTATCACCCCGCACATTGCCAATACGCAGCGCTCCGTGCGCGAGAAGATTGGCGCGCACGCCATCAAGGTGGCCAAGGCCTTCGCGGCGGGGGAGGAGCTGCCTACCCTGGTTGATCCGAAGGCAGGCTACTAATGGAGAACCCCGATATCCGCGTTGGTGATGCTGAGCGTTCCGCGGCCCTGGAGCAACTGAGCCAGCACTTCGTCAACGGTGCGTTGGGCCCCGATGAATTTGAGCAGCGCACCGGCGAGGCTGCCGCGGCGCGCACGCGCGGGGACGTCGAAAAGCTCTTTGCGGACCTGCCGGAGCTTTCCACGCCAAGCGCCCCAACACCCGCACGCCGCCACGAGGCGGAGTTGGAGGACATGCTCTCCCGCGGACGCAAGGTGCAGATAGTGGATTCCGTCATTTGGTCAGTGGCGATGATCGCGCTCTTCCTAGGCCTCTTCGTCTTTGACTGGAGCTATTTCTGGATCTCGCCCGTCATCGCGTTCTTCGCTTCCTGGGCTGCGCGCGGGGTGCTGAAGTTCAGCGAGTCGGATGAAGAGCTCTTCGACGAGCTTTCCGAAGGAGAAAAGAAAAAGCGCGCCGAGCGCCTGCGTGCCGCGGCGGAGCGCCGCCGCGAGCTCGAGGCCTAACTAAGGGCCGATCCGCGCCCATAGCTGCACAAAATCCCTGACAAGCGGGCAGACCTTCCGTACGCTGGTATGGCATGAGCAACACCGAACGTGAAGAAGTTCTGTCCAAAGCCCGCGCCGCCAAGGCGGTGGCGCCGCAGTTCGCGCAGCTGACCACCCCGCGCAAGAACGAGATTCTCAATCGCGCCGCGGAAAACCTCATCGCGCACACCGAGGACATCCTCGCTGCTAACCAGCTCGATATCGAAGCCGGCCGCGCCAACGGTATGTCCGAGTCCCTCATCGACCGCCTGTCGCTGGACGCCGCCCGCATCGAGGGCATTGCCGGCGGCCTGCGCCAGGTGGCCTCCCTCCAGGACCCGGTAGGGGAGATCCTGCAGGGCCGCACCATGGATAACGGCATCCAGATGAAGCAGGTTCGCGTGCCGCTCGGCGTGATGGGCATGGTCTATGAGGCCCGCCCGAACGTCACCGTCGATGCTTTCGGCTTGGCCCTGAAGTCCGGCAACGTGCCGCTGCTGCGCGGCTCCAAGTCCGCGAAGAACTCCAACGCTAAGCTCGTGGAGCTCCTCCAGGACACCCTCGTGGAGTTCGATTTGCCGCGCGAAGGCGTGCAGCTTTTGCCCTGTGAGACCCACGATTCTGTGCAGGACCTCATCACCGCCCGCGGACTGGTGGACCTGGTCATCCCGCGCGGCGGCGCGCGCCTCATCAATGCCGTGGTGGAAAACGCTACCGTCCCCGCCATCGAGACGGGTACCGGCAATTGCCACTTCTACGTCGATGCCTCCGCTGACCTGGACAAGGCTACCGATATGGTGATCAACGGCAAGACCCGCCGCACCTCGGTGTGCAATGCTACGGAAGGCGTGCTGATCGACGCCGCGCTTGACGACGCCGCAAAGCTCCGCATCATCACCTCCCTCCAGGAGGCAGGGGTCACCATCCACGGCGATGTGAAGGAGCTCCAGGCCTTCGGCGTTAAAGACGCCGTGGAGGCCACCGACGAGGAGTGGCGAGAAGAATTCCTCTCCATGGATATCTGCGCCAAGGTGGTCGATGGTGTTGATGGCGCCATCGCGCACATCGCCGAGTACACCACCGGCCACACCGAAGCCATCGCCGCCCAGGACGCTGACGTGCTGCTGACCTTCGCCAACGAGGTGGATGCTGCAGCAGTCATGCTCAACGCCTCCACCGCGTTTACTGACGGTGAGGTCTACGGCATGGGCGCAGAAATCGGCATTTCCACCCAGAAGTTGCACGCGCGCGGCCCGATGGCTCTACCGGAGCTGACGTCTACCAAGTGGGTGCTGCAGGGCACCGGCCAGACGCGCCCCTAGAGGCGGCTCGAAAGCTACTCGAAAGCTACTCGAAAGGAATTTTTCGAGCCTGACCTGCGCAAAACATCCTACTCGAAAACTTTTCGAGTAGATTGTTCGCCTTGTGTGGGGTTCGTGCTGCGCGGCGGGACAGGACTGGGTACTCTAAAGCGCGGTAATAACAAAGAACTGATTGGTGCCTTCCGCTCATGCTGTCCCGCATTGCTTCCTCCGTCGCCGCCGCCGTCGTGGCCGCGGCCGCCCTCATCGTCCCGAACACCGTATCTGTACCCGCCGCGCATGCCGAGGAACAGTGCCCCGCCGTGGTCGTCGTCGCCGCGCGCGGCTCCGGCCAGAACGGCCAGATCTACCCCACGCAGTACTCCAACCAGGGTGGCCGAGCCTCCAATGGGTGGGAAGGCGAATCCATCCGCGCCATGCTGCACGGCGCTGAAGCGCGCTATCAGGCAACACACGGCGGCAACTCCCTGATGAAGGACGTCTACGTGTTGGGCCTGGAGCCGCAATACTACCCGGCGACGTACCCGGAGTATTCCGTGCCGAACGAGTCGCTGCCCACCACCGCGGCCGACTTGGTTCGCCTGGCCGCACAGTACGCCAACCCGGTCATCAACACCGCGGTCTCCGCCATCAACCAGTTCATGTACTCCGTACAGACCGGCAAGCGCGGCGTGACCAGCGCCATCAACAACTACGAGGCCGCTACCGGCTGCCACCCGCAGTACATCCTTTCCGGCTACTCCCAAGGTGCTATGGTCCTGTCCAACCACGAGCTGGAGCTAGCCCACCGCGGCCAGCTCGCCGGTGTCGTGACCTTTGGCAACCCGCTGACCCGCGCCGGGGATCCGGCCGTTGTCGGTGCGACCCAGGGTGCGGGCGGCCCGATGGGCCACTTCCCTCAGATGCGCGCCAACGTCAGCCGCGTGGACTACTGCCTGCCCCTCGATGCCGTGTGCGATCTCTCCGCCCATACCCTCTACGCCGCTAAGCCCACTGGCGGCTCTCACGGCCAGTACTTCTTCACCTACCACGAGTGGGATAACCAGGTCTACGATTCCATCGGCCGCATGGTAGACAGCGTTCGTTTCCGCTAAACAGGAAAGGGTGAAGCCTCTTTCTCTTAGCATGTGTGCCGCGCTTGGCGCAGCAGCGTTTCTCCTGAACGTTCCTGCGGCCTTGGCGGGCGGTATCGACACCTGCCCCGACACCGCGGTGCTTGTCGCGCGCGGCTCGGATCAGAACGAGGAGCAAGGCGAATACGTGGGCCCGCAGCGCTACTCCGCGCGTGCGCCAGAATCCACGGGCTTTGAGGGGCGTAACTTTGCTGCGCTGTTTCACCAGGTCGAGCAGCGCCACCTGGGCGCTATGGATGGCGTCTATGTACTTGCGCTCGATCCGGAGGCATACCCCGCCGCCATGAACCTGCCGCCCTTGGCTCAGGAGGGAGAGGTCCTCAGCCCGCGTGACGTCGTGCGGCGAATCATGGAGATCCTCCAGCAGCACCCCATTGGGGACTTGGCGTATTCGGTGACGCTGGGGGCCGTCGATAGTCTGCGCACCGGTGTCCGCAACGCCCCGAAGGTGGTCGAAGACTATGAATCCACCACCGGCTGCCGCCCGCGCTGGGTGGCCGCCGGCTACTCGCAGGGCGCGCTCGTCGCGACAAGCGCCCAAAGCTACCTCGCTGAGACCGGGCGCCTGCATGCGGTGCTGACGTTCGGCAATCCGCTCCACCAGGTGCCGTGGGTTCAGAACCGCGCCGGGCTACCGGAGCACCGCTCCGTCGATTATTGCTTGGACGGTGACTTCGTCTGCGACTTCTCCCCGGAAGCCGCCAACCGAGCGTTAGCCACGAAGGCCAAGCGCCATGCCTCCTACTTCCTGGGGGAGCCTACCGAGCAGGACGTGCAGGTCATTGATGCTGTGGCCGGTATACTCACCAGCCATGACTAGTCCACAACGCATCGGCATCATGGGTGGCACCTTCGATCCGATCCACAATGGCCACCTCGTCGCTGCTAGCGAGGTAGCCCACCGTTTCCGCCTCGATACGGTGGTCTTCGTGCCCACCGGCCAGCCCTGGCAGAAGGCAGATAAGCAGGTCACCGCCGCCGAGCATCGCTACCTGATGACCATGGTGGCCACCGCTTCAAACCCGCGCTTTACGGTCTCCCGCGTAGACATTGACCGCGAGGGCCCCACCTACACCATCGATACGCTGCGGGACTTGCGCGAGCTTTTCCCCGATGCCGAGCTCTACTTCATTACCGGTGCGGATTCTGTCGCTTCCATCATGAGCTGGCGGAACTGGGAAGAGATGCTGGAGATGGCGCACTTCGTTGGCGTGACCCGCCCCGGCTACGAGCTACGCAAGGACATGTTGCCGGAGGGCTCCCAAGACGACATCGAGCTGATCGAGATTCCTGCCATGGCCATTTCCTCCACCGATTGCCGCGCCCGCGCCGAGCAGGGCCAGCCGGTGTGGTACCTGGTGCCGGATGGGGTGGTGCAATACATCGCCAAGAATCACCTCTACAGCCCGCACCCGGAAAAACCGCTGTAGTATCCGCGCAGAGGCGGGGGGAATTCGACTAGGAAAATGCGCCTTGTCGTGTAAGACTAGAGTTCTTAAGAGAAAAGTACTTGTGTAGGGATTGTCATGTCGATTACTGATGAAGCACGCCAGATGGCGGAAACCGCCGCCTTGGCTGCGGATGAAAAGTTGGCCACCAACATTGCCGCTATTGACGTTTCCGACGTGCTGGCGATTACCGAGGTCTTCGTCTTGGCCTCCGCCGATACCGAGCGCCAAGTGGCGTCCATCGTTGAGGAAGTCGAGGACGAGCTGACCAAGCAGGGCTTTGAGCCCAAGCGCCGCGAAGGCAATCGTGAGAACCGGTGGGTCTTGCTCGATTACGGCCCCATCGTGGTCCACGTCCAGCGCAACGATCAGCGCGAGTTTTACGGCCTGGATCGCCTCTACCACGACTGCCCGCTTCTCGACATCCCCGGTCTGGACACCCCGGAACGCCCCGGCGAGTGGTCTGATGAAGTCAACCCGCGCGACGTGGACTCGATCGATGAGATTCCCCTGGCCCAGCCAGAGCCGGAAGATGACGAATTATGACCCGCCGTCTCCTCCTCATCCGCCACGGGCAAACCACCTACAACGCCACCGGACGGATGCAGGGGCACCTGGACACCGAGCTGTCGGACGTAGGGTACTCCCAAGCGCGCGCTGCCGCTGACCTGCTCGAGGATAAAGGCATCACCGCGGTTGTCGCCTCGGACCTCATCCGTGCCCGCGAAACCGCTGAGATCATCGCCCGTCACTTGGGGCTTGCGGTAACCGTCGATAAGCGCCTGCGTGAAACCCACCTGGGGGAGTGGCAGGGGATGACCTCCGCCGAGGTGGATGAGCAGTACCCCGGGGCGCGTGCGCTGTGGCGCCACGACCCCACCTGGGCGCCGCCGCAGGGCGAAAGCCGCGTCGATGTGGCCAACCGAGCCCGCCCGGTCATTGATGAGCTCATGCAGGAGCACTTCGACTGGGATGAAGGCGCGGTGCTTGTCGTCGCGCACGGCGGCGCCATTTCCGCGCTGACCTGCCACCTATTGGGCCTTGAGCACCACCAGTACGGGATTCTCTCCGGTTTGAAGAACACTCACTGGTCGCAGCTGACCGCGCGGCCCGAGTTCGATGCCGCTCGTCCGCTCTCCCCGCTGGAATTCACCCCGGAGAACGTCGCCCGCGCCCAGTGGTACCTCGACGGCTGGAACATGGGCGGCGCCGTCGTTGGTGGCGCCGGGGCGGACGTCTAGTGATTCGCGTCGTCACCGATTCCGCCGCGGGGTTGCCGGCGGATATCGTCGAGGAGCTCGACATCTGCGTCGTGGACCTGCACGTCATGGAAAGCCACGGCAAAGATGGCGCGGAGCTGTCCACCTCTGGTCTGACTGCCTTGGAGCTAGCGGCCCTGTATGGCCGTCAGATGGAACGCTCCGGCGATGACGGGGTGCTAGCCATCCACCTGTCGAAGGAACTGTCCTCGACGTGGTCGGCGGCGGTGACTGCCTCCGGCGTTTTCCCCGACACCGTGCGCGTCATCGATTCCGGCACCGCGGGCATGGTCATGGGTGCCGCTGCCATGGCCGCAGCGAAGCTTGCCCAGGAAGGCGCCTCACTCGACGAGTGCTATGCCGCCGCCATCAACACCCTCGAGCGCGGGCACACCTTGGTCTATCTCAGCTCGACGGAGGAGCTGCGCCGTTCCGGGCGCATGTCCGCGGCCACGGCGATGCTGTCGACCGCGCTGCTGGCCACCAAGCCAATCATGGCGATTGCGGGCGGCAAGCTGGAGATGGTGGGCAAGACCCGCACCCAAACCAAGGCCTTTACCAAGCTCGTGGATCTGGTGGCCTCCCGCGCGGAGGGCAAGCCGGCGTTCATCGTGGTGCAGTACAACGAGGACAAGGTCTCGGCCCGCCGGCTGGAGGACCTACTGCGCTTGGCGTTGCCGGATTCCTCCTTCATGCTGGTGCCGCTTACCGACGTCCTCGCGGTCCACGTCGGCCCCGGAGCCATCGGCGTCTCCGCGGTCTTTAGCTGACGGCGGAGCCGAGCTAAAGACGTTGTTGATGTCTTCAACAAGTTATCCACAGGCTGCGGCTTAAGCCCTCGACGGGGGTGTGGGCGCTGCGTAGCGTCGCGGGCATGAACGCCATTGCTGATCGTCTCCGCGACCTCACCCGCCCCACCGGGGAAGAAGAACTGCTCAACGTCGACTTTCCGCGCTTGCGCGTCCCGCCCTGGTTGGCGCTTGTCGTAGCCGGGCTAGCCGGCGTCGCGCTCCTCGCCTGGCTGGGGCTGAGCCGCAGCGCGGAGAACCCTTATGAGGTGGCCGCACCGAGCAGCGAGGTGGCGGCCGACATCGTGGTCTCCGTCGTGGGCGACGTCGAGCAGCCGGGCCTGGTGACCTTGGCACCGGGCGCGCGCATCAACGACGCCCTTGAGGTGGCACGCCCGCGCGTGCCCACCGACAACCTCAACCTGGCGCAGAAGCTTAACGACGGCGAACAGATCACCGTCGGCGCTCCACCCGCTGCCCCAGGCGCTGCGGCCGAAGACACTATCTCCCTCAACTCCGCCACCGCGGAGGAGCTCACTGAGCTTCCCGGGGTAGGGCCGGCCACGGCTGCGGCGATCATCGCGCACCGCGAGGAAGTCGGGAGCTTTACCACCGTGGAGCAACTCATGGACGTCTCCGGCATCGGACCGGCGAAGTTCGCGAAGCTCAAGGACAAGGTTCGGCCGTGAGGGAACTGCGGCTCGTACCCGCCGCGGTGGTCGCATGGTTGGCCACGCTCGCAGTACTTTTCGGCTACCCCTGGCTGCTGGGTGGGCTCGTGCTCTTCGCTTTAGCGCGCGGGCAGTGGCGTGGCCAGGGCATCTTGTGCGCGGCAAGTGGGGCCATCTTTGCCACCCTTGCGCATGTGCGCTCGGTGCGCGCGGCGGGCTTTCATTTTGGTTCGGAGGTGACGGGAAAACTTGCCGCCGACCCCACCCAGACCGCCTCCGGGTGGATGGTGCGCTTGCGCGTGCCCGGCTACCCGGCGCAGCTGCCGGTCTTCCTCAAGGAAAAACCGGAGGCCTTCAGCGGCTCCCTTGTCACGGTGCACGGTCACCCCGGTCCGTCTGACCGGGTAGGGGTAGGGCAGACCGTCTTCAGCGGCGAACTCACCGCGCACGCCCATAGCTGGACCGCCGCGGTGGCGGAGAACTTCCGCGCCGTGTGCGATAACGGCCTTATCCCTGGCATGGTGCTGGGCGATACCAGCCTGCAAAGCCCCGAGGACAAGCAGCTTTACATCGACACCGGGCTGTCGCACTTGAGTGCTGTGTCGGGCTCTAACGTCGCCATCGTGTGCACCGCGGCCGCGTTGGTGGTGCCGGGGCCGCGGGCGAGGGTGGGGGCGTCGGCAAGCGCGTTGGCGTTATTCGTGGCGCTGGTGGGGTGGGAGCCCTCCGTCCAGCGCGCCACCGTCGCTGGGCTGGCCGGTTTGGTGGCGGTGCTCCACTCCTCGAAGATGGAACCGCTCCATGCGCTCTCCCTCGGCGTGCTGTTTCTCCTCGCGGCGGATAGCGACCTGGCCGTCAGCTTCGGCTTCGCGCTTTCCGTGGCGGCGACCGCCGGCATCGTAGTACTCAGCCCGCTGCTGTTGCGCGTGTTGGGCACAGGTATTGTCGCCCGCGCCTTCGCCGTGGCCATCGCCGCGGATATCGTGACCATGCCGCTCATCGCGCTGATGTCCGGGCGGGTCTCGGTGGTCTCTGTCATCGCCAACGTGTTGGTGGCTCCGGTCGTGCCGGTCATCACCGTCGTGGGGCTTATCGCCGCCGCCCTGGCGCAGGTGGGGCTGGGCAGGCCGCTTGTGATCCTCATTGAGCCCTTGGCGGATTGGATCCACTTTGTCGCCTCCTCGATGCCCGTGACCACCGTGGCCGCCGGCCCTATCGCGGTGCTGCTGCTCGGCGGGTGGATCATCGCGGCGTTGCTAAGATGACAGGCATGTCTTCAGCCCCCGTGCACCTCATCCTCGGCGATGACGAATTCCTGGCCGAGCGCGCCCGCCTGAGTATCCAACACGGCGAAGTAACCAAGCTCAAGGCCTCCGAGGTCAGCGAGGGCGAAATCCTGGAAGCGACCAGCCCCTCCCTGTTTGGGGAGGACCGCGTCATCGTCATCAGCGACGTGGAGAGGGCCGGTAAGGAGGTCACGAAGATCCTCCTCGACGCCTGCGCCAACCCGATGCCCGGCATCACGCTCATTTTGATCTACTCGGTGACGGCGAAGACGCTGAAGAAAAAGAAGAAGCCGCCGGAGCTCATCGCGGCGCTGCGCAAGACGGCCGAGGTGCACGAGGTCTTTTCCCTCTACCCGAACGAGCTCGCGCAGTGGGCCACCCGCGAGTTCGCCTCGCACGGGGTGCGACCGACCCCGGATGTGGTGCAGGCGCTTCTCGACGGCGTCGGCTCCGACCTCCGTGAACTCGCCTCCGCCATCTCGCAATTGGTCTTCGACACAGGTGGCAAGGTAACCCGCGAGGCGGTGCACGCGTATTACGTGGGCGTGGCTGAGGTGGCCAATTGGGATATTGCGGATGCTGCTGTGGCTGGCCGCGTGGAGGCGGCGGTCTCCACGTGCCGTCGAGCGCTGCAGTTAGGGGCGAGCCCCGTGGCCATCGCCTCGGCGCTGGCTAACAAGGTGGGCAATATCGCGCGGCTTTACTCCGCGCGCGGGGATCAGTATTCCCTGGCCTCCCAGACCGGCATGGCGCCCTACGCGGTAAAACTCACCCAACCGGTGGCGCGGCGCTGGTCGGGGGAGAATATCACCAAGGCCGTGATCCTCATGGCGGAGCTGGATGCTGCGGTCAAGGGCCAGGGCGGGGACGAGGACTTCGCCATCGAGGCGGCCGTTAAACGGGTGGCGGAGCTGGCGCGCTAGACTAACCCTCCATGGATGACATCCAGAACTTTGCCACCAAGCTTTTTGACTTTGCCCGCAACGGCGATGCCACGCTGCTCGAGTACATCAAGCAGGGCGTCAACGTGGACACGGTGAACCAGGACGGGCAGTCCTTCATTATGCTTGCCGCCTACCACGGCCATGCGGAGCTGGTACGCCAGCTCGCCGCGGCGGGGGCCGACGTCAACCTCCTCAACGACCGTGGCCAGTCGCCATTGGCCGGAGCGATTTTTAAGAAAGAAGACGCGGTGATCGACGCGCTTCTCGACGCCGGCGCCGACCCCTCCGCCGGCCAGCCTAATGCCCTCGACTCGGCCCGCATGTTCGGCCGCGAGGACCTTCTCGAGCGCCTGTCATGAGCTGGTCCGCGTTTGCGGCCATCCTCCTGATGAATCTCGTCGGTGCGGCAGCACCCGGCCCGGACATCGTCCTAGTGACGCGCTATGCCACGCGCTCGCGCCGCCACGCCATTGCGGCGGCGACGGGCATCCAGGTAGGCGTGCTGTTCTGGTGCACGCTGACCGTGTTCGGTGCGGCCGCCCTGCTCACCGCCTTCCCCGGTGTCCTCTCGTTGATTCAGGTGATCGGTGGCTGTTTCCTGGTGTTTATGGGCGTGCTCTCCATTCGCTCCGGGCTGGAGCTGCGCAAGCAGCCGCCCGTCGATGAGGAGGAGGCGGCCGCACGCTTGGGGTCGGTGGGCAAGGTCTTCCGCACGGGTTTGGCTACCAACTTGTCCAACCCGAAGATCGTGCTCTTCCTCGCCGCTATGGTCGCCCCGCTGCTGCCGCCGCACCCGCCGGTGTGGGTATCGGTGGCACTGGTGCTGAGCCTAGCGCTGTCGAGCTATCTGCTCTTCGTCTTTCTCTCGACGGTTATTTCCACCCGCGCGATTCGCCGCCGCCTCCTGGCCGCCGGCCCGTGGATCGACATAGCCTCCGGCGCCTTCTTCGTGGTGGCCGGCTGCGCTCTGGTGTGGGCCGGCATCCAGGCTGCCTAGTCCTGTTCCAGCAGCTCCGCGAGCCACTGCGACCATGCCGCGACCGTGGCGGAGCGGCGGCGCAGGGTCGAATCACCCAGGCCCAGGTTCGCCGCCCGCATGAAGACCATTGCCTCTTCTTTATCCACCGCTCGGCCCGTATCCACGACGTGCCGCACCATGTCCCGGAACACCGGGCGGCAGGCCAGTGCCTCGATGAGGGTGAGGTTGCGTTCATCGCGGGTGCCGTTGAGCTTGCTCAGGCCCAAGTAGCGGGCGGCGTTGGTGTAATAATCCGCCTGGCGTGGAGTAAAACCAAATTCCTCGGGCATCTCCGCCTTGGGCACAGGGTTCTCCAGCAAGCTGATGACCCGCGCAAAGGAGTCCGCCTGCGGAAAGGGAACGCGCGTGCCCTCGACCTGCGTGCGCGCCAGCACCGCGCGCACCGTCGCGTCGGTCACGCCAGACTCGCCCAAAACATAGCGCGCCGCGCTTACGAGCTCGATGCTGCGGAAGTCCTCCGGCTGTCTAAACGCGTAGCGGTAGAAATGGAAAATGCCGTTGGAGTAGACCAGGTACACCGGCACCACCTCTTTATCCAGAGCCAGCGAGAAGCGGCGGAAAGGGAAGTAGAGCTGGCGGATGTTGAAGTCGGGGGAGAGATGGTTCTTCGCCTCCACGAGCACGAGGTGTTCGGCGGATTCGAAGCCGGCATCGATCTCCATCTGGGCGCGGTCCACCACCACGTCGCGCCCGCCGATACACATGGGTAGCGTGAGCGTCGACATGCGCCCGCTGACCGTCGGCACCAGCTCACCGCCCAGGAAATCTTCGAGCATGCCGCTTAAGCTCGCCGCGGTCAGTGCCGCTGCCTCCGAGGTCAGGTTCTCGAAGTCAATGGACTGGATGTGGCTCGGAACCGGCATCGACTTCAGCGGCCCGGCCTGCTCCGGGAAAGGCTGGTACAGGTCAAAGCGGCCAATCAGGTAGGCATCGCGGCGAATCGGCAGCATGGACAAACCGTGCTTTCGAAACACCTCGGGGCGCGCCGCCGAAAAGTCATGCTTGGCCATCAACCGCGGCTCGCGGCCCGATAGCTCCTTCAGCTTCGCGGCGGGCAACACCGCAAAGCCCTGGTCCGCGATGTCGGCGGCGATGTGGGGGTAGACGAGGTCCCAGGCGGCGTCGTTAAGCATAATTGCGCACGAGCACCTCATCGACCTTGCCGCGCTTCGACGCCACGGAATTCACCGCGCGCGTAGCCCCCACGATGTCGATGTGGTAGTCCGCGTACAGCTCCTTGATGAAGTCCGTCGCGGAATTCGACAGCAGGAACTTCACCCCGCGGGCGTTGAGGTCGTCGCAGGTTTCCTTCAGCCGAATCTGGTCCGCGCGGCCAAAACCACCCGACTGGTAGCCGGTGAAATTGCTCGTGGGGTTGACCGGATCGTAGGGCGGGTCGAAGTAAACGAAATCCCCCTCGTTGGCCTCCACCGCGGCGTAGTCGCCGTTATAAAACGTCACGTCGTGGGAGGACAGGTACTCCGAAACCGCACGCAGATTGGGCTCATCACAGATCTTCGGGTTGGCATAGCGGCCAAACGGGGCATTAAACTGGCCGGCGTTATTCACCCGATAAAGCCCGTTGTAACAGGTCTTATTCAAATAAATCGTGCGGGAGGCCCGTTCGACGGGGCTCAAGTGCGCAAAACCCGGCTCGCGGTCGCGGGCGCGCATCTCGTAGAAGAAATCCGAATCATTCGGATAGCCCTTTAACAGGGCGATGAGCTCGTCCACGTTATCGCGGACCACCTCGTAGACGGTGATGAGCTCGGTGTTCAGGTCATTGACCCGGGCGCGTTCGGGCGCCAAAGAAAAAAGAACCGCTCCGCCGCCCAAGAAAGGCTCGACATAAGTATCGAAGCTCTCGGGCAGCACGGAGTGGATAGCGGGTAGCAGCTGGCGCTTTCCCCCGACCCACTTCAGGAGCGGTTTCATTTAGGCCATCTTGTTGAAGGCGGTGGCCATGCCGGACTTCTTGTTAGCCGCAGTGTTGCGGTGGAAGACGCCCTTAGACACGGACTTGTCCAGTGCGCGGGAGGCAACGCGCAGCTGCTTCTCGGCTGCAGCCTTGTCACCAGCGGCGACGGCCTCACGGAACTTGCGGATCTCGGTACGCACGGCGGAGCGTACGGACTTGTTGCGCTGACGAGACTTCTCGTTGGTCAGGATGCGCTTCTGCTTGGACTTGATGTTTGCCATCGTTATACCTCTTAGAGTCGTAGGAATGTGCAACCGAGGAAGGCGGACCCAAGGTCCTGACCGCCAGCGTGCCCCGGCATCCCAAAAAATTTAGCAGGGCTCGGACCGAATCCCCAAATCAGGCCCAGTGATAACGCGAGCGCAGCCGGTTGGCAATGCGCTCGAAGCGGCGTTCCGGGAAGAGCGTGCCCTGTCGGCGGCATTGTTCCTCGGAGATTTCCAACACGCGGTCCATCCGCACCCAGCACTGCCGGCCGGATTCGTCCCATTCGCCGGTGCCGATATCGAGCCATTCCTCTTTGTTCGCGTGGCCCGGGTTGGGGGAGATGAGCAGACCCAGCACGGTGGTGCGCGTGCGCGAGACAATGAGCACGGCCCGCTCGCGCGGCGGGGACTGCTTGCCATCCGAGGGTGCCCACACCCAGACAACCTCGCCGGAGTCTGCCTGCCCGTCCATGTCGGGGGTGAAGAAGACGCTGCGCGGGTGGGCGGCGGCACACTCGACGCGAATGTCGGCGGCCTTGCGCGGTTCCGTTACGGAATCATTCTGGTTCAACCCCAAGCCTTCGGTGATGCGCTCGAGACCGACGTCGACAGGCTCGGGGCCTCCGATACCGAGAATGCGTGCCAACCTAGACATGTCGTCTATTCTAAACACATGTCTACAAACTTCGCGGCCACTACGTTTACGGATCCGTCCAAGATCCGAAACTTTTGCATTATCGCCCACATCGACCACGGCAAGTCGACGCTGGCTGATCGCATCCTGCAGTTGTCGCAGGTGGTGGAGGAGCGTGATATGCGCGACCAATACCTCGACAACATGGATATCGAGCGCGAGCGCGGCATCACCATTAAGGCGCAGAACGTGCGCTTGCCCTGGATTCCTCGCTCCGGTGAGTTCGAGGGCCAGGAGATCGTCATGCAGATGATTGATACCCCTGGCCACGTGGACTTTACCTACGAGGTCTCCCGCGCGCTGGAGGCCTGCGAGGGCGCCATCCTGCTTGTCGACGCCGCCCAGGGCATCGAAGCCCAAACCCTGGCCAACCTTTACCTGGCCATGGAAAATGACCTGGAGATCATCCCGGTCCTGAACAAGATCGACCTGCCCGCGGCCGACCCGGAGAAGTACGCCCTGGAGATTGCCCACATCATCGGCTGCGAGCCGGAGGAGGTGTTGCGCGTGTCCGGCAAGACCGGCGAGGGCGTGCCGGAGCTGCTGGATAAGGTGGCTGAGCTCATCCCGGCACCGACGTCCGAGTTCGGCGAGGATGCCCCGGCCCGTGCCATGGTCTTCGACTCCGTCTATGACACTTACCGCGGCGTGGTGACCTACATCCGCATGATGGATGGCAAACTGACCCCGCGCCAGAAGGTCACCATGATGGCCACGGGTACCAACCATGAGCTGCTCGAGGTGGGCATCGTCAGCCCCACCATGCAGAAGTGTAAGGGGCTGGGCCCGGGTGAGGTGGGCTACCTCATTACGGGCGTGAAGAACGTGCGTGAGACCAAGGTGGGTGACACGATTACGTGGGCGTCGAATGGCGCTACTGAGCCTCTCAAGGGCTACGCCGACCCGAACCCTATGGTGTACTCCGGCTTGTTCCCGATCTCCCAGGCGGACTTCCCGGACCTGCGTGACGCGCTGGAGAAGCTGCAGCTTAACGACGCCTCCCTCACCTTCGAGCCCGAGACCTCCGTCGCCCTGGGCTTCGGCTTCCGCTGCGGATTCCTGGGCCTGCTGCACATGGAAATCACGCGCGACCGTCTGGAGCGCGAGTTTGGCTTGGACCTGATTTCGACTGCGCCTTCGGTGACCTACCGCGTGGTGGCAGAGGACGGCGAGGAGTCCATGGTGCACAACCCGTCGGACTGGCCCGGCGGCAAGCTGCGTGAGGTCTACGAGCCGATCGTGAAGATGACCATCATCGTGCCGGAGGAGTTCGTCGGTTCGACGATGGAGCTGTGCCAGTCCAAGCGCGGTCAGATGGGTGGCATGGACTACCTGTCTGAGGACCGCGTGGAGCTGCGCTACACCATGCCCTTGGGTGAAATCATCTTCGACTTCTTCGACATGTTGAAGTCCCGCACCAAGGGCTACGCTTCCCTCAACTACGAGGAGGCTGGCGAGCAGCTGGCGGACCTGGTGAAGGTGGATATCCTCCTCAACGGTGACCCGGTGGATGCCTTCTCCGCCATCGTGCACCGAGATTCCGCGCAGTGGTACGGCAACAAGATGACGAAGAAGCTCAAGGAGCTCATCCCACGCCAGCAGTTCGAGGTGCCCGTCCAGGCGGCCATCGGTTCGAAGATCATCGCGCGTGAGAACATCCGCGCCATGCGCAAGGATGTTCTGGCCAAGTGCTATGGCGGCGATATCTCCCGTAAGCGCAAGCTGCTGGAGAAGCAGAAGGCCGGTAAGAAGCGCATGAAGTCCATCGGTTCCGTGTCCGTGCCGCAGGAGGCCTTCGTGGCAGCGCTGTCCACCGACGCCGAGTAAGGCAGCCAGTGCTCAAAACCACTGGTGCGGCCACGGCCGGCACCGCCGGCTCAAATCCCTCGCGCCGGCTGCCATTACCGGGCAGATTCAGATCCTGCGCCGGCTGGAGTTTACGAGATGCCGCGTGATCTACGGCTGTGGATGAAAGCTACTCAGCATTAAATGAGTAGCTTCCGGTGAGCTGGTTGTGGATTGTCACCGAGTAGTCCTGGCCGTTGGCGTTGGCACCATCTACAAGCATGGCGAGCTCTTGGGCGTTGTAATGGCGACTTAAACCCACGTACAGAATGAGCAAGAGGACACTGCCTGCGACTGCAATAGCAGTGGTAATCTTCCATGCGCTTACTGGGTTGGTCACGAATAGCCCTTTCATGCGTAAGAGTTGTTGCGCTTCCTGCAGCTGCTAACACGTTAACAAGCTCCCCGCATTCGTGACAGTGCACGTTGTCCCTTAAAAGGGAAGCGGGGACACCCGCACTACTGGGACGGTGGGGCGTAACCAGGGATTGCCGGCTTCCCATCTACCTTGTTGTGCTTGGCGGGCTTCGCCTTTAAGGGCTTAAGGATCCTGCCGTGGCTGCCCCTGCTGTATCCGGCGGCGAGTGAAGCGTGGTTAAGGATCGCCGATATGCCCGTCAACCATCTTTCGATTGGCGGGTGCTTGGTGTTGGCGCAGGTTACCGGCGCTTTTTGTGTTTGGTGGTTGGGGTGTTAACTGCTGTCGGGTGGTTCCTCTGGTGGTTGTCCTGCTTGTTCGGTGTTGAGTCTGGCTAGTGCTTCTTGGTATTCCGGCATCGCGGTTATCGGGGT
>NZ_KV819527.1:0-14210 GCF_001815175.1 Corynebacterium sp. HMSC034H07
TACGTGTCCACGATTTGCGGGCAACCCCAGACCAGGGCGCCGGATTGGTAGAAGGCATTGGCGCGGGTGATGAGGTAGGCGTAGCTAAGCTGCGTCCTACCGCCAGCCCGCCCAACAGGAGGAAGAACGCTGCTACGCAGCCCCACGCCAGGCGGGCAGGCACGGCGCGCAGGCCACTACCAGCCGCGGCCTCCGAGCTAGCCGGGCCGGGAAGAAATTGGGACATGGCCACGAGATCGGCATAGGCGGAATCGCTGAGCCACTTCCGGCGGCTGACAAACTCAGCGCGGAAATAACCCAGGTGGGAAGCCGGCCCGCCAAAGGCGGTCCACCCCAGAGGGGAGGAAGGAGCGCCGCACATCGCTCAGTGTGCTCATGCTCCGCATACTAATTCCTCAAGGATCACCCCGCTCGGTGAACGAGAGTGACGCACGCAGGAGGTGATCTGCGTTACTCTGAAGGGGTCGAATTCAGTTTTCTTCAACAAAAGGAGATGGCTCTCACCATGCGTATTGCTGTACCCAAAGAAATCATGAACAACGAAAACCGCGTCGCCCTTACCCCCAGCGCCGTGGACATCCTGATCAAGGATGGTCACGAGGTCCTGGTGGAAACAGCGGCCGGGGAAGGTGCTTCTTTTCCGGACTCCGACTATGAAGCCGTCGGCGCGACCATTGTCCCTTCCGCTGCGGAAGCCTGGGCGGCGGACATGGTAGTCAAGGTCAAGGAGCCCCTCGAATCCGAGTACGGCTATCTGCGCGAAGACCTCCTGCTGTTTACCTACCTGCACCTGGCCGCAGACCGCCCGCTGACGGAAGCACTCATGAAGGCCGGCACCACCGCTGTGGCCTATGAGACCGTAACCGATTCCCACGGCACGCTGCCGCTGCTGACCCCGATGTCCCAGGTGGCTGGTCGCCTCGCGGTTACTGAGGGTACGCACCACCTGCTGTCTACTGAGGGCGGGCGCGGATTGTTGGTAGCCGGTGTACCGGGCACGCGGCCGGCCCGCGTTGTCGTCATCGGTGGCGGCCAGGTGGGAGCTTCTGCGGTGGCGATGGCGCACGGTCTGCGCGCGGAGGTAACCGTGCTGGACCTTGACCCGCACGTGTTGCAGCGCTTCGACGAGCAGTACCAGGGCAACGTGCGCACGATTGTCTCGGACCCCGCGGCGTTGGAGTCCGAGCTGCTGGAGGCAGATCTGGTCATTGGCGCAGTTCTGGTTCCGGGCGCGGCGGCCCCGAAGTTGGTGCGCGAGGATGTGGTCCAGCGGATGAAGAAGGGCGCTGTGCTTGTCGACGTCGCTATTGACCAGGGCGGTTGCTTCGAAAACTCCCGCAAGACGTCGCACGACGAGCCAACCTTCAAGGTGCACGACACCATCTTCTATTGCGTCGCGAACATGCCGGGCGCGGTGGCGAACACCTCCGCCCGCGCGCTGGGTTCTGCCACTCTGCCCTACATTCGCGCAGTGGCTGCCGACGGCTTCGATGGTGCGGTGGAGCGCTTCCCAGGCTTGGCCAACGGCCTCATGACTCGTGGGGGAGAGCTGCTGTCCCAGCCGGTGAAGGAGGCCTTCGGGCTTTAAGGGGCGCGGTTGATGAGCATCGCTGCGACCCGCTCCATGTGATCCCAGATCATGGCGCGATAGGCCGGCGGGATGGTCTCCTCGTCGATCTGTGCCAATGAGTTGCCCATGAGCTCGAGCCAGCGATCGTGAGCGGCCATGTCGATGGGGTAGGGCGCGTGGCGCATGCGCAGGCGAGGGTGGCCGCGCTGTTCGGAAAAGAGCTGTGGACCACCCCAGTACTGCACAAGGAACCACGTCAGGCGCTGCTGTGCGCCCTCCCAGTCATCATCCGGGTACATCGGGCCGATGAGATCATCGGTGCGTACCTGGGCGTAGAAGCCACTGACGAGTTTCTCAAAGGTCTCCATTCCACCTACGGCTTCGTACACGCTCGTTGGTTGCACGCCTAATCTTCCTTTCGCGTAAGGCCCGGTTCTTCCAGATCAAAGATAGCCATCCCTCGTGGGTAGGGCGTGGTAATTCCTTCCGCATGCATGGCGGTGAGGATTTTCGCTTGCATGGCGCGCTGCACATCCCACTGCTTGCCCGGTAGCGTCTTGACGGAAACGCGGTAGGACATGTGGTCCACTTCCAGGCCAGACATGCCATTGACCGTGGGGGTGGCCAGGATGAAGTCCTTGATGTCGGAGTCGCGGGCGGCTTCTTCTGCTGCGGTGGTGATGACGTCGACTGCTCGGGTGGGGTCGTTGCTCAGCGCGATGGGGACTTGGACGCGGGCCACAGAGTAGCGGTCAGAATGGTTGGCAACCTGCAGAATTTCGCCGTTGCGGACGTACCACAGCGCGCCATCGATATCGCGGACCGTGGTGATACGCAGGGAAATGGACTCTACATCGCCGAAGACCCCGTTACCGAGGTCGATGGTGTCACCGATGCCGTACTGATCCTCCATAAGCATGAAGATGCCGGAGAGGAAATCCTTGACCAATGCTTGCGCGCCGAAACCAAGGGCGACGCCAACCACGCCAGCAGATGCTACAAGCGGGGCGACGTTGACGCCGAGCTTGTCCAAGATGGCCAACACTGCCCAGACCCAGACAAAAATGGCGACCGCGGAGCGGCCGACGCCGGCAAGAGTCTGGATGCGGGAAGTACGCCGTGCCTCTTGCGTTTTCTCGAGTACCTTATCGGTCGTCCGGTGAGCTTTGCGAGGAGAGAGCGGCGAGCTGAGCTTGCCCTTCTTGACGCTGTTATCGGCCAGCTTGGTGATGAGCCGGCGCAGCAGCCAGCTGCCGATGATGGCGACGATGAGAATGAGCGCGATGCCGATGGGCTTGTCGATGAGCCAGGACTGCATGTTTTCGGTTTGCCACCACCTGGTGACTGTGTCGACGGCGTCGTTGGTTGTTTCGGAGGCTGAGCCTAGGCGTGCGGATAATGCAGTCACGCGTGTCCTTTCTTTTTGTCGCTCACGACTGACGCCTATCGATAGTAGGGAAGAGAGCTGAATATAAAAAGCTAGTCTTTCTCGCAACTGAACAGCTTGGTCTAGACTTGTGCCTCATGACTGACAACCGCACTCTTGGCTTTTCCTCCCGCTCCATCCATGCCGGTTACCAGCCGGATCCTTATATGGGATCCATCAACGTACCGATTTACGCTTCCACCACGTACCAGCAGGATGGCCTGGCGCAGCTGCGCGGCGGCTACGAGTATGGTCGCGTGGCCAACCCCACCGTTCATTCCCTAGAGAAGACCCTCGCGGCGCTAGAGAACGCCGAGTATGCCCGCTGTTTCGCCACGGGTATGGCAGCCGTGGATACCCTCATCCGCATCCTTGTGCGCCCAGGTGACCACGTGATTCTCGGCAACGATGCCTATGGCGGCATGTACCGCCTCCTGCACCACGACTACGGCGAGTGGGGCATCGAGCTGTCCATCGTCAACACCGCCGATACCGCGGCGGTAGAGGCGGCGCTGAAGGAGAACACCAAGCTGATTTGGTTGGAGACCCCGACCAACCCGGCGACAACAATCACGGATATCGCTACGGTCACTAAGACAGTCAAGGCGGCTGGCGACGCCCAGATCGTCGTCGACAACACCTTCGCCACGCCCTACCTGCAGAACCCGCTGGAGCTGGGCACGGATCACGTCCTGCACTCCACCACGAAGTACCTCGGCGGCCACTCGGATGTGCTGGGTGGCGCGGTCGTGACCAACTCGGCAGAGATGGACGAGCTCCTGCTGTATTTCCAAGGCAATGTTGGTGCGGTGTCCTCGCCTTTCGACGCCTACCTCACCGCCCGCGGAATCAAGACCTTGGAGGTGCGCATGGATCGCCACTGTTCCAATGCACAGGCAGTGGCTGAATTTCTGGAGTCTCGTCCGGAGGTCAAGCAGGTGCTCTACCCGGGCCTGCCCTCGCACCCAGGCCACGAGTTGGCGAAAAAGCAGATGCGCGGCTTCGGCGGCATGATGTCCGTGCGCTTCCACAGCGAGGAGCATGCGCGCCAGATTTGCCTCAACACCAAGCTCATCTCGCTGGCAGAGTCCCTCGGCGGTGTGGAGTCCCTCATCGAGCATCCGCAGAACATGACGCATATCTCCGCGGAGGGCTCCGAGCTCGTCCCGCCGGCAGATCTCGTGCGTATTTCCGTGGGCATCGAGTCTATTGATGACCTGCTCGCGGACTTGGAGCAGGCCCTCGACGCCCTAGACTAAAACTACCGCGGCTCCAGCGCGTTGAGTAGGGAGCCGGCCGTGCGATCGGTTTCCTGCAGCATGAGCGGGTCCGTGCCCGGCATGGGGGAGATGGTGGTATCCGGCCACTGCGAATAGGTGGGGATACCGACGATGTGCAGGCGAGGGTCTTCGGTGCCGCCCGGGTTGACCACGCGTCGGTTCCACGTCGTCTCCGGCGAACCGGTGGCCTGGCCGTGGTCGACGAAGGCACGCACGCGCCCGTTGAGGGACACCGCGAGTGGATCGCCGGTGCGGCGGACATCGGGGGAGTGCATCCAGGCGTCGATAAGCCAGGTGGAGGAAGCTTCGCCGAGCGCGGTGCGCAGCGTGAACTTCTCGCCGATCTCCAGCTGGGGGCGTTGGCCTAGGAAGGTGACGAGGCCGGCGTCGACAAGCGCGAGCAGCTGACGGGTGCGGAAGAGCGGCGGGCCGGAGCCCACCATCTGCCCAAAGGCCATGAACTCCTTGTAGGTGCTGGTGCGGGACTCCCACGTCATCCGGCCCTCCGAGCCGGCGATGGAGGAGGGCTTGCGCGCGGCCGAGATGGCCCACAGTGCGGACTTCAGCGGGGAATCGGCGGCGGCGACGGCCTCCCGGATATCGCGGGCGAGGCCCTCGGCGATGTACTCGGTGAGCTCGGCGTTCTCAGTGCCATCGAAATCCGCCAGCGGGTGCGCCCAGTGCGCCAGGTCGAGCGGCTCAGTCGATGCGCCGTCGAGCGCGACGCGCAGCTGATCCGCCATGCCCCGAAGAACCGGGGCAGTGAGCTCCGTGGAATCGATCGTGGCGAGGATATCCTCGAGCGGGCGCTGCAGAGCATCCGGTGCCACCCGCGCCTGGTTTTCGTAGTACTCGGCGTAGGCATCGCGCAGGATGTGCGGCAGCAGCTGCGTGCCGAAGTCCAGCTCCACCTTCGGATCGAGCGCGGCGGCTGCGGCACGGAAGCGGGTCAGCTCAGCCTTCGGCGGCAGCGCGTGGTACTCCGACTTCGGGATATAAGGGTAGCCGCGGCCGGAGGAGACGATGAAGTGCGGCTCCTCGCCGTTCGGCTCGTAGCGCAGCCCGGAGCGGGTGGAGGGGTCCTCGACGAACTCGCCGCCGCGGTCGATGGTGAGCAGCGCCATGACGTCAAAGAAGCCCATGCCCAAGCCCCGGACCAGGACCTTCTCGCCCGCAGGGACCTCAGACACCGGCTGCTCCACGGGGTTATCCGGGCGCACCCAGTGCAAGCCGGAATCTGCGGCCTCGGCCAGCGCGCGCTCGGATTCGCTCAGGGCAGGCACTTGCCAGCCGTAGGCCAGGACGGTGGCGTCGGCGGTGACGGTGGAGGCGTCGGAAAGCGCAATGACATCGTGGCCCTCGGCCGCTTCGATGGACAACGCGCGGGCGCGGTGCTGGACGACGTCCACGCTCTCCGGCAGCTGCGCCAGTGCCACCTCGAAAACCCACTCCAGGTAGGCGCCGTAAAGCGCGCGGGAAGGGTTGGACTCGGGGCGGGTCTGCGCGAGCTCTTCGGCAAAAGAGGCGGCGAGCCCCTCGCGCGGCGGGTGGGAATCATAAAGCTCCAGCTTGGCGGGGGAGATGGAGGGGCGCTCGCCGCGCAGAAGCTGGATCCACTCGTAGAGGATGGGGCCTTCAAGTACCGGCGCGGTGGTCGTGGAGCCGGGCTCGGTAAACAACGTGACCGCGCCAGCCAACGTGTTCATGCACAGCGTGCGGGTCTGCTCGGTATCCCAAATGCGGCCAGCGCCCAGCGGGGCATCGTCGATGATGTGGAGCCGCAGGGGTGAATGAAGGGGGGTCGCGCGCAGGTGGGCTGCGAGGCGCTCGACCAGCGAGATACCACGCGGGCCGGCCCCGACGATGGCGATGGCGGGCATATAAATCAACCTCAAACTTTTAGACTGTGCTGTCTAGTGGAATAATACCGCTCAGTATGCGTTGTGTTAAATCCAGAGACGCACTGCACACCGACTATCTACTTTCTGAAAGCATTACCGTGAAAACTCTACGCGCACTCGCCGCCACCTTGGCAGCAGCCCTTGCCCTAGCGGGCTGCTCTGCTGCGGACCGGCCGGAAGGTGAGGACAACGTCCTTACCTACCTCGAGCCGCAATTCTTCCGCACGCTTTACCCGCCGGCCGCGGGCTTCTATCCCAACGGTGGTGTGGTCAACCAGCTGACCGACCGCCTCCTCTACCAAGACCCCGAAACCCTCGAGCTCTCGCCGTGGATCGCCACGGAGATGCCCGAGGTCAACGAGGATGCCACGGAATACACGTTTAACATCCGCACTGACGTCACTTACTCCGATGGCTCCCCGCTCACCGCCGAGAACGTCGTGGCCAACTTCGATCTTTTCGGTCGTGGCGACAAATCCCGCACGCTGACTAGCTCCGAGCAGATCGCCAACTATGACCACGGCGAGGTCGTGGACGAGGACACCGTGAAGTTCTACTTCGCCCAGCCTTCCCCGGGCTTCCTGCAGGCCACCTCCGCCTACAACGCCGGGCTGCTCTCCGATTCCACCCTGGCTTTGGACAACGAGGGCTTCGGCCCCGGCAACGCGATCAACGTCATCGGCTCTGGGCCCTTCGTGGTGGAATCGGAAGAAATCGGCACGGACCTCAAGCTCAAGACCCGCGAGGACTACGACTGGGCCCCGCCGGCGGTCAAGCACCAGGGCCGCGCGGACATCGACGGCGTCCACTACATCCTCGCCGCCGAAGAGTCCGTGCGCACCGGCGCTATCCTCTCCGGCCAGGCCGATATCGCGCGCCAGATCTCCGCTCCGCAGGAGTCGCTGCTGAAAGAACAAGGCGTTGACATCGTCTCGCGCGGCACCAACTCCATGAACAACCAATTCGCCTTTCGCTTCGACCACCCTCTGCTGCAGGACAAGCGCGTGCGCGAGGCCATCATCCACGGCGTGGACCGCGAGGAAATCCTCCGCGTGCTCTTCTCCGAGTCTTACCCCCTGGCTACCTCCTCCGTGGCCAAGACCGGCCTGGCCTACAAGGACCAGTCTTCCGCTTATACCTTCGACCCCGAGGAGTCCAAGCGCCTCCTCGACGAGGCCGGCTGGGAGCCCGGCCCCGACGGCATCCGCGTCAAAGACGGCCAGCGTCTCGTCCTGCGCACCAACACCGCCTTGCCACAGCCGCGCTCCAAGGAAGTCATGACCATGGTCCAGGACCAGCTGCGCGCCCTGGGCATTGGCATCCAGGTCAACGCTGGTGACCAAGCCACCCAGAATGCCGATGCCAAGGACGTCAACAAGGTGCAGATCTACCACTCGATGGTGGGCCGCGCCGACTACGACGTCATCACCTCGCTCTACGGCATCAACAACCGCGATGCCTTCCTCAACCAGGACGCAGAGGGCAATCCGATTGACGAACACCTGCAGGAGCTGCTCGACGCCGTCCTCGACCCCCCCGACAAAGAAGGCCGCATCAAGGCCACGGAAGAGGTCCAGGACTACCTCACGGAGCAGGCTTACGTGCTTCCGCTCTTCGAGGAACCTGTGGTCTACGCCGTGCGACCGGGCATCACTGGCTTTAGCCCGGAATCGGTAGCGCGCCCGTGGTTCTACGAGGTCAGCATCGACGCCGCGCCGCAGCGCGCAGCATCGAATGAGGAGGAGAAATAAATGACAACCCGCCAGATTCTGAGCCGCATCGGACAGGCCCTCCTCGTGCTGCTCATTACCTACACCGTGGCCTTCCTGCTTCTCTCGGCGTTGCCGTCGGATGCCGTGCAGTCGCGATTCGGCGATCCCGCCCTGGGCCTATCCCAGGCGGAGATTGAGGCTATTCGGGAGGAGATGGGCGTCGACAAGCCGCTTGTAGTGCAGTACTTCACCTCCCTGGGCGGCTTCCTCACCGGGCACTTTGGTAACTCCACGCAGTCCGGCGCCCCGGTGGCTACGCTGCTTGCCGACGCCCTTCCCCACACCCTCATCCTGGCCATCAGCGCCATCGGCTTGGCACTCATCGTGGCCGTATTCGTCGCCTTCCTTGCCACGCTGCCCGGTCTCGGCGCCATCGGCTCCTTCTTCCGGGGTCTGCCTTCCTTCATGGTCTCGCTGCCCGGCTTCTGGATTGCCATCCTGCTCATCCAGTTCTTTTCCTTCCAGCTGGGCTGGGTGGGCGTTATCGAACCTGGGTCTGTCGAAGGCCTCATCCTGCCGACCTTGACGCTGTCCGTGCCCATGGCCGCACCGCTCATCCAGGTTCTGATTCGCTCCATTGATGAGACGCAGTCGCGGCCCTTCGTTCAGGCGGTGCGCTCTCGTGGTGCCTCGGAGTCCTGGATCTTCTGGCGCACCGTCCTGCGTAATTCGCTGCTGCCTACCTTGACCATGGCGGGCCTGCTCTTTGGTGAGCTCGTCGGCGGTGCCGTGGTGACCGAAACCGTCTTCGGCCGTACCGGCTTGGGCTACATGGTGGCCCAAGCGGTGGCTAACCGCGATACCCCGGTTCTGCTGGCGGTGGTTCTCATCGCCGCAACTTCCTACATCATCATCAACCTCGTCGTGGATCTGCTCTACCCGGTACTGGATCCCCGCCTGCGCGCCGGTTCCCCGAAACGCCGCGCTGCCGCCACTGAAGAAAGGACGGTGCGCTCATGAGTGTGACGTTCACCAAACCCCTGCGAACCTTGCGCCGCGCTCCCGCGGGGCAGGCCAACCCATGGCTCGCGCCGGGTTCCGTCATCGCCATTATCGTCCTCGCGGTGGCGTTCTTGGCCGCCCTGTTCCCGAGCCTGTTTACCTCGGCTGACCCGTACGCGGGCACCGACGTAGCCCTGTTGGCGCCGGGGGAGTCCGGCCACCTCATGGGAACGGACGCGGTGGGCCGAGATCTCTACGCGCGCATCGTCTACGGTGCTCGCCAGTCGCTCCTCGGCGCGCTGATCGCCGTGGCTGTCGGCCTCGTCGTCGGGACGCTGATCGGTCTTCTCGCCGGCTCCCTGCGAGGAGCGGTGGATAGCGTGCTCATGCGCGTCGTCGACGTGCTGCTGTCCATCCCCGGCATCCTGCTGTCGCTGTCGATCATCATCGTGCTGGGCTTCGGCTCCGTGCAAGCGGCGGTGGCCGTCGGCGCGACCTCGGTCGCGACCTTCGCGCGCCTAGCTCGCTCCCAGGTGATCACCGTGGCCAGCTCGGACTACATCGAGGCCGCATACGGCGCTGGCGCCACCCACGCCACCGTGCTCTTCCGCCACATCCTTCCCAATTCACTCACTCCGGTTATCGCCCTGGCTACCCTGCAGTTCGGCACCGCGATCCTGCAGCTGTCCATCCTCGGCTTCCTGGGCTACGGCGCCCCGCCACCCACTCCGGAATGGGGCCTCATTATCGCCGAGGGCCGCGACTTCATGGCCACCGCCTGGTGGCTCATCATCCTGCCCGGCATTGCGCTGGTCGCCGTGGTGATGTCCGCCAACCGCCTGTCCCAGAACTTCCCCGTGGAGGCCTAACATGACTGTTATAAAAAATGCAGCGCAGCCCCTGCTCAGCGTGCGGGATCTGAACGTGTCCTATTCGACCGCAGGTGGTGACGTTTCCGCCGTGCAAGGCGTCAACCTCGAGGTGCATCCGGGGCAGATGACCGCCATCGTGGGCGAGTCCGGCTCCGGTAAGACCACCTCCGCCATGGCAGCCATCGGCTTGCTGCCCTCGAATGCCACCATCGATGCCGGAACCATCACCTTCGATGGCCGCGATATCACTTCGCTGCGTCGCCGCGAGTGGCGTGAGCTGCGTGGGCGGCGCATCGGCCTCATCCCGCAGGACCCGAACAACTCCCTCAACCCGGTGCAGACCATCGGCGCCTCGGTGGAGGAGGGGCTGCGCATCCACAAGGTCGGCAGCGCGGCCGAGCGCAAGGCAAAGGCGTTGGAGTTGCTGGAGCGCGTCGGCATCGATGACCCTGCGCGCCGCTATCACCAGTACCCGCACGAGCTGTCCGGCGGCATGAAGCAGCGCGTGCTCATTGCCGCCGCCGTGGCGCTGGAGCCCGACCTCATCATCGCCGACGAGCCGACCTCCGCCCTCGACGTCACCGTGCAGAAGATCATCCTCGACCTCCTCGACGACATGCGCGCAGAGCTCGGCATGGGCATCCTCTTCATTACCCACGACCTCGCCGTGGCCGGTGACCGCGCCGACCGCGTCGTGGTCATGGAGTCCGGCCAGCTGCGCGAGGAGGGCCTGGCCGCCACGGTGCTGACGAACCCGCGCCACGACTACACCAAACGCCTGCTTGCCGACGCCCCCTCACTCACCGTCGCCGACGCCGGCGCCGCAGCTAAGGCCAACGCAATCACTGACCGCGCGGCGGTCGAGCCCCTAGTGCGCGTCGAGGGCCTGACCCAGCGTTTCGGCGACTTCACCGCGGTCGATGACATCTCCTTCACCGTGGCCAAGGGCTCGACCCACGCCATCGTGGGCGAGTCCGGCTCCGGCAAGACCACGACGGGGCGCAGCATCGCCATGTTCAACACCCCGACTTCCGGCAGCATTACCGTGGGCGGGCGCGACATCGTGGGTCTGCGCGGTAAGGCCTTGCGCGAAGAGCGCAACAACATCCAGCTGGTCTACCAGAACCCCTATGGCTCCCTGGACCCCAAGCAGACGATTGGCCAGACGGTGGCGGAGCCGCTGCGGAATTTGAAGGGGGAGCGTGCAAGCGCGGCCAAGGAAAAGGCCAAGGAGTTCTTGGACCTGGTGGCGCTGAACCCGGACTACTACGACCGCCGTCCGCGCGAGCTCTCCGGCGGTCAGCGCCAGCGCGTGGCGATTGCCCGCGCCATGATTGTAGAGCCGGAGCTGGTCATCCTCGACGAGGCAGTCTCCGCCCTCGACGTCACCGTGCAGGCCCAGATTCTGCGGCTGCTGGCCCGGCTGCAGGAGGAGCTCGGTCTGACCTACATTTTCATCTCGCACGACCTCGCGGTGGTCAACCAAATCTCCGATACCGTATCGGTGCTCTCGAAGGGCCAGCAGGTGGAGTGCGGGCCTACGGCAGAGGTCTTCAGCAACCCGCAGTCACCGTTTACCCGGAAGCTCATCGAGGCCATCCCCGGCTCGCGCTACCGCGCCGGCGACCTCAACCTGGGCCTGTAGCCTGGGCGAAAACGAAAGGATTAATTCATGGCAGACATCATAAACCTGTTGGCGGGTGTTGAGGGAGACGTGGCTCAGCTGCGCGAGCGCCGGCCCGAAGCAAAGGAGAACGCACAAGCCTCCTTCGCCGCGCTCCTCGAGCCTTCAGCGCCCGGCACGTTTAGCTATGCGGAGCGCTACGCTATCGCGACGTTTGTTGCGGGCGTGTATCAGGCGGCTCCTGCCGTCGCCTTTTATTCTGACCTGCTGGCGGAGGAATCGGAGGAGCTCGCCGCCGAGATAGCCCGCGCTGTAGAGCGCGGCATCACCAGCGGCCCGTACATCGATGGCGGCTTCACGCTTTTCGAGGGCTCACCGCGCCTCGCCGCCGCCCTTGACTTCGCCCACCTTCTGGTCTTCCACCCCAAGGACGCCTCCCCGGCCGCGATTGGTCACCTGCAGGCGGCCGGATGGTCCGACGATGACATCGTGACGCTGGCGCAGCTGGTCAGCTTCCTGTCTTTTCAGCTGCGCGTGGCGCACGGCCTCTCCGTGCTTGCCGGTACCGCGCAGCCCACGCCCGTGACTGAGGCGCCGCGTCCCACCCAGACCCCGGAGTGGGTGCCGGGGGAGGGGACGTTGGTGCCGGACGTCGTCAAGCCGCAGGGCTTCGTGGCGCACTCGCTGGGCTGGAAGCCCTGGGTGCCGCCGCAGCCGAAGGAGGAGTTCACGGACGCGCAGCGTGATGCGCTGATTAAGCCCGAGCGCATCGACATGGAGTACTTCCGCCTGCTAGCCCGCGACCCAGCAGCGCTCAAGGCGCGCACGCTCACGGACCTGGACATCTTCTACAACACCGACGGCGGCCTCGGCCGCGCCGAGCGTGAGCTGGCCGCCACGGTAGTCTCGCGCCTCAACGGTTGCGAGTACTGCGCGTCGGTGCACCAGCAGCGCGCGAAGGAGGAGGGCGGTGACGCCGCGGCGATTGACCGCCTGCTCGAGGAAGGCGTAGATGCTGACCTGGGCTCGGCGCAGTGGTCTGCCATCCGCGATGCCGCTCTGGCCCTGACCGAGTCTCCCTTTGCGTTCGACGCCTCCCACGTTGAGCGCCTCGAGGCCGTGGGATTCGATACCCTAGCCATCATCGATGTCATCAATTCCTCCGCGTTCTTCAACTGGGCCAACCGCCTGATGCTGACGCTGGGGGAGCCGGATGTACCGAAGCGTTTCCGCTAACGAGAAGGAGGAACAACCATGGTGAAAACTGCCGTTGTAACTGGTGCGACGGGTGGAATGGGCGCGGAGATCATCAAGGATCTTGCCCGGGGCCACCGCGTGTATGCCCTGGGCCGGCGCGCCGGGGAGCTGCCGGAGGCGGAGAACATCGTGCCGGTGGAAATCGACTTGCTGTCGCTTCTCGACGGCGCAGCGCTCCCCACCGAACTGGCTTCGCTTGAACGCGTCGACGTGCTCGTGCATGCGGCGGCGCGGGCGGATAAGCGCTCTGTGGAAAGCGCTAGGCCAGAGGATTGGCGCGCGCAGATGGACCTCAACGTGCACGTGCCAGCCGAGCTGACCCGCCAGCTTCTGCCCGCGCTGCGTGCGGCGGAAGGGCTTGTGGTGTTCATTAACTCCGGTGCCGGCATTCACTCCTATGGTGACAACGTCATTTACGCCGCCACGAAGCATGCTTTGTACGCGCTTGCCGACGGCTTGCGCCTCGGCGAGCTCGGCATCCGCGTGTCCACCGTCGCGCCGGGCCCGACGGATACCCCGATGCTGCAGGGCCTGCAGGACTACAACCCGGAGCATGTCATCGCCCCAGTCGAGGTGGCGAAGGCTATCCGCGCCACCGTTGATGCCGGCCCTACCACGCAGCTCACTGAGATCCGCGTGCGCCCACGCATTGAGCTAAACCAGCGCAAGTAGGTGGCGCGTTTTCTCTCAAGATGCGAAAAACCCAGCACACGGTACAGTTATGAGGCGTGTCCACCTCTCAACGCCGCCGCCCCGCCTATTTGGTGATCGCGGATTCGCTGCGGAGCAAGATTGAATCCGGCGAACTGAAGCCGGGTGATCGCTTCCCCACGGAGCGGGAATTGGTTCAGGAATACAAGGTGGCGCGCATGACAGTGCGCCACGCCCTGGACATCGTCCAGATCGAGGGACTTATCGACCGCAAGCGCGGGCGCACCGGCGGCACCTTCGTGCGTGCCACCCCGCCGACGTTGAGCCTGACGAGCGGGCGCAGCGCGCTTGACCAATTACGGGAGCATGGTCTTGAGGTTGAGGTGCGGGTGCTGTCGCTGACGCTTATTGAAACACCCGGGCACCTCGCCTCCACCTTTGGGATTGAAGAAGGCGATGCCGTGTGGGAATGCCGCACGGTGCAGATGACTGAAGGATCGCCCATCATGGCCTCCACGCTTCTTATCCCGCAGGCCTTGGCACCGCGCCTCACGGAAGAGGAAATGCAGAAGCCGCTGACTGAATTATTGACGGAGCTTGACCTGGCACCCGTATTTAAGCGGGATTCTCTCGTGGCCGCCACCGCGCGCACGGAGGAGCAGAAAGCCCTGGGCGTTGGACGCAACCAACCGGTCTTGCGCATTACGCGAACCGTCAAGGCAGAGGGCGGTGTCGTAGCTGCCCAGTTGGAAGAGACCCTGCGCCCCGATGCGGTCACGGTGGAAGTTGTCATCGGCGAGGACCCCACGCCGACCCTCGACTAATCACTATGAGTCTGCGACCCTGCGGGGGCAGCCGTCATTAGGTGTGTCCCTTTGGGGAGGCTGTTCAGAAGACTGAAATGGTAGCGGTGTG
>NZ_KV819528.1:0-264 GCF_001815175.1 Corynebacterium sp. HMSC034H07
GCTTCGTCCCTGTCGAAAGGAGTTTACAACCCGAAGGCCGTCATCCCCCACGCGGCGTCGCTGCATCAGGCTTCCGCCCATTGTGCAATATTCCCCACTGCTGCCTCCCGTAGGAGTCTGGGCCGTATCTCAGTCCCAATGTGGCCGTACACCCTCTCAGGCCGGCTACCCGTCGACGCCTTGGTAGGCCATTACCCCACCAACAAGCTGATAGGCCGCGAGCTCATCTTGCACCGAAAAAACTTTCCAACCACCACACTAAAG
>NZ_KV819529.1:0-62730 GCF_001815175.1 Corynebacterium sp. HMSC034H07
GGTTTATCCACACGAAATGTCCCTTAAGCCCCCTAACCTTAGTTATTTTAGCCTTACCTAATTGCATAGTGTGTAGGCTTATATCCGCACAGCAACTCAAGTATTCCGAAGGACAGTGATAACAATGGCTGCCCAAACTAAAGAAGTAGCGCCGAAGCGCAAGCCCCGCAAGGCACATGAAGCAACCGTGACTGGTCGTCACCAGGTCTCTCCGGACTTGGTTCGGTTGAGCATGAACTCCCCGGCTTTTGTGGGCAAAGAGCTGGAGTTTACGGATCACTACATCAAGCTGTTGTTCGTACCACAAAGCGCTGACTACTCTTGGCCGTTTGATGTCCAGCAGATTCGTGAAGAGCAGCCGCGTGATAAACAACCGATTCTCCGCACCTATACCCTGATCAACCTGAACCCGGAAACCGGGGACTTCGACGTTGACTTTGTCACCCACGGTGATTCTGGCCTGGCTGGCCCGTGGGCACGGGTCGCCGAAGTCGGAGAGAAGATCGGTTTCCTCGGCCCAGGTGGTGCGTGGGGACCCACCGAAGAATATGAGCACTTTGTGTTCGCTGGCGATGAATCCGCGGCACCGGCCATCGGTGCCGGCTTGAAGCGCCTCCCCGAAGGCGCGACTGCAACTGCATACATCGAGATCGCGGCCGAAGACCGCACGTTTGAACTCCCTACCCGCGAGGGCGTGGAGGTCGTCTGGGTAGTCCGCAATGGTGCTACCCCTGGTACTAAGCTATCCCGCGTGGTGCGCGAAGCTGGTATCCCCACGGGGAAGAAAACCAGCTGGTTCATCCACGGTGTCGCCGAAATGATCAAAGAGCTGCGTCGCTTCCTTTTCGTGGAATCTGGAATTCCCAAGGAAGACGTTTCTATCTCTGGCTACTGGCGCATCGGCATGACTGAGGACCAGTGGCAGGCCTCCAAGCGCGAATTCAACGCAGAGATTGAAGCCGAAGAAGACAAGGCCAAAGCCTAAACCTCGCTCGCACGTTAGACTGCGGCAATGATCGATTTCACCGCCTCCGCAGACATTGTCGCTCCCCAACTGCTGGGAATGGTGCTGACGCACAACGGCGTCTCCATTCGCATCACAGAGGTGGAGGCCTACCTCGGCTCAGGCGATGAGGCTTCGCACACCTTTAACGGACGTACTCCACGCAACGCCGCCATGTTCGGTCCACCCGGCCGCCTCTACGTCTATGTGTCCTATGGCATCCACCGAAACGGCAATATCGTTTGTGCACCCGAAGGTACCGGCGAGGGCTGCCTGCTGCGGGCCGGCGAAGTAATCGACGGCTTAGACCTCGCCTACCAACGCCGGGGCGACACCGATTTTTATAACCTCGCCCGCGGCCCTGGCAATGTGGGCAAGGCCCTTGGCTTCAGCATCGAGGACAACGGCACGCCCGTACTCCTCAGCGAGCGCGAAGAGGAGCCAGAGTGGGTCCGCGGCCCACGCATTGGAATCTCCAAGAACCAAGACGCAGCCTTGCGCTTTTGGATCCCCTTTGACAAGACGGTGTCGCGACGCCGCGGTCTCCCCCGCTAATTCTTATGTGAGGGGCATGGGGCGAACCGCCCCATGCCTCACCCAACTACGCCAAGGCTGCTCGCACCAACTCTGCTGCTTGGGACGGGGTCTTTCCTACCTTTACACCGGCGGCCTCCAGTGCTGCCTTCTTTCCTTCTGCCGTACCGGAACCGCCCGAGACGATGGCACCGGCGTGGCCCATCGTCTTACCCTCTGGTGCGGTAAATCCAGCAATGTAGGCAATGACCGGCTTCGTCACATGGTCCTTGATATAAGCCGCAGCGTGCTCTTCTGCGTCGCCGCCAATCTCACCGATCATGATGATTGCCTCGGTGTCCGGGTCATTCTGGAATGCCTCGATCGCAGAAATATGCGTCGTGCCGATAATCGGGTCACCACCGATTCCCACGCACGTGCTGAAGCCAATGTCTGAGAGTTCGTACATCATCTGGTACGTCAACGTGCCCGACTTCGACACCAAGCCAATCTTTCCTGGGTTTGGAGCGGTCTCCGCCGGGATAATGCCCGCATTAGATTCACCCGGCGTGTACAGCCCCGGGCAATTGGGGCCGATGATGCGCGTCTTGGACTCTCGTCCCAGCGCATAGAGCTCCGCCGTGTCCTTCACTGGGATTCCCTCGGTGATGATCACGACGAGCTCAATGCCAGCCCGGATCGCCTCCTCCGCCGCATCCTTGGTGAACTTTGCTGGCACGAAGATGACGGTGACGTTGGCGTCTGTCGCCTGCATAGCCTCGCGCACGCTGCCAAACACAGGGATCTCGCGCCCCTCAATATCCACGCGTTCGCCGGCCTTGCGCGGGTTGACGCCACCTACGATGTTGGAGCCGGACGCCAGCATGCGGCGCGTGTGCTTCATGCCTTCCGAGCCCGTCATGCCCTGCACAATGATCCGCGAGTCTTTGTTGAGAAAAATCGACATATCTACTCCTAGTTCGCCAGCTCAGCAGCCCTGCGGGCAGCAGCATCCATGGTTTCAACCTGCTCCAGTTTGGGCAGGCGTGCGTCATTAAGAATCGAGCGTCCCAGCTCGGCATTATTGCCGTCGAGGCGCACCACGAGCGGCTTGGGCTCAATGCCTTCAGAATCCAAAATCTTGTACGCCTGCACGATGCCCTTGGCAACCTCGTCGCACGCGGTAATGCCACCGAAGACGTTGACGAAGACAGATTTCACTTGCGGGTCACTGAGAATCACCTCAAGCCCGTTAGCCATCACTTCCGCATTGGCGCCACCGCCGATATCCAAAAAGTTCGCGGGCTTTGGCTGCGATGCAAGGTCTTCGCCGGCGTAGGCCACAACGTCGAGCGTTGACATCACCAAGCCAGCGCCGTTGCCGATAACACCCACCGAACCATCGAGCTTGACATAGTTCAACCCCATCTTCTGCGCCTTGAGCTCCAGCGGGTCGGTCGCACCGTGGTCTTGGAGGTCCCGGTGCTCGGGGTGGCGGAACTGCGCGTTATCATCCAGCGTGACCTTGCCATCGAGCGCAATAATTTCTCCGCTTGACGTCTTGACTAGCGGATTAACTTCCACCAACGTGGCGTCTTCCTCGGTATAGACCGTGTAAAGCTTCTTGAACACGGGCACGAGCTTGGCGACGTCCCCCTCATCAAACCCCGCCTCATATGCCATGTCCCTAGCGAGGGTGTCCGTCATGCCGTCGAGCGGGGAGAAGCTGCGCTTAATCAGGGCATCTGGGCGCTCCTCGGCCAGCTTTTCAATCTCCACGCCACCTTCCTTGGAGAGCATGGCCAGGTAACGGCGCTTGGTGCGGTCGAGGAGGATCGAGAAGTAGTATTCCTCAGCGATGTCTGCGCCTTCTGCCACCATCACCTTGCGCACGGTGTGGCCCTTGATTTTCAGGCCCAGGATCTCGTTGGCCTTCTCCGCGGCTTCCGCGGGGCTGTGCGCTAGCTTGACTCCCCCGGCTTTGCCGCGCCCACCGGTTTTGATTTGTGCCTTGACCACAACCACCGGCGTGCCCAGCTTCGTGGCTGCTTCCTCAGCCTGCACGGCCGAGGTCGCAACAATGCCCTTCAGGGTGGGAACCCCATGAGCTTCAAAGAGGTCTCGAGCTTGGTACTCGTAGAGATCCACTTCTGCCTCCATCTTTGCAGTGAATAACTAGTTCTCCACAAGATTCACCAAAACAGAGACGTGATGCAAACCACTTAACATTCGCGCCTGCGCAGTGCTTCACAAAGTGCGCGGGCATGACGCAACGCCGCCCGTTGCAAGGCCACAGTATGCCAATAGCGAATTAACTGACTTCACTTTCGGGGGCACCCTAGACGGTAACCCTAGGCAACGCTGTCAATAATCGCGGCCAATTCCTTCGATGCGCTCTTCATGTCTTCCACGTCCTTCGCATCACCCATCGAGTGCCGGAACATGTAGTTAACCACTTCCGCATTACCCACGGTGGTCACGCAAAAGAACTGCCGCAGGTCCGCCTCCGGGTGCTTCGCGCAGGCAAAGTAGCGGCCACCCTCAGTGAAGTCGAGGTCCTCAAAAGGTTTGACCTCTTCGCCGTTCTCTCGCTCCTGACGCTGATAGTCCTCGGCAATGAACGAGCGCACGTCTCGCGCGGCCTGCTCATTGTCCTGTGGACAGGGGTCAGTTTCTTTCTCATCTAGATAGCTGGAACCGACCATAAACTGCAGCCCATCCGCCTGATAGAAGCGCCCCCAGCCATCAGGCTCACCCGCGTCATATGTGGGGTCGTGCGCCAGGCCAGCGAATTCCTCCGGCATCGCCTCCAACAGCGCCGGGACATCGAATTCAGTCGCGCACGTACCTTCCTCAGCTGGAGCGGCAGCGCTAACGCTTGATACAAACGGGCTTGCACTTTCGCTTTCCTCATGCGTGCTACCGCCTTCCGAGGAGCACGCCACCAACGCCAACGGCGCTAGTAGCACTATCGCAGCTCGCTTATACCAGTTCATCCGGGGCCCTTTCCTTGGCAGTTTTTCCGCAAGATTACCCCGGCAATCAACCGGGCTACTGGTTAGCGGTAGCGTTCCCCGCAGACCACGTCTCCCAGTCCATGTTCCAATCCCCCAGGCCGTCGAGCGGGCTCAACACGCCACCGCCGGTGTTGGAAACCCTCACGATATCGCCGCGCTTGACCGTGTTTTGGAACCACTGAGCAGCCTCAGTAGTCACGTTGATGCAGCCGTGGGACTGGTTGTAACTGCCCATCGCACCCACAGCCCAGGGCGCCGCGTGGACATAGATTCCGGAGTAAGACATCTGGGTCGCCCACTGAACGTCGGTCTTATAACCGCCGGCGTCGAGAGCCAGGCCAAAGGTAGTCGAGTCCATAGTGAGGGACGGGTACTGGTCACCGATGATGTAGGCGCCATTCGGGGTGTCCCACTGGCCATCCCTGCCCATCGACACCGGAATGCGGCGCAGCACCTCGCCATTCTTGAACACCGACATCATCTTCGTGTTGTTATCGACCAGCGTGATGACGCGGTCACCGATAGTGAAGTTGGTGGAGGCATCCTCGCCGCCGTAAACACCGCCGCCGAGGTTGCGACCGTACAGGTCGACGTCGACAGTCACTTTCGTGCCCGGCTCCCAGTAGTTCTGCGGGCGCCAGCGCACCTCCTGGTTATTTACCCAGTAGAACGCCCCCTCAACGGCAGGCTCGGTCTTGACCGTGATGGCCTTCTCGGCCGCCTTGCGGTCGGTGACGTAGTTGCCGAAACGCACGCCGATAACCTGGCCCACTCCTACTTCGGAGTCCGGCAGCGGGCTCAACGCCACCTCAGACACCGCCGCGGCCTGCGGGGTAGTGAAGGTGATGGTCTTGTGGGTGCCATCCTTGTCTGTGGCATCGATGGTGTAGGTGCGGTTGTAGCCCAAAACTTCGGCACTCTTCCACGTGGTCGAATCACTCGACAGCTCGTCCTCCACCACTTTGCCAGCCTCGTTGGTCATCGTCACCGACTTCAGGCCCGCAGGAGAAGTGACCTCGACCGGTTCGGAAGGATCGACATCACTAGCACCGTCTTTGACAGAGAACTGTAGTTGCTTCGCCTTAGCGGCTGCCGACGCCGACGCATCCGCCGCCGCACTCACTTGGGCGTCTGCCTCAGAGTGGCTATCGGCCGGGCTGGAGTTCTCGACCCCGCCAATGGTGCAGGCGGTCAGAAGGGAGGCAGTCGCAATGAGACTCGAGAGAAGCACTGCGGGACGTGCAGAAGGGAATAGAGAGTGCACACAAACCCCTAGCTCATAAAAGGACGAACAAGGACAAGAGTGCACTAAGCCTAACTGCCTGCACGGCCTTCTCACTAGTTAGCGCCACCGCCCTTAACCGTTTCGTTACCGGCCTTCCCCACTCCCGCACTCCGCGCTTTCAAAGAAGTGACAAGTAGCCGCTACCTAAGGAGCCCAAAAACCTTCATTCACCTGGCGATTTTACCTTTTCAGGAAGAGGGTGTTAAAGTTACATCTCGTTGCACGGCAGGCACTGAGGAAATCAGAGCCAGCTAGGTAAACACCAGCGCCATTAGCTCAATTGGCAGAGCAACTGACTCTTAATCAGTGGGTTCGGGGTTCGATTCCCTGATGGCGCACAATATCACCCCCGCCCGGGTTATCCGGAGCGGGGGTTTCCTGTTTCTTAATCACTCCGCGGATTCGCGCTCGCGACCGACGGCCACAGACCCACCAAAGATGTCGAGGCGCTGTGTCTTAGGCCGCCACCACGCGGCATAGTCAGCCCTAAACTCTTTATGCTCCGGCCCGGCGATTTCATCGAGTGCGCGCATATAGTCGGGCACGAGCGCTCTAGGCAGGCGCAACCCCATCGTCAGGTGCGGGGTCCACCGCGGCCCGCGGCCTTCCGGGTTTGCGGCGCTAACCTGGCGCGCAGCGATCTCCAGGTCATCCGTGGTTTCCAAAAGCCACGCCACGGTCTGCTTACTTTTCCTGCCGAACACCACCGTCCCGACGCGATGAAACAGCGCCGGCAGTAGCGGCGGCAACAGAGTGCGGGCCTTGTCGACGACTGCGGTCTCGAGCGCCGGCGCAAACGTTACCGTAATGTGCGGGCGCTGGTGCTGCACCGGAAAGCCACGCTGAGCCAGGGCAGCATAGACTTCCCGGATCGTGTCTTCATCCTCCGGGGTGAGGTACAACAGGAGGTTCTCGGGCGAATTTCGGCTCACACGGCCCGAGTCTAACTAACCTCCCGCAGCGCCACGACGGCTTGCCCGCGGTGGTCCAGCACATCCGTCTCTACGCCGTATACCTCGCGCAAGAGCTCCTCCGTGAGCCCCTCCCCCGGCGCGCCATGGGCGCGGGCCTTGCCGCCATGGAGCACGACGAGCTGGTCGCACATCCGGGCCGCCAGGTTGATGTCATGAATCGCCACCAACGCGAGGCTTCCTTCCTCCCGAGCTTTTGCCCGCACGCGGCCCAAGACGAAGAGCTGCCGGTTGAGATCGAGGGCGGAGGTGGGTTCGTCGAGAAGCATGAGCCCAGGGGTCCCCACGAGCATCTGCGCCACGGCGACGAGCTGGCGCTGGCCTCCAGAGAGCTCATTGAGGTAGCGCTGCGCAATCTCATCGAGCCCCATGGAGTGCAGGACCTCGGCTGTGCGGGTGATTGGGTCCTCGCATGCTTCGCGCCGCGCCGCAATCAGCACCGCCTCAAACGCCCGCAGCGCCGCGGTGTGCGGCAGGCCCTGCGGCACGTAGCCAATGAGCTGGCGGCGCCGCTGCCCGCGCGGGGCTTGGCCGTCGACACGAAAATCAACCGTGCCACCCCGCGCGCGGTGCACGCCGGCGAGCGCCTTAATGGTGGTGGTCTTGCCAGACGCGTTCGGCCCCAGCAAGCCCACCACCTGCCCGCCGCGCAGCGTGGGGAGACTCAGCCCGTCTACCACCGTGCGCGAACCATAGCCGGCGGTCAGATCAGCGATGGTGAGTTCTACGTCCACAATGCCCTCCTCCGGGTCATGACGATGGCGATGAAGAACGGCACGCCCAATAGTGAGGTCACGATGCCAATGGGGATGGCCAGCCCGGGCTTAATGACGAGGCTCAGCGCATGGGCGGCACACATCACCGCCGCGCCCGCGGCCATGGATGCCGGCACGAAGTAGCGTTGGTCCTCCCCCACCAGCATGCGCGCGATGTGAGGGCCTACTAGGCCAATAAAGCCGATGATGCCAGCGAAGGCCACGGTGGTGGCCGCGACGAGTGAGACCACGACGAGCACGATCACGCGCAGACGGGAGGTGTTGACACCGAGGGCGGTGGCGCGGGCATCGCCAAGCCGCAGCGCCGTCAGCCGCCACGACAGCGCGCCCAGGATGGGCAGCGCCACTGCAAGCACGCCGGCTAGCACGGCGTTGGCCTGCCAGCTGGCGCGGGTGAGCGAGCCCATGGACCAGAAAACGATCTGCTGGAGAGCCTCGCTGGAAGAACGGTATTGAATGAGCGCCAGCATAGCCTGAAAGAAGAAGACGAGGCCGATGCCGAGCAGCACCATCGTCTCGGACTTCGCGCCGCGGATAACGGCGGCAACGACGATGATGGCCGTGGCGAGCGCCGCCGACAGCCACGCGATGAGCGCGAGGTTGAACTGCGGCTGGGCCAAAAGCTGCCAACGCAACACGATGGCACTGGCTCCGCCGAAGGCAGCCGCCGCGGAAATACCGAGAGTAAAGGGTTCCGCCAGCGGATTATCCAGGATGGTTTGCATCTGTGCGCCAGCCAGTGACAGGCTGGCGCCGATAAGCAGCGCCATGACAGCCATAGGCAGGCGCAGGCTCCACAGGACTGTACGCGTTTGCTTGTCGACACCTCCCGGATCCACCATCCCCCGCAGCACCTGACCCGGGGTGAGGTCGATGGCGCCGACGATAACGCTGACGACGAAGGCGGCGAGAGCCACGACGATTAGCCCGGCGACGATGGCGATGCGGCGGCGTGTTACACGGGAGTGCTCGCATGCCAGGGCCTCCACGGGAAGAACTGCGGTTTCTGCGCGCGTGGTCCGTTCAGGGCTTGCCGAGCGCCCGGTTGATGTGAGAATGCTCATGACTAATTGGTGCTGAAGAAGGTTCCGTCGCCGGGAACGGGCGAGTATTTCTCTTGGGCTTCGGCCCATTCTTGCTGAACGTCGACGTCTGCGTAGTCCTCTGGGTGGAGCCACGCGGCGATCTGAAGGAGCGCCAGGTAGTTGAAGGGCGAGTTGTAGAACTGGTGCCACAGGCCGTGGAGGTTGTGCTCCTTGACGGCGGAGAGGTCCTCAAAACCAGGTTGAACGCCGGCCAGCGAAGCGGCGCTGTCATGGGCGTCCTTTTCGCTGATGCCATAGCCGGCGGCAGCGAAGCCGGTGTGGCCCTTTGCGTTATCGACCTTGGCGGACCAGTCGCCGCCGGTGGCGATGATCATGTCGGGATTGGCGTCGATGACCTTCTCCGGGGTCAGCGCGCCGGACTCACCCTCGATGATGCCGTCTGCCACGTTCTTTCCACCGGCGACGTTGACCAGCTCAGAAATGTTGGAGTCATTCCACGAGCCGCAGCAATCGGAGACACCCGCTGCGCGCCACACGAAGGTGGAGGGCTTGTCCTGCGCTTTCGTGGCGCGCTCGGTTACCAGATCCACGTTCTTTTGCCAGTCCGCGATGAACTCCTCCGCGCGGTCCTCGTGGCCGAAGATATCGGCGAAGATTTCCATGGTGGGAATGGTGTTCTCCAAGGGCTTGGCGCGGAAGTCCGTGACAGCATAGGTCAGGCCGGCCTGATCCAGCTTGTCGGTGAGCCCAGCGGTCTGGGAGGCCTCGTACTGATCCTTGGAGAGCACGATGAGGTCCGGGTCGAGGCTGATGAGCTCCTCCACAGTGACATCGCCCTTGGTGAAGCCGCCGATTTCCGGCAGCTCGTTGACTTTGGGCGTGGTCTTTTCCAACTCGCGGTAGTAGTCGGGCACATTCTGCTTCAGGTCCGATCCGATGGCCACGACCTTGTCCAGCGGGTCTTCCTTGTTGAGGATGCCGGTGGCAAAGACGCTGCGGCCTTCTCCCAGGATGACGCGTTCCGGCGCGTGGTCCAGCTCCACCTGGCGGCCGGCAAGGTCTGTGAAACTCACAGCGGCAGTCCCCTGCGCTCCCGTGGCCTGCTCGCTGCCGGCATCGGCATTGTCGGAGGCACAGCCCGCCAGCGCGCTGGCCAGCGCCGCCACCATGGCGCACGCCCCTACTACTCGCCCGGCGCGCGGACGGGATGCCTGGCCTGCAGGCGTCGATACGTGAAGCACGATTTCTCCTTCAAACTTTGGTCTTATGGTCTGTTCGGAGGTTCATACTACACAGACAGGTAAGGCTACCCAAAGCCCGCATAGGGTAGGCAATGCTTCCAGTAACGCATACGGAGCACAAAAATGCCCCACCCCGGGGTATTTCCCAAGGCAGGGCCTCTAGGTATGCAGTCGCGCCCAACGGCGCTAACCGGCTCTAGCGACGCTCAGCGAGCAGGCGCTGCAGCTCCTTGATATCGGACTTGCGGCGCTTGGAGCGGAAAACGGAGAAAGCGATAAGGCCTACGACGGCTGCACCAACGCCGGCGAGCGCCATCTGCACATTGCGCTCCTGCAACTTCTGGGTTGCCGCGCCCTTAGCGTCCTCGACGAAGTTCTGCGGCTTGCTGCGATCAGCCAGCTCATCCAAGGTGCTAGCCAGCTGACGGCGGGTGCGCTCGATGTCGCGCTGGATATCATCAATGTTGCGTGCCACGTGAATCTCCTGAATTTGGCTTCGTTCGGTGTTGTTGCGGTTAGTGTCTTTCTAACCGTTGAGGTTCTAACGTGGACATTCTACATTGACCACCAGCTCCCCTGCAGAGTTGGCCAAGTTTTGTCTCAGCTGTGCTGCGGCGAGCGAACTGAGATTCACCAAAGAGTCCTAAGGGAGAGCACGGTAGGCTATACACCATGACTGAAGCACAACGACTGTCCGTGGGTGACAAAGCCCCCGCTTTTTCCCTCAGCGATGATGCCGGCAACACCGTAAGCCTGAGCGACTATGCCGGCCAGCGCGTCGTGGTTTACTTCTACCCGCGCGCCAACACCCCTGGCTGCACGAAGGAAGCCTGCGACTTCCGCGATAGCCTAGAGCAGCTCAATGGCATGAACATCGCCGTGGTGGGCATCTCCCCCGACAAGCCCGAGGCCCTGGCTAAGTTCCGTGAGGACCACGAGCTGAACTTCCCGCTGCTCTCTGACCCCGATAAGGAGGTCATGACTGCGTACGGCGCTTTCGGTGAGAAGAAGAACTACGGCAAGATCGTCCAGGGTGTTATCCGCTCCACGTTCCTCGTCGAGGAAGACGGCACCATTGGCCAAGCCATGTACAACGTCAAGGCCACCGGCCACGTCGCCCGCGTGCTCAAGGGGCTCAACTAAACCGTGGAATCTAGCTCGAAGTCTCCGGAGATACTGGTCCCGAGGCGTCGCCCAGCGCAGGCGCGTAGCCGGGCCAAGTATGACCGGATTTTGTCCTGCGCGCGTCAGACGCTCGTGGACCATGGCTTCGAGTCTTTTACTTTCGATGAGGTCTCGCGCCGCGCAGAAGTGCCGATTGGCACGCTGTATCAATACTTCGCCAACAAGTACGTGCTGATCTGCGAGCTTGACCGCCAGGACACCGCCGAAATGCTGGCGGAGGTAGAGCGATTCTCCCAGCGCGTGCCGGCCCTGCAGTGGCCGGACTTTCTCGAGGAGTTCATTGATCGCATGGCGCGGGTCTGGCGCGAGGACCGTTCGCGCCGCGCGGTGTGGCATGCCGTGCAGTCCACGCCGGCCACCCGCGCCACGGCCGCTGATACGGAGCTGTCTCTGCTCAAACCTATCGCCGAGATCATCGAACCACTTGCCCAAGGCATGAACGAGTCCGCCCGAGTGGAAATTGCGGCCTTCCTCGTCCACACCGTGGTCTCGCTGCTCAATTACAGCACCATGCGCTCGGAGGAGAGCTTCGATGGCGTGGTGGAAGAAATTAAGCGCATGCTCATCGCCTACCTCTTCGCCATCGCGACCAGCGCCTAGGTCATGGCGTGGGTTATGGCGTGTGCCGCGAAAGGTGCACGACAGCGGTGGCGTAGTCACCATCGTGGCTGATCGACAACGCCGTAGAAAAATCCCCCAGGGATTCCCGCGTGAGACGGGCAATCTCGCCCCGCAGCTCGAGTGCCACGCGGCCCCACGCATCGGGGCGGACCTCAATCTCGGCCCAGTCCACGGCCTCCTCCGCCAGGACCGGCGGATGCCCGTAGAGCGCTTGCGACCACGCCTTGATGAAGGCCTCCTTCGCTGCCCAGCGCCCCGCGAAGTGCTGCGCGCGGGCGGCACCGCTCAGTCCACGGGCCTGCGCCACGCGCAGCTCGGAAGCGCTAAAGACCCGCGCAAAGCGCGTTCCGGGAAGCTCCAGCTGCTGGGCAAAAGAAGGGATGTGCACTAGGTCGGTGCCCACGCTCACGCCGCTCACTGTCATACGGGCCAGCTTAGCTGCCCCACAGCGCGTTCTAACGCGCTAACTCTTGCTTGAGCTCCTCCAGCTCGTCGCCGCCGGCCATCCACTGGGTCAGCTCCGGCAGCGTGACCTCTTCCTTGGAGGCATCCAGCGACATCTGCCCCACCGTGAGCACGATGAAGTGATCACCCACGAGGTAAGCGTGCTGCGGGTTGTGCGTAATGAACACCACGCCCATTCCGCGTTCGCGGGCGGCGTCGATAAAGCGCAGCACCATGCCCGATTGCTTCACGCCGAGCGCGGCGGTCGGCTCGTCCAAGATGATGTAGCGCGCGCCGAAGTAAATGGCGCGAGCAATGGCGACCACCTGGCGCTGGCCGCCGGAGAGAGCTGAGAGTTCCACGGAGACGTCGCCAAGCTCAATGCCCATCTCGGCCAGCTGGTCATGCGTAATCCGCTTCATTTCTTCTTCACGCAAGCTCCCCAGCGCCCCGGTGAGCTCCTGACCCAAGAAAAAGTTGCGCCACACCGACAGCGAAGGCACCAGCGCCAAATCCTGGTACACGGTAGCTATACCAGCATCGAGGGAATCGCGCGGGCTGGTGAAATTCACCTCTTCCCCATCGACGGTGATGGTGCCGCCGGTGGGCTGGTTGAGGCCGGCGAGGATCTTGATCAGCGTGGATTTGCCCGCGCCATTATCACCCAGAACGCAGGTCACTGCGCCTTCCTTGACGCGGAGGTTGATACCGCGCAGGGCGTGGAAGTTGCCGAAGGTTTGGGAAATATCGTGCAGCTCAATCATGGTTATCGCTTCCTCGTAAAGTTGGCCACCGAGGTGTTCGTGAGCACAGCAAAGAGCAGCATCGCGCCGAGGAAGAACTTGAACCAGTCGGGGTTCCAGCCGGCGTACACGATGCCCTGGTTGGTCATGCCGAAGATAAGCGCGCCGATGGCGGTGCCCACCGCGGTACCGCGCCCACCGGTCATGGAGCAGCCTCCAATGACCGCAGCGATGATGTAGAGGAACTCGTTACCAATGCCTTGGCCGGCCTGGATGGAGTCGAAGGCAAAAAGGGTATGCATGCCCACGAACCACGCTGCAAATCCGACGAGCATGAACAGCGCCACCTTGACGCGGCGCACGGGAACGCCGACGGCGCGGGCGGCTTCATCGTCGCCACCAACGGCGAAGATCCAATTTCCCCAGCGCGTCTTGTAGAGCACCCACGAGGCAATAGCGACGAAGAGGATCCACCAGATGACGGTAGCGCGGATGCTCAAGCTGCCGATGTGGATAGTGCCGGCAAAAATGACGCGAGCAGAGCCGAAGCCCTCCATGTCCGAGATAATCGGGGTTGCTACCTGGCCGGTGACCAGCTTGGTAATCGCCAGGTTGAGACCCTGCAGCATGAGGAAGGCCGCCAGGGTGATGAGGAAGGAGTCAATCTTGGTGCGCACCACAAGGAAGCCGTTGAGCGCACCGATGGTCAGTGCGGTGATGAGGGACAGCCCCACGCCCACCCACGAGTTTAGGTGGAAGTTGTAGTTGAGCATGGTGGCCACGAGCGCCGCGGAGGTCACCGCCACGCCCGAGGACAAATCAAACTCGTTACCAATCATGAGCAGGCCCACCGCCAGGGCCACGATACCCAGCGTGGAACTGGCGTAGAGCACCGTGGAGAAGGCCTCCACCGAGCGGAAGGCGGGCGCCACAATCATAAAGAGGACGAAGATGACCACAGCACCGAGCAGGCTGGCCAACTCTGGGCGGCGGATGAGGCGCGCGAAACCGCTGCGACGGGTCAGGCGCGTATCGGCGGGGCTAGATAGAGCCTCGTCTGATGCAGTAGCGGTTTCGCTCATCGCAGACCTGCCTTAGCGGATTCGGAGATGATGTCCACGTTGGTGGAATCCACGAAGGAGGGACCGGTGTACACGGGGCGGCCGCCGCCCATCGTGGAACCGTTGCGGTGCGCCAACCACAGCGAGTCGACGGCGAGGTAGCCCTGCATATAAGGCTGCTGATCGACGGCCCACTCTATGCGGTTGTCCGCGATGGCGTCGACAAGCTCGGCGTTGGTGTCGAAAGTGGAGACCTTGGCCTGGGAGGAGGCGTCGGCAACCGCGTCGGCGGAGCGCATGGCCACGGAGGCCTGCAGCGCCATGATCCAATCGATGGAAGGATCCTGGCTCAGCTTCGCGTTAATGGTGGACTGCGCGGAGGTCAGATCCTTGCCGTTGACGTAGAGGATCTCCACCTTGCCGTTGTCCAGGCCGTCCTTCACGCCGGCGCAGCGCGACTCCTGTGAAGAGTTGCCCTGCTCGTGGATGACGCACAGAACGTGCTTGGCGCCATCGTCCTTGAGCCGCTCGCCGGCCTTGGTACCGGCCACCTTTTCCTCTTGGCCGAAGAAGGCGCTCATTCCATACTTCTGATAATCATCCATGCCGGCGTTAAGCCCCACGGTGGGGATGCCGGCATCCGCGGCCTTCTTGGCTACCGGCCCGATCGCCGCAGAGTTGGGCATGGTTACGGCAATGCCGTCCACACCGGAGTCAATGGCGGACTGCACCAAGTTAGCCTGGTTGGGCGCTTCCGGGTCGGAGGAGTAGCGCAGCTCGATGTTGTCCTTGCGGGCGGCATCCTCCGCACCTTTGCGCACGAGGTCCCAGTACGTATCTCCCGGCGCGCCGTGGGAAATCATGGCGACGACAAGACGCTCAGTGTCGACGCCACCGGCTAGCTCGCCGTCCGCTTCGGGGCGGGGCGCACCACCGGTGGCGGAGCAGGCGGCAAGAAGGGTGGCAGCGGCTACCGAAATAAGGCCTAGTAGTGGCTTCTTAGCTTTATTCACCCTTGCATGGTGCCCCAGATTGGGGGACTTCTCCAACCCACCTGACCTGCTTCTTTATCGTTCCAGAGGCTGCACGCTGGGGATACGTCAACGGAAGCTACCCCCGTTGCGTTGTGCCTCCTCCCTCCGGTTCGAGGATGCCGTCACGCAGCCGCGCGGATTCACTCAGCAGCACCGCGGCCTCTCTTTCGGTCACCTCGGTAGCTGGGCCCGAGCCGAGGTTGCGGTTCACCGGCCTCTCGTACAGCGCTGCTCCACCTCGCATGGCTTCTTCCAAGCGTCGCAGTCCACGCAGCTCGCGATCGGCGGCGGCCACTCGCCAGGCTTCGGCCACGCCCCCACCCTGCTCCCGGGCCAATGCGGCAAAGAAAGCACCCGGGTGGACCAGCGCGATGAGGGCGGAAACATGCCCGAAGCCCAGGGAGGTCACCAGGCCCGCCTTCGGCGGGGTGCGGCGAAGGTCCAACGGCTGGCGCAGCCACAGCAGGTGCGAGTGACGGCGCAGCACGGGATCGACGCAATCAAGCGAACGATTCGGCGGGAGAATTCCGCTGCGCAGCACCTGAGTCAGGCCGACGAGTTGGAAGGCGGCGGCACCGCCCTTGGCGTGCCCGGTCAGGCTCTTCTGCGAAACCACATACAGCGGGTTGCCGGGGCTGCGGCCGAGTGCGGCGGCGATGCGCTCGTGCAGATCCGATTCGTTGGGGTCGTTGGCGTTGGTGGACGTATCGTGCTTCGACACCACCGCGATATCGTCCGCGCCCACGCCGAGGGCCTCCAGCGAGCGCGCCAGGCGGGAGTCCTTCCCACCCCGCGCCGCGGAGAGTGCACCCAGGCCCGGCGCGGGGATGGAGGTGTGTGCGCCGTCGGCGAAGGACTCGGCAAAGCCCACCACGCCAAGCACCGGCAGCCCCATCTCCGCCGCAAAGGTTCCCCGCGCAAGCAGGATGGTCCCGCCGCCTTCGGATTCCACGAAGCCGCTGCGGCGGCGGTCGTTGGCGCGGGAGAAGAAGCGGTGTTCAATCCCCTTCGACATCATCTCGGCGCTATCGGCGGTGGCCGCCATGTCACCAAAGCCGGTAATGCCCTCGATGGACAGGGCGTCGACGCCGCCGGCCACCACGAAATCGGCCTTGTGCAGGCGCAGCTTGTCGACGCCCTCCTCCACCGACACCGCCGCCGTGGCACAAGCGGCCACCGGGTGCACCATCTGGCCATAGCCGCCGACATAGTACTGCATCACGTGCGCGGCAATGACGTTGGGCAGCGCTTCCTGGAGGATGTCGTTGGGGCGCGGCTGGCCCAACAGCTTATCGACGTACAGCGAACGCAGCGCCTCCTGGCCTGCCATGCCGGTCCCCTGGGTGGAACTCACGCGCGCCGGGTGGACGTGGGCCAAGAGCTCGGCCGGGCTGAAGCCTGCGGAAAGGAAGGCATCCACGGTGCACACAAGGTTCCACAGGGCGAGGCGGTCGAGGTTATCCACCATGTCCGCGGGGATGCCGTAGACCTGTGGGTCGAAGCCCTCCGGAATCTGGCCGCCCACAAAGCGGGTCATGGTCACGCGCCGCGGAACCCGCACCGACGAGCCTGCGGGCCGTGTGACCTGCCATTCAACCTCACCAGTCGGATCAGTGACGCGACGCAGTGTGGCGCCCTCGCAACTATCGACGAAGCTCCGCGCTGTCTCTTCGTCCTGCACGGTAAAGCTCAGTGGCTTCTCCAAGTAGATGGTGGTCAGCTCGGGCGCGAGGTTATCCACCATGGGCAGGTGCGGGCCGAAGTCATCGTGGAAGCGGCGCACACCAATCCCGGCGAGGACCTCGTCGTGGAAGCGCTCGTAGACGTCTTCCTCCGCTAACTCCTCCCCTTCGACTGTCAGCCATCCGGCCGTGCGCTCATCCCAGCTGATGAGCCCGCGGCTCCACGCCAGCTCCAGCACGCCAGCCGCAGAGAGCTCTCCACCGACCTCCACCTCAAAGCGCGTGCGCGAGGAGCCCAGCGGACCGAGCTCGCCGGCACCGACGATGACCACCATGTCCTCGAGGGACTGCGTCACCCCGCTGAAGTCGGGGCTGGTCCACTCTGCAGGCCTCAGCACATTCGGCAGGGCCTTCGCCGTTCGCGGAGCCTTCTCTTCGCCCGATCTAGCAGCTGCGCTCGATGCATCTGCATCCTCTGACTGTGAATCCCGGGCAAGCGCGGCTAGGTCAAGCTCAGCCTCGGCCAGCCCGCCAGTGAGGTCCACGCTCAGCGGCGCCTGTGCTGCTTCGGCGCGGATGTCGGAAGAGGCGGTGGCGTCGAGAAGCAGCACCGCCATCTCCTTCGCTGAGAAGGTCCGCACGCCGCGGGCCTCTACCTGCTCCACCAGCGGATCGTTGCCGCCCATCAGGCCGGTGCCGCGCACCCAGCCGATGTGGGCGTGCACCAGCGAGGTCCGCGCGCCCCACGTGGACTGCTCTGCGGACCAGCGGTTAACCAAGGCATCGAGGGCCGCCTTGGCCTCGCCGTAGGCGCCATCGCCGCCGAAGCGCCCACGGTTGGGCGAGCCCGGAAGCACCGCGTGCAGCCGGTGGCCCACGTGTGTATCCGCGCCCACGGCGGACAGCGACGCGATGAGCTTCTCCATCGACCACAAAAGCAGACGCATCTGGGACTCCGCCCCTGCCCCCGCATCCTGGAGGGTGCCCGCCACGCGCGGCGCGGCGAAGGGGAAGAGCAGATCCGGCACGTAGGCCGGCTTCAGTTGTACGGACTCACCACCCACAATGGCGGTGCGCTCCGCCGCAATCCATTCCGCGAGTGCATCCACGTCCGCGAAGGAATTGAGGTTTGCTGGAACGACCCACAGCGCCGCCGCGCCGACGGCACGGTGACGATAGAGCTGCTTATAGAACTCGAGGCGCTCGTGGCCCAGCTGGGAGGTCGTGGCGATCACGGTCGCGCCTTCCGCGAGCAACCCGCCGATGAGCTCGGCGGCAATCGAACCTGGCGAGCCACCCGTCACCACGGCTACTTGGTCAGCGAAGAGCAACCCGTCAGCCGGGGTGCGGGCATCGCGGACCAGGTCTTCGTAGCCGAAGTGCTCGGCCAGGAGCGCAACCTCCTCTCCAGCGCCCAGCACGTCCAGCTCAGGCTCGGCTTCACCGGCCGCGGCCGCGCGGGCGATGTCCTCGCGGGCGCTGGCCCAGCGGTCGTCGAGAAGCACTGCCTTGCGCGCATCAAAAGCGGGGGCGACGCGCTGCTGCCAGTCCGGGCCGAGCTCCGCTGCAACGAGCTGCTCCAGCTCCGTGTGCACGGTGTCCTCAACCTGCTCAGTCGGGGCCTCCTCGCGCCCCAAGGCGGCGAGTGCCGCGCGGGCGGAGTCCTCCAGCGCCGCTTCAAGGCGCTCGGTATAAGTGCGCACCGCCTCCGGGTCCACGGTCTCGTGTGGCGTTGCTGCTACGGCCTTGTGCAGCGAGACTCCTTCGCGCTCGCCGGCGGCGCTCACGGCGGCGTCGATGAGCGCATCGAGCTCAGCCGCCGAGGCCACGGCGGTCATGGGTAAGCTAGCCAAGTCCCCACCGCGCAGCGAGGAGCCCTCGCGCGTGCCCAGGACCAGCTGCACGGTCGCGCGATCGACCCAGCCCGGCCCCAATCCCCAGGTACTGCTCACGCGCTCGGCCACGTAGCTCGGCTTCTTGCCCGCGGGCCCGGTGAGCCGGTTGAGAGCCTGCGCGACCTGCTCTCTGAGGACCTCCCCGAAGGTTGCATAGCCCGGCGCGCGCTGCGCCACGCTCTCCGCCAGCTGCGGGAGAGGCGCATCCGCGGCATTCTCGATGGCGCTGACGCCGAACTCCACGCCGAGGTCAACGAGCAACTGGTTGCGGCGGGAGGACACGCCTTCCACGAGGGTTTCGATGGAATCGGTCGCCGCCATCTGATCGGGGCGGACCTTCGTCCACAGCCCAATGAGCATCTCGAGGGCCTGGTGCACGCTGAGCGGGCGGTCCGTCACCGCGGCCGGCGCCTCCTCGCGCGGGGCGTGGACGGAGTCTTCCCGGTGTGCCCTGTCGACTGCTTGCCTCGACTCAGATTCTGCCGGTTCCGTTTCGGCAGCGTCCGGCTGCGCAGCCACCTCCGCTGCTGAGTCGGGCACCGGCTCGGCGTCTTCGGCAAAGACTCGCCCCCGGTCGCGCTCGTAATTCAGCACCTCGATGCCTGTGCTGCCCGCGTACTGGGGCAGGCGCAGGGTTTGGCCCAGCATGTTGGTCAGCGTCGGCGCGGCACCAACGCCAACCTCGAGGAAACGCTTCACGCCGAGCTGCCCAAAGAGCAGGTCCTGGGTCTCTATCCAGCGCACCGGGGAGGCAAACTGCCAGGCCAAAAGCTCGATGAGCAGGGTTCGCCCCAAGCGCGCCGGGCTTGCCATGGCACCATCGAAGTCCGCCAGGATCTCCGCGATGGGTTCCGAATCCACCACCGCGGCGATGGATTCCACGAACTCGCGGCTGAGCGCGAAGGGCCGCGCCACGAGGTTTGGAATATAGCGCCCCACCAGGGCATCGAGGTTGATCCCTTCAGGGATGAGCGCGTCAAGGTGCGCGCGGAAATCTGCCACGCCGCTCACTAAGCGGGAGGAGTGGAAGGGCACGTCAATCCCCGAGATGGGGATGACGGCACGTTGCCCAGGGGCGCGCCGCTCGGCGTCGCTCGCCAGCGCATCCAGGCCCGCCTTCGTGCCGGCAACTGCATATTGGCGCCCGGCAATATTGTGGTTGACCACCTCAAGGAACTCGCCGGTCTCTGCGGCCACGCGGGCGACATGGGCGAAGGCCTCGCCCGCGCTCATCCCCATCTTGTGCGGGCGCAGCGCTGCCAAACCGTAGAGCGACTGGCCCGCGGAATCGCGCTCGACCAGACGGTGCATGGTGAGGCCGCGGACATAAACAATGTCCAGGACCGCCTCCAAGGACAGGACCTCGGCATAAGCGGCTAGGGCGTTGTACTCGCCCACCGAGTGGCCCGCGAAAAAAGCACCGTGCTCGAGGACCCCGGATTCCTTGAGTGCCGCGATCTGTGCGCAGCCGAGCGTGGCCATGGCCACCTGCGTGAACTGCGTCAGATAAAGCACGCCGTCCGGGTGGGTGAAGGTCTCACCATCCACCACCACGGTGTCGGGGTTGTGGCGGACGATCTCCAGAATGGAAAAGCCCAAGCTCTGCCGCGTGTGCTTGTCCGCGCGCTCCCACACCGCGCGCGCCGCTGCGGATTCCGCATAGTCCTTCATCCCCATCCCCGGGGACTGGATGCCCTGGCCGGGGAAGGCATAGAAGGTAGTGGGGCTGCTCATCGTCGCTCGCGCCTGCAGCACCGGAACGCCCTGGCTGGTGGCGGTCACGCTGCGGATCTCGCCGTAGCCGCTGCGCTTGTCGACACCCACCCGTTCCACCTCGAACTCCACCTCACTGCCGGGAAGCACGGGTGCAAGCCAGGTAACGGACCACTCGAGGACGCGAGCCCCGTCGAAAGCCACGGCTGCTTGCGCCAGCGCCGAGGTCCACATGCCGTGGACGATGGGGCCTTCACGGTGCCCCGCCAATGCCGCTGCGTTCGCAGACAGGTGGATAGGGTTCCTATCCCCCGTGACCACGGCAAAGGGCCGCAGCGATTCCGGTGCCACCGCGGTGGTGCGGTGGCGGAAGGAGCGCGGTGTCTCACGGAAGGACGGCTCTGCGCTGTTTTCTTGCGAGCCTTGAACTGTGGCGCCCACGGTCTCGAGCGGGGCATCACCGCGCCGCCCGGTAATAAGGAAGCGCTCGTGCAACTGCGCAAATTCGCGCTCGCCGCCGCCTACCGCGGCGGCGACAGCAACGCTCACGTCGATGAGGCGCCCCGAGGGCGTATCGCGAACGTCTTTCAGTGCTGCGGTGTAGTTCAGTGCCAAGGGCTCCCAGCCCAGGGCGACGCTGCTGCGAAGCAGCTCCCAGGTGTCTGACTTGAGGCTCAGCGAATGCTCAAGGTGGACGAGGTCAAGGAAGCCCTCCACCACCGGCTCCCCTGACTGCGTGTGGGCACCGGCCAGCACAGCGAAGGTGGCCGGCCAGGCGGGGCCGACGAGGACATCGGGCGAGACAGTAGCGCTCATTTCCCCGCTCGTCACCGCGCTGTAGTGGGCGATATCGGTGGCGCTGAGGTGAGCGCTGATTGTTGCGGCCCCCGAATCAACCTCAGGTAGGTCACCGCCGATAGCTTGGCGCAAGAGCTCCCGCATAGCGGATTCGGCATCCCCGACCTTAACGAGTGGTGAGGCACCCGGAACGCTCGGCGGGGTGATGCGAACGCGCAGCTCAGCGCCGGTGTGAAAAGGAACGGTCAACCACATGGTGTCGTCGACCGCAGTGTCCAGCTCGGCCCCATCAAGGCCAAGGCTCAGGGGGTTGGGCTGCTCGCGCCCGGCCCAATTCAGGCCCGGGGCGCGGTGGATGAGCTCTTCATTACTTAAGACAGGCTCCTCGCTGGAGTCGTCGAGAAGCGCAAGCGCCGCCTGCTCGAAGCGGCCAAGCACCTGCGCCACCGGCTCGTTAGCCTGCTCGATTCCCTCAACAGCCGCCGTGCCGGGGATGATGCAGACCTCATCGGCCTCGTAGTGTTCATCGTGCGCCTGCCACAAGGTGTCGCGACGCCAGCGGCGGCGCACGTCAGAATCGATGACCGGCACAAAGTTTGCGGGTTTGCCCGGTCCATCCACGAGTTGAATGAACCACGCGGCGTCGGTCGGGTGCAGCGCGGCGTCACCGTAGAGTTCGGTGAGCTGTGCACTTGCCTCAGCTGGGTTTTCGCGGTCAACCTCAACGCGCAACTCAATCTCGCCGTGGTCGGTCGGATGAAGGCGGGCTTCGGCGCGAGCCACCATGCGCGTGAATCGACTCAACCAGGATTCATCGACCCAGCCGTCCAGGTAAGACAGCTCAGGGTAGCGCTGCAGCCACTCGGAATAGGACATCTCATCGAGGTCCCCGAAATAGGGCTTGCACGTGCGCCCGATGGCCTCAATGATCTCGGCGCGGCGTGCTTCTACGGCCGCGGCGTCACCGGCCACCTCATCCAGAAGGCGCCCGGCGCGGGCGAAAGAGTTGTCCAGCTCATGGATGTCCGCCCCTAGGTCCGAGCGGCCCGACACAACGTCCCCGCTGTGCGCGGCGACAAGAGCCTGCTTCACCGACTCGGATGCGGTGGACTCCTTCGCCGCCATGACAGCGGTGCCCACCATGATGGCATCGACTGGTGCTGCGGGCAGGCCGAAGCGCTGCGCCCACGTACCCAGCAGGTACTCTGCACCGCGCGCCGGGGTACCGATTCCCCCACCAACGGTGAGGAGGACATTGTCACGCTCGCGGATCCGCGCGTAGGTAGCAACAAGGACCTCATCGAGACCTTCTAAGGAGTGGTGGCCACCGGCCGCGCTGCCTTCCAGCTGCATGATGAAGGTGGTCTCAGTGAGAGCATCGGCGATACGGAGTACCTCCTCCACCTGCGCCGAAGTTCCCGGTTTGAAGGCGACCCAGGGGATGTTCTTGGCGTGGAGCTTCTCCACCAGCTCCACGGCCTCCTCCACGGGCGGAATGCCAGCGGAAATCACCACTCCGTTGATGGGTGCTCCTGCTGCGCGTGCTCGCAGAATCGAGTTCGGCCCCTCGATCTGGCGACGCCACTGGGAAGCCGCGAGGTACAGCGCATTGAACTGGACGTTCACCCCGGGCTGCAGCAGCCGGCCCAGGTTGTGCAGGTTCTCCTGCAGGATGTCATCGGTGTGCTGTCCTCCGCCGGCCAGCTCCGCCCAGTGCCCGGCGTTGGCGGCTGCGGCGACGATGCCTGGTTCCACAGTGGTGGGGGTCATCCCGGGGAGCATGACTGGTGAGTAGCCGGTGGCTCGCGTAAAGGCAGTCACTAGGCGCCCGTTTGCAATGCGCGGGGCCCACTCGGACCACGCGCGGGGCAGAGCCGGTGCGCGACCCGGTTCCGCGAGCTGAGCCAGTCCTTCCGCCGTCCCCACGGCAAGCGTGCCCACGCCGCGTCCAGCAACAATGTCCCGCGTCAACGGCTCCACCCCGCGGGAAGGCCCCACTTCTAATATCCAGCGAGCCCCGGCTTCGAGCGCCGAGTCAATGCGCTCGGTCCAGTCCACGTAATCCGTGAGCACGGCCCGCGCGAGCTGCGCGGTGATTTCTAGGTCCAAGCCGATTCGCTCCGCCCAGCTTTCCACCTGCTCCACCGCAAACTGCATGGTGGGATGGTGGAACGCTGCTGAAACCTCAAGGTCGGTGACAGCGATGGCGGCTGACTCCCCTTCCCTCTCGTCATTAAGGGGTGAGCTCTCCTGCAGCGTGGCCTTCACTCGGGCGAGCTCAGCCGGTGTTCCGACGATGACGAAGCGCCCACGGCCGTTGTCGAGCCCGATGTGTGCTCCGACTTCGCGCAGTTGCTGTCTCGTCGCGCCCGTCACCGCCGCCATGGGCGCGCCCTGCGGGGTGCGTATGAGCCCAGCGCTGCGCGCGGTAGTCGTCATGGCTGCACCGATGAGGCGTGCCAGCGCCAGGGCCTCCGCTGGTCTCATGCGCTTCTCCACCACCGCTGCGGCGAGTACGCCTTGGGAGTGACCAATGCTGGTGACGGCGTCGTCGAGTTCTACTCCGTGCGCGCGCAAGCATTCGAGTACGGCCAGCTGAGCGGTGAGAATGCCGGGGGTGGAAAGCGAGGCGTCGGCAAGCGCGTGCGCCCACGCAGGCTCCTCGTCCGCCCAGGCCAGAGGGTCAAAACCGCGTGGCGCGGCGGGCACAAGCTCGTCCTCCAGCGGAGCGAGGAGTTCTTCTGCCTCGGCGAGGTACTCAGCCAGTTGCGGTCGCACGCCGGCAGCGAGGGCACTGCGCAGCGTCGGCAGCCAGGCATAGCCTTGCCCGGAGAAAAAGAGTGCGAAAAGCTCGGCGTCTAGGCGCGCGGACAAAGGCACAGAGACGTGGAAATCAGACACCTGCGCTACTCCCCCAAAGTGCGCGCAACAAGCTGCACGGCCTCATCGAGGGAAGGATGCGATGTCGGCTTCGGCATACCGCAAAAGACCTGGCAGGCGTGATCCGGGATGACCTCCGCCGAGCGCTTCAAACCGCGTTCAGCGAGGTACTCGTCAAAGAACATATCGATACTCATACCGTGTGCCGATTCTACCCACTAGGATCAATTCGTCATGGCCTCTCGAACCCCGTTCTTCATCGCCGCGCTCCTCAACGCCGCGGTGGCTGTGCTCGTGGTGGTCGGCCTGCTCCTTCCCTCCCCGGCTGCTCCCCCAGCGGCGGGGCCGAGTGCTTCCACAACAACAGCGGCGCCCGCGCAAGAAGCCCCCACAGAAGAACACTCCGACGAAGCCACGCCCCCGCCAGACATTGCGCCAGACATCGCCGAAGCGCTCGCCGCCCTAGATTCTCTGGAGGTCAAGGGCCGCGCTCCCATGACCGGTTATGAGCGCGAGGAATTCGGCCAGGCCTGGTCCGATGACGTCACGGTGAAGTTTGGCCACAACGGCTGCGACACCCGCAACGATATCCTCCGCAGGGACCTGGATCCGGAAAGCCTCGTGCTCAAGGAAGGAACCCACGACTGCGTGGCGCTCGCCGGCACCTTGCATGATCCTTATTCGGGCCAGGACATTGAGTTTCAGCGCGGGGCACAAACCTCGAGTGCGGTGCAGATCGATCACGTTGTGGCGCTGGCCGACGCCTGGCAGAAAGGCGCCCAGCAATGGTCACCCGAGAAGCGCCGCAACTTTGCCAATGATCCCCGCAACCTCCTTGCCGTCGATGGTCCTCTCAACCAGCAGAAAGGCGCTGGCGATGCCGCCACGTGGCTGCCGCCCAACAAAGGTTTTCGCTGTGAGTATGCGCGTCGCATCGTCGAGGTAAAAGCAGTCTATGAAATCTGGGTCACGGAGGCAGAAAAAGATGCGCTAAGCCGGCTCCTGCATGCTTGCTGAGCGTTCCTTACCCCTTATCTATTCAGCACAATCCCCCTGCACACTACCCCCAAACTATGCGCATATTATTCACTCCCACCCAGGCAATCAGGCACGATTTGTGAGCCCAAAGAAGCTTTCAGTCCCTGCACCGACACTCCCCTGCTTGCAGATTTCTATAGGCCAATTAATATGTAATTAATACAAAGTTTTCACACGCGGGGAGTACCCCCCATGAAATAAAAACAATCATTATTCCTCTCCCGTCTCACATTTCTTTTAATATGTGACACAGCACCTAGCCTGAGGCCTAGGTCACATGAGTGCCGTTAACTCTTATCGGCCGCCATAGTCACCGAATCTGCCGAGACAAACCCTGCGAAGGAATAGTGATGTTCAAGTACATCATCAAGAAGACCGCCAGCTGGCTGGTAGTCATCTTCCTCGCGACTAATATCGCGTATCTCCTGGCCGCAACCTTCCTTGATCCCCGATCAAATTATGTCGGCCGCAACCCACCACTCGAGCCGGAAGAAATCGGCCGCATCCTCACTCCGCTCGGACTCAATCCTGAGACCCCGCTTATTGAGCGCTGGTGGGGCTGGCTCTCTAACATTCTCTTCCACTGGGACTGGGGTACCTCCCCTCTCGGCGACCCGGTCAGCGCGCAAATCGCTCACCGCGCGCTCGTCTCGGCGCAGCTGCTGCTCGTCGCCACAATCCTCTCCGTCATCATCGGCGTTGGCCTCGGTGTCTACACCGCTTCCCGCCAATACAAAGCGGCTGACCGCTTCTGGCAGGGTGTTTCCATCATCACGATGAACACCCACGTGGTCGTCGCCTCCATTCTGGTTGTTGCCGGTGGCCTGTGGATCAACCGCGTCACCGGCCACCGCGTGGTTTATGTGACGGGCGCGTCCAGCCTCGGCGTCGAGGGCTTCTTCCCCAAACTTCTGGATATGGCGCAGCACCTCATCCTGCCGTCCATTTCCCTCATCATCATCAGTTACGCCGGGTATCACATGATGCAGCGCACCTTGCTGCTGGATAACCTGAACGCCGATTATGTGCGCACCGCCCGCGCCAAGGGCCTGACCCGTGCGCAGGCTATTCGCAAGCACGCCCTGCGCACCTCCATCATCCCGGTTGCGACCTCCGTGGCCTTCTCCGTTCCCGGTATCTTCACCGGCGCCATCATGACGGAAACCATCTTCGCGTGGAAGGGAATGGGCCAGTACTTCATCGAAACCATCAGCCGCAACGATGTCAACGGCACCACCGCCGTCGCCGCCTTCGGCGCCGTCATGATTGCCTTCTCCGCAATCTTGGCTGACCTCGTCGTCGTAGCCCTCGATCCGCGAGTAAGGGTGAGCTAAATGTCTCCAGAAAAGAAATCCACGTCGCCGCGCTCGGCAGCACGTCAGCCGCAACGCCACCGCCGCAACGATCTCGCTATCGACACCGCCGCGGACAACCTTGGCGTGCGCCCGCATACCGCCACTGCTGACTTTTCACCGCAGACCGAACCCAGCGCACAGTCCGCACTTGGTTCCGGCGTCGATGTCGATGACGCACAGCGCAAGCAGTTCTCCAGCAACGAGTTCCGCGGCACCTCAAAGCTCAAGCTGTACGTTCGCCGCTTCTTCCGCAACAAGTTCGCGGCCGTCGGCCTCGTCATCTTCGTGTTGCTCACCCTGCTGGCCATCTTTGGCAGCCTGCTGACCCCCTGGGGTTTCGATGAGCCGGACTTCTTCAACCTGTCCACCGGACCTTCCTCCGAGCACTGGTTCGGCACGACCGATTCCGGTAACGACCTCTTCGCGCAAACCGTCCACGGCCTGGGCCGCTCGCTCATCATTGCGCTTATCGTGTCGATAGCATCCACGGTGTTGTCCGCTTTCATCGGCGCGGCCGCGGCCATGTACGGAGGCGCGGTGGAAAAGGTCATCCTGGCCGTCATCCACTTCCTGCTGGCAATCCCGACCTTCCTGCTCATCGCTCTGGTGGTCTCCGATTCCGGCGGTGACTGGAAGCTGCTCATCGTGGTGCTCATCGTCTTCGGCTGGATGTACCCGGCGCGTGTCATCTGGGCCATGGCGCTCAGCGTGCGCGAGAACGACTACGTCCGCGCCGCGGACTACATGGGTGTTTCGCGCCTGCGCACCATCTTCCGCCACGTAGTGCCCAACATCGGTTCGCTGCTCATCATCCAAGCGGCCCTGGGCGTGGTGTCCACCATCATGTCGGAGACCGCGCTGTCCTTCTTGGGCTTGGGCGTGAAGCTTCCCGACGTCTCCCTGGGCACCCTCCTGGCCGGCGGCGCCAACGCCGTCGAGGCTTCACCCTGGCTCTTCTACTTCCCTGCAGGCATCCTCACGCTGCTGACCGTCTCCATGGCGTTCATCGCCGACGGTCTGCGCGACGCCATTGACCCCAACTCGAACTCTGGAGGCCGAGCATGACCCCGCAGAATACTGCGCATAACGCCAACGCCGTCCCGGCCAGCCGCGCTACCGATCCCGCCGCGTCCGCCGACCCGGTTCTGTCCGTACGTAATCTGTCCGTCACCTTCCCCTCGGAGGCCGGCTCCGTCCACGCCGTACGTGGCGTTGACTTCGATCTCATGCCGGGCCGCACCCTGGCCATTGTGGGCGAGTCCGGCTCCGGTAAATCCGTCACCTCAATGGCGGTTATGGGCCTGCTGCCGGATTACGCCAAGGTGGAAGGCTCCGTGGTCTATGCCGGCACCGAGCTCATCGGCAAGTCCGACAAGGACATGTCGAAGATCCGCGGCAAGGACATCGCCATGATCTTCCAGGACCCGCTCTCCTCCCTGACCCCGGTGTTCTCCATCGGCGACCAGCTCATCGAAGCCATCCAGACCCACCGCGATGTCTCCAAGAAGGAGGCGGAGAAGGAGGCCATTCGCCTGCTCGAACTCGTCGGCATTCCGGAGGCGGACAAGCGCGTGAAGTCCTTCCCGCACGAGTTCTCCGGTGGTATGCGTCAGCGCGTGGTCATCGCCATCGCCATGGCGAATAACCCGCGCGTCATCATCGCCGACGAGCCCACCACGGCCCTCGACGTCACCATCCAGGCTCAGATCCTGGAGGTGCTCAAGGTTGCGCAGCGCGAAACCGGTGCGGCCGTCATCATGATTACCCACGACATGGGCGTGGTCGCCGGCACCGCCGACGACGTTCTCGTCATGTACGCCGGACGCCCGGTGGAGCTCGGCGATGTCGACACCATCTTCAACAACCCCAAGATGCCCTATACCGTCGGGCTTCTCGGTTCCACGCCGCGCGTGGACAAGGCCACCGATGAGCCTCTCACGCCTATCGCCGGTACCCCACCACGCCTCATCGAGGTTGCTGCCGAGTGCCCCTTCGCCGACCGTTGCCCCGTAGTGCAGTCAGAGTGCCGCACCGTGGAGCCGGAGCTGCGCGCGCTGGACGACGCCCCCAACCACTTCGCCTCCTGCCTGCGCTCCGATGAGATTAAGGACGGCACGATCGGTGGTGAACGCATGTACCCGCTGCCCACGATCTCTCCGGACTCGCTGGGTGACACACCCTATGAGAAGCGGCCAGTCACCTTGGAGGTCAAGAACCTGGTCAAGGACTTCCCGCTTATCAAGGGAGCGATTCTCAAGCGCCGCGTCGGCACCGTGCACGCGGTCAAGAACGTCAGCTTCGATGTCCACCAGGGCGAGTGCTTCGCCATCGTGGGCGAGTCCGGCTCAGGCAAGACCACCACCCTGCTGGAGATCATGGACCTCAACCCTCCAGAGGGCTCCACCATCGTGGTCAACGGCACCAACACCTCCGGCTTGAGTGCGTCGGCACGCCGCAAGCTGCGCAAGGACATCCAGATCGTCTTCCAGGATCCAATGAGCTCGCTCAACCCGCGCATGACCATCCGTGAGATCATCGCTGAGCCGCTGGAATCGCTGGGGTACGAGGGGGACGTCGGCCAGCGCGTGGGTGAGCTGATGAAACTCGTCGGCCTCGAATCCCACCAGGTGGACCGCTTCCCCGGACACTTCTCTGGCGGACAGCGCCAGCGCATCGGCCTGGCCCGCGCGCTCGCCACCAACCCCTCCATCGTGGTGCTCGACGAGCCCGTCTCCGCCCTCGACGTCTCCATCCAGGCCGGCATCATCAACCTGCTGCACGACCTGAAGAACCGCCTGGGCATCTCTTTGGTGTTCGTCGCCCACGACCTCTCCGTTGTGCGCCACCTCTCCGACAAGGTCGCCGTGATGTACAAGGGCGACTTCGTGGAATACGGCCCCACGGACGAGGTCTTCGACAACCCCAAACACGCCTATACCCGCGCGCTGCTCTCCGCCATCCCGGTGCCAGACCCAGCCGTGGAACGTGACCGGGTGCGCGAGATTTACCAGCCCGCCGAAACCCCGGCTTAGCAAGACTTATAACTAAATACTCCCCGTCTCCATGTTTCCTCTCGAAAGGACACAAAAATGAACATGAAGCTCCGCAGGACCGCCCTCGCAGTGGTCACCGCCTCTGCCCTCATTCTCACCGGCTGCGCCTCCGACGGCGGCTCCGGCAGCTCCGATGGCTCCAAGGACTCCAGCAACTCCGCAGCCGGCGAGAAGCTGGACGTCAAGCTGGACGGATCCTACAACGCCAAGGACCGCTCCGAGCTCAAGCAGGGCGGCGAGCTGCGCCTGGCCATCACCGAGATCTCCCAGCAGCAGAACCCCTTCCAGGCCGACGGTACCCGCTACACCAGCGACGTCTGGAAGTTCTACAACCCGCAGATCGGTCTTTTCGACGGATCCGGCGAGTTCCACGTCAACAATGACTACATCACGGACGTCAAGGACGAGGAGAAGGACGGCAAGACCGTCGTCACCTACACCATCCACGAGAAGGCCCAGTACAACGACGGCACCCCGATTGACTGGAAGGCCTTCGAGAACACCTGGAAGTTCAACAACGGTGAGGACGAGGAGGCTAACGTCTCCTCCACCGATGGCTACGAGCTCATCGAGTCCGTCGAGCCAGGTGAGAACGACAAGCAGGCCGTCATCACCTTCAAGCAGGCATACCCCTGGTGGCAGGGTCTGTTCAACATCCTGCTCCCGCCGCAAATTGACTCCGCCAAGAAGTTCAACGAAGCCTACCTCGGTGAGGTCCACCCAGAGTGGGGCGCGGGCCCGTTCAAGGTTGAAAACGTTGACTTCCAGAGCGGCAGCGCTACCTTCGTCCCGAACGAGAAGTGGTGGGGCGATAAGCCTTTCCTGGACAAGGTGACCTACCGTCAGATGGAGGATCAGGCCTCCATCAACGCGTTCAAGGCCGGCGAGATTGACGCCACCGGCGTGGGCAACAAGGAGCGCCTGGCTGCAGTCAAGGACATGCAGGGCATTGAGATCCGCACCGCCATGGCCCCGTCCAACTCGCTCATCGTTCTCAACTCCAAGAACGAGATTCTTTCCGATGCCAAGGTCCGCGAGGCCATCATGACCGGTATCGACCGCTCCACGCTGTCCGGCATCCGCTTCAACGGCCTCAACGGCTACACCGAGGAGTTGCCGGGATCCTTCAACCTGTACCAGACCCAGGAGGGCTACGAGGACAACTTCGGGTCTGTGGTGAAGTTCGATGCCGAGAAGGCTAAGTCCCTGCTCGACGAGGCCGGCTGGAAGGAAGGCGGCGACGGCATCCGCGAGAAGGACGGCAAGAAGCTGTCCATGCGCTACACGCTGTTGGGTGATTCTTCCATCAGCAAGGCCCTGGCCACCGCCACCCAGAAGATGATGAAGGACATCGGCGTGGACCTGAAGGTGGAGGAGCGCCCGTCCGCGGACTTCTCCAAGATCACCTCCTCCTATGACTTTGATGTCTTCCCCATGGGCTTCTCCTCCGGCGATCCGTTCGGTGTGGCCTACTTCGGCCAGATTTACCGCTCCGGCTCCCAGCTCAACCGCTCCGGCACGGGTACCCCGGAGATGGACAAGAAGATCGACGAGCTATCCCAGATCGCCGATCCAAACGAGCAGATCAAGGAAGCCAACAAGCTGGAGAAGGAAGCACTGGGTCAGTTCGGCATCATGCCGATTTACAACGGCCCGGCCATGGTGGCTACCAGCCCGGACATCGCGAACTTCGGTGCCAACTCCTTCGCCGTCATCGAGGTGGAGAACATCGGCTACACCAAGTAAGTAGCGCGCTAGGCACCGCGTCTTATTATTCGCAGTGCCTAGCCACTCCATACGCCGTGTAGGGCAACGACAAGAGGGCCTTCCCAAACTGGGGGAAGGCCCTCTTTGTGTGTTTTAACTGTGTTTAGTTGTCCTTGTTGAGCTGGTTGCGCAGCTGGTCAAAGTAGTCGCGCGCGCTCTGCGGCTGGTTGTTGCCCTGCGGCGGGGCCGGGAAGCCGGAGAACTGACCAAAGCCCTGGCCCTGCTGTGCGTTCTGCACCTGCTCTTGTGCCTGTTGCTGGGCGCGCTGCGCCTGCTCCATCAGCTCAGCATCGCGGCGGGCACGCTCATCGCGCTCGCGGCGCTCCTGCTCCTCACGGCGGCGACGCTCAGCAGCGGCGTTCTCGCGGCTGTGCTTTGCTTCGCCGGCCGGCACCTTCGGCTTCGGAGCTTCGTTAATAGCGTTGGTGGACAGCAAAGTATCGCGCATACCGCCGAAGAGATCCTGCATGCCACCCGGGTTAGACGGCATGTAGAGCACGTTGGTGTGGGCGCGGTCGGCTACGTCCACCATGGCGTCGAGGTACTGGGAAACCAGCATGAGGGTCTCGGGGTTCTCCTGCACGCCGGCAGCACGCAGCAGCTCATACTGCTGGGCAATACCTTCGACGATCTCCTTACGCTGGTCAGCCACACCGCGACCCTGCAGTTTCTTAGCCTCGGCCGCACCCTCGGCTTCCTTGACCACGCGAATCTTCTCGGCCTCCGCTTGGGCAACGGCTGCCTCGCGCTCACGCTGCGCCGCGTTAATGGAGTTCATGGACTCGCGCACGCGAGCATCCGGGCGAATATCGGTGACCAGAGTATTAACGAAGTTCCAGCCGTAGGCGGCCATGTTATCGCGCAGGGACATCGCTACGTTGCGGGCGATGGTGTCCTTGGAAGAGAAGGAATCATCCAGGTTCATGTTTGCTACGGAGGAACGGACGTTGTCCTGCACGTAGGCAACAATCTGCTGCTCATGGTTGGACAGAGTGTAGAAAGCCTGGCGCTCGCTACCCTGGACTACCTCGTACTGCACGGCAACCGGGATCTGGACGAAGACGTTGTCCTTGGTCTTGGTTTCCACCATGACGTCGAGCTGACGGATCTGCAGGCTGATCTTGGCGCGCACGCGGTCGACGTAGGGCAGCTTGAAGTGCAAGCCTGCGTGAGCAACGTTCACGAACTTACCCATGCGCTCAATGATGGCGGCTTCCTTCGTCCGGACGATGAAGAAACCGTCGAAGGCGGTGGCAATAATAAGTAGGAGAATCACGCCAATGACGATGAGACCGGCCATAGGCTTATCCTTTCTGCTCGATTTAGATTTTCCTAACCAGTGTGCCACACGGTGACCACCGCCACACGGCGAGGGAGACTACTCCCCGAGCCCAGTCGAAGCGCTTAACGCTCGTCAGCTACCCGGAAGAGCTCACCCAAGATCCCCGCGCCGTCCTCGCTAATACCGTTGTGCTGGAAGCGGTTGGTCACCACTGGGCGCAAGTCGCGGTAGGTCTCCGCCGTGGCTAGGGAATCCTCGAAGGGCACGAAGATATCGTCGAGGTAGATGGCGGCGGAGGCGGTAACGGGGGCGTCGGCAAGCTTGGCGGCGTCATACGGAGAGCTTGCCCACTCGTGGGCGGCGAGCTCCTCGGCGGCCTGCTTGAAGGGGCGCAGCGCCGAGTCCTCATCGAACTGCCAAGGGAAAATGTGCTCACCGGTCAGATAGGTGCCGCCTTCGGCGAACTCGGGGAATTCCTCGCGCACGCGGTGAGCAGCCCAGCCGGTGACGGCCTGGCCGCCGACGCCGCCGTAGATAGATTCATGGATGGCCGCATACAGCGGGCCAGCCTGGAAGCTCACGCGCTGCCCCACGTCGTTGAGGAAGTCCGAACGCAAGCGCTTCTCACCGTTCACGGTGCGGAAAGGCTCCTCCAGCAGGTAGCCCAGAGAATCGAATCCGGTACCACGGCCCAGTTCGATGCCGATAGTGCGGAAGCGGCGGGAGGACAGGCGCTCCCCTGTCGGCAACAGCTCTTCCGAGTTGTCCAGGTGGTGGATGAGCTCCTCGATGCGTGCTTGTGCCCACGGAAACTGGGCATAGAAACGTTCGTGACGCACCTTGAGCTTGCCAAAGGTGGTGCGGTAGAGATCATCCGCACCCTTGGTCAGGGTGGGCAGGCCGCCGGTAAGGAAGGCTCGCCCAATGGACTGCGGGAACATCGAAACATAGGCGGTGATGATGAAGCCGCCGAAGGATTGGCCGAAGAGATCCCAGGACTCCTCGCCGAGGTGCTCGCGGAGGCGCTCGGCATCGCGCACGATATTTTCTTGCCGCAGCTGCGCCAAGCGCTGCGCCGTGCGATCCTCTGCCGGGCTGAGCTCATCGATGCGGTGGCTGCGCCCGGTGCCGCGCTGGTCCATGAGGATCCAGCGGTAGCGCTCCAGGCCCTTTCCGATCAGCCCAGTGGCACCCGTCGGCCGCGGCGCCGGGAAACCCGGCCCGCCCTGGTTATAGAGCAGCGCCGGGTAATTCTCACCGCCCGGTGGGATGATTTCCCGGGCGTAGAGCTCGAACTCCCCCGCGGCGGGATTGTCATAGTCCCAGGGGACGGAGATGATGTGTTCCTTGATGGTGTGGCCGAAGCGTTTCATGCTTCTAGTAGACCACGAAACCTTCCTTACGGAACACCTCGCGGATAGCTTCGACGTCTTCCGGCTTCGGCGGCTTCGTATCCTCCAGGGTGTACGGGTAGCCCAGCTCGTGCCACTTGTCCGCACCCATGTTGTGGAAGGGCAGCACCTCGATGCGCTCAATGTTGCTCTTCCAGCGGGAGACAATGCGCGCAACGTTGGCGACGTTCTCTGGGGAGTCGGTAAGCCCCGGCACCACCACGAAGCGGATCCAGACCGGCTTGCCTATGGCGTTGAGGCGATCCCCAAAGTCGATCGTCGGCTGCAATTCACGCCGGGTGACCTTTTTATAGGTCTCCTCGTCACCGGACTTGACGTCCAAGAGCACCAGGTCGATATTGTCCAGGTCCTCATCGCGCAGGCGCGCGCCGAGGTAACCCGAGGTGTCGATCGTGGTGTGGATGCCTGCATCGTGAACTTCCTTGAGCAGGCGCCGCGCGAAGGCGATCTGGAAGAGCGGCTCACCACCCGAAATGGTCAGCCCACCACCGGAGGCCTTGAAGACGGGCTTATAGCGCTTGATGCGCTTGACCACATCCTCGATGCGCTCCAAGGTGCCGACCTTCATCTCCATGGTGTCTGGATTGTGGCAGTACTGGCAGCGCAACGGGCAACCCGACATGAACATGGTCATGCGGGTTCCAGGCCCATCCACGGCCGTCACCAGCTCCCAGGAGTGCACGAGCGCGACATCGCCAGAGCGGCGAGCCTGCATCAACTCCGGGCGGGTGTAGCCCTCGAGGTCATTATCCGTTCCTAAACCGGCGGCGGCGCCGCGCACCTTTTCCCCTTCTTCCGGAGAAAGACGCACGACGCCGGTAATGCCATCTGCCATTTAGGAGCCCTGGTGGAAGGTACGGGAGATGACGTCGAGCTGCTGCTCGCGGGTGAGCTTCACAAAGTTCACCGCGTAGCCAGAAACGCGAACCGTGAGGTTCGGGTACTTCTCCGGGTGCTCAACGGCGTCCTCCAGGGTGGACTTGTCCAGGACGTTGATGTTGGCGTGGTAGAGGCCCGAGTTCATGTTGTTGGCGGTGCGGCTGGCCTTCATGGAAGCGAGGCGCTCGTCGAAAGTTTTGGTTGCCATGTTGTGTTCTCCTTAGGAAGTGGTGTGGATGTGGTCTATTCGGAATCCATGATGAAGCCGGCGTCGAGGACGCCCACCAGGTTGGTGATGCGCTCCTCCGGGGTGCGGCCCAATCCGGACGGGGTGATGGTGTTGGTCAGCGAGATGCCGTCGAGTGCATCCTTGTAGTCCAGCTTGCCTACCGACAGCATGGAGGCAACCATGCCGTGGCTATCCGCGCCGTTCTCCGGGTTGGCGCCCGGCGCGAACGGGGTGCCCGCCTCGTGGCCGGACGGGAAGGCACCGGTGGCCTTGCCGTAGACAACGTTGGAGGTAATGGTCAGCACCGACTGGGTGGGGATAGCGTTGCGGTACATCGGGATGGCCTTAATCTTCTCCATCACGGTGTGAACGATGGTGGCGGCGATGTCATCGGCGCGGTCGTCATCGTTTCCGTAGAAGGGGAAGTCACCTTCCGTCTTGTAGTCCACGATCAGACCGGAATCATCGCGCACCGGGTAGACCTTGGCGTACTTGATGGCGGAGAGCGAGTCCGCCACGATGGACAGGCCGGCGATACCGCAGCCCATGGAGCGCACGATGTCCGAATCGTGCAGCGCCATCTCGATCGACTCGTAGGCGTACTTGTCGTGGCAGTAGTGGATGATGTTGAGGGCTTCAACGTAGGTGCCCACAACCCAGTCCAGCATCTCCTCGTACTTCTGCCAGACCTCGTCGAAGTCGAGCGGGCCGTCTCCCTGGATTGCTTCATAGCCGTCCACGACCTGCTTGCCGCTGACCTCGTCACGGCCGCCGTTGATGGCGTAGAGCAGGGCCTTCGCAGCGTTGACGCGGGCACCGAAGAACTGCATTTGCTTGCCGACGGCCATCGGGGACACGCAGCACGCAATTGCGGCGTCGTCGCCCCACTGCTCACGAATCTGCTTATCGGACTCGTATTGGATGGAGGAGGTCTCAATCGAGATGTGGGCACAGAATTCCTTGTAGCCCGCCGGCAGCTGCGGATCCCAGAAGATGGTGATGTTCGGCTCCGGGGACGGGCCCAGGTTGATCAGCGTCTGCAGCAGACGGAAGGAAGTCTTGGTCACCATGTGGCGGCCATCGTCGCCAAAGCCGGCATCGGACCAGGTTGCCCAGTACGGGTCACCGGAGAAGATCTGGTCATAGTCCTCGGTGCGCAGGAAGCGCACGATGCGCAGCTTGAGCACGAGCTGGTCGATGATCTCCTGGGCGTCTTCCTCGGTGATGGTGCCAGCGGCAAGGTCGCGCTCGAAGTAGCAGTCGAAGAATGCGGAGAGGCGGCCGATGGACATGGCGGCGCCGTCCTGGGACTTAATGGAGGCCAAGTAGCCAAAGTAGGTCCACTGCACTGCCTCGTGGGCGGTCTTCGCGGGCTTCGAGATATCGAAACCATAGGACTCAGCCATGACCTTGAGCTTCTTCAGCGCCTTGATCTGCTCGGCGTGCTCCTCGCGGTAGCGTGCCCAGTGCTCGGAGAATCCGATATCACCGACTGCGTGCTTGGAAGCCTCCTTCTCAGCGATGAGGTAATCCACGCCGTAGAGTGCCACGCGGCGGTAGTCACCAATGATGCGGCCACGGCCATAGGCATCCGGCAGGCCGGTGATGATGTGGGAGGAACGCGCTGCGCGGATGCGCGGGGTGTAGATATCGAAGACTGCATCGTTGTGGGTCTTGCGGTAGCGCGTGAAGATCTTCTCGATCTCCGGGTCGGTTTCCTTACCGGCTTCCTTGATGGCCTGCTTGACCATGCGCCAACCACCATTGGGCATCATGGCGCGCTTGAGCGGCGTATCCGTTTGCAGGCCAACGATGACGTCATCGTCCTCGGAGATGTACCCAGCCGGGAAGGCGTCGATATCGCTTGGGGTGTGGGTGTCTACGTCGAAGATGCGCTTTTGGCGCTCGACGGACAGGTAATTCTTCTCCAAATGATCCCACACGCGCTGCGTCTTCTCGGTGGGCCCAGCGAGGAAGGAGGAGTCCCCGTCATAAGGGGTGTAGTTGCGCTGGATAAAATCACGAACGTCAATGTTTTCAGTCCACGGGCCGGGCTCAAAGCCCTTCCATGCCTCGAACTGCACAGACTGTTCCGTTGCGGTGGTCACTATTTTGACTCCCTTCATAGTTCGCACGACGCGTAACACTTAGTCGCAGAAGGGCTGTGGGTGACTTCGGCTCACGGGCAATTCGGTCAACGCGTATCGTCACCGAACCCCTCTCTGTAGCCAATAGTAGGGGTACGGACGCATAACCTCATATCGGCAAATGCGGGCCCCATGCCACCGAACGGGCTGGTTTTAGCACCACACTGGTCAGCTCTCTCATAGGTAACGACCGTACGGTTAGATGCGGGGGTAAATCACCCCCTGACGTGGCCTTTCCCACACCTTCCAGGCAAGTTCTTGGTGCCTGTCCGCGCCGCGCTCTATTGTTATGCGCAGTATCCTCGTCTCGCTTTTTAGCAAGGAGCCTCCCCGCGTGTCCGACACCGCCGCTACCGCTAGCCCTGCCACTCCCCCAACGCACCCCGTTGATGTTGTCCCGCCAGCGCCCAAGTTAGCTGCGCTCGGTCTGCAGCACGTCCTCGCTTTCTACGCTGGCGCGGTCATCGTCCCGCTGCTTATCGCGGGGTCGCTGGGGCTGGATGAGGCCACCACGATCCACCTCATCAACGCTGACTTGTTGACCTGTGGTCTGGCGACGTTGATCCAGGCGGTGGGCGTCGGCAAGCACATCGGCGTCCGGCTGCCCATCATCCAGGGCGTAACCACCACGGCGGTGAGCCCCATCATTGCCATCGGCATGAGCGCTGGTGACCAGCCACTGCCCACGATTTATGGCGCAATTATCGCTGCCGGTATCTTTACTTTCTTCGCCGCGCCGGTCTTTGGACGCGTGCTCAAGTACTTCCCGCCGATTGTTACCGGCACCGTGCTCTTGGTCATGGGTACGTCGCTGCTGGCGGTCTCAGCAAATGACTTTGTCAATTACGCTGACGGGGTCCCGGCCGCACGCGATCTGCTCTATGGTTTCGGCACGCTGGCCATCATCATTGTTGTGCAACGCTTCTTCCGCGGTTTCCTGGGCACGCTGTCGGTGTTGCTTGGTTTGGTCATTGGTACGGGCGTGGCCTTCGTGTTCGGCGATACTTCCTTTGACGGCGTGCGCGAGGCCGATGCCATAGGCATGACGACGCCTTTCTACTTCGGTATGCCGAAGTTCGACATCATGGCGATTCTCTCCCTCATCATCGTCATGATCATCACCATGGTGGAAACCACCGGCGATGTCTTCGCTACCGGTGAGATTGTGAAGAAGCGCATCAAGCGCGATGACGTTGTGCGCGCTATTCGCGCCGACGGTCTCTCCACCACCCTTGGTGGCGTGATGAACTCCTTCCCCTATACCTGCTTTGCGCAGAACGTCGGCCTCGTCCGCCTCACCGGTGTGAAGTCCCGCTGGGTCGCGGTGTCAGCAGCGGGCTTCATGATCATCCTGGGGCTGCTACCCAAGGCTGCAGCCATCGTGGCGGCTATCCCCTCCCCGGTGCTCGGCGGCGCCTCCCTCGCACTGTTTGCCAACGTTGCCTGGGCGGGCCTGCAGACCATTGCGAAGGAAGACATTAGTGATGGCCGCAACGCGGCCATCGTCACCACCGCGCTGGGGCTAGCCATGCTCGTCACCTTCAAGCCGGACGTAGCGACTGCCTTCCCGGAGTGGGCGCAGATCTTCGTCTCCTCCGGAATGTCCATCGGCGCTATCACCGCAATCCTGCTCAACTTGCTCTTCTTCCACGTCGGCTCGCAATCCGGTGATGATGTCAGCCGCCTCGACGGCGCCGGCGTCTCGCTCAAGGAGCTCAACGAGATGGACCGCGATAGCTTCGTCAGCGCACTGCGCCCGCTCTTCAACAACGAAACCTGGCCGCTCGAAGCCGCCTGGGAACTGCGCCCCTTCCAGGACGTCAGCCAACTGCGGGAGGCAATCCAGGTCACGGTGCTTACCGCCCCGAGCGACCAACGCCGCGCACTGATCCACGACTACCCGGCGATGGATGAGCTGCTGCTGGCCGATTCCGACACGGCCGCCACCATCTCCGCCGACCGCGGTTCCCTGGCCCTGGATGACCTCGACGATGTTCAAACGCAGCAGCTTATCGACGTCTCACAGGCCTATCGCGAGCGCTTCGACATGCCGTTCGTGGCATACCTGGACACCAATGACTCGGCCGATCGCGTGATCGATGCGGGCGTGCGCCGCTTGTCCAACTCGGATGAGCTGGAGCAGCGCGTGGTCTTGAGCGAAATCATCGAGATTGCCAATGACCGCTTCGATATCCTCCTTGCGGACGCTAACCCGGTGCGAGCTTACTGGGACCGCAAGTTCACGGAGGTGGAATGAACATAGTTCATTCCACGTACGGGGGACACTCGACGTAGAAAAAGGATCATTCCACGCAAAAGGTCACTCGACGTGAGGACTAGCTGAACTCCATGGTGACCTGGGCCTCGGGGTCAACGCCACGGATGATGCCCTCATAGAAATTGCGAGCTTGGTCCTGCAGGAGCTCGCGGTTGTCGTCGATGTCCTCGCGCTTCTTATCGGCGCTGAGGACATCCGACACTGTAGATGCGGCGTCGATCGGCTGGGTGGTCCAGCTGAGCACGCCGTTGTTTTCCACGGCGGTCTTAAACTCTTCATCGGAATGCCCAATGAAGATGAAGTCCGGGATGTGGACAGTGTAGGCATGCTCGCCGGTCTCAGTGACGCGAACGTCCTTGCCTTCGATACCGAGCTTGGCTTTATAGGAATACTGCACAAATTGTGTTCGGCTAGTCCACGGAACCTTCACGCCTAAGACCTGACCCACGGAAGATTTCTCCGCCAGCCCCTGGATACCCAGGCTGAGCAAGACCACCTGCTCTTCGCGCTGGACAGCCTTAACGACCTGCGTGTTGGTTGACTGCACCGGCGCGGTATAAACCTCGTGCGGCTGGCGCACGGCGTAGACACCAAGCGCAGCGCAGGCCAGCGACAACAGCACCACGAGGGCGATGAGGGTGGTGCTTAGTTTGCGAGGAGACATAAAGCCCGTCCTTTGTGTGATTCAGAAAAAGATGCCTTTCAGACTAGCCCTTCAATCTGAACCCAGCCACACACACACTGCTTTTACCTTGCCCTGATGAGGGCCTGTTGATCCACGAAGGCGCCAAAGGCCATCAACAAGGTGTCAAGCTCCGTGCGCAAGTGGCGGTGCATAACCACCGCCCCGGAACGCCGGAGACGCTCTTCGGTGACCCCGTTGACGTCGCCTAGCACCAACACCACGTGACCAGGGAGGACTCCATCGAATTCTGTGGCGTCGAGAACCACACCGTCGCACGCGCGTGCTTCCTCTTCCGTACTGATCCACCGAACACGCACTCCGTGTGGTGCGTAGCGTGCCACATCCGCAGCCAAACGCTCGCTCATTAAAAGCCCAAGGGTTACCGTCCTACGCATTTCAATCACCTGTCCTGAAGCCTTGTGACAAGGACTTTTACCTTGCCTAGCCACAGAATAAAGATCGAAACGTTCACTGTATATGGTCGTTTCAGTTCTATATCATCAGGGCCATGGACAAGGAAGAACGCCAGCGCAGAATCATCTGGGCGGTTGACTCGGGGAGCAAAACGGTCAACCAACTACAAGAACTCACTGGGGCCTCCGCGATTACCATCCGCCGAGATCTCACTGAGCTGGAAGAAGCTGGGGCCCTCACGCGCTTTCATGGCGGCGCTCGCCCCGCTGTGCGACGGGGTGCCCGCTATCCCCTAGAGGTTCGCCGGAAAGAGGACCCCGCTGGCAAACGCGCTATTGCCGCAGAGGCGGCACGACTAGTCGAGCCCGGCTCCTGTGTTCTCATCGACTCGGGTACAACCCCCACAGCGGTCGCCCGCAACCTCGCCGGAATGGACATCACAGCACTAGCGATGTCTCTGTACGCGGGCGCAGCATTAGCCAAGACGCCGGGCAGCGACGTCCTAATTCCAGGCGGAACCGTCAATAGCGACGATCTTGCGGTGTACGGGGCGGAAGCGGTTGACACAGTCATGTCCATGCGCTTCGACTTAGCAATCGTGGGTGTCTGCGCGTGCACTCCGTCGGTGGGCCTTATGTCCCCGAACCTTACCGAGGCCACCATCAAACGGGCCTACTTTAAAGCGGCCCGACGTGTCATCGTTGTCACCACACCAGAGAAGTTCACCCGCATGTCGGCCCACCGAGTGGCCACCTTTGACCAGGTCGACACGGTCATCACAACAACTGACCTATCCCCGGACATAGCCCAGGACGTGGTCGATTTTGGCGCCAACCTCACGATGGTGCCGGTAGAAGACTCTTAAAGCTGGAACTGCTCAACAACTTCAGTGCGGCGCTTGTGCTCCATCCAGAAGGAAAGGAACGGAACAACACCGGCGAGCGCCGTGGTAAAGAGCTTGCCCACCGGCCACATGGCGCGCGGACCGAGGACCAGGATGGATACGAGGTAGACCATGTAGGCCACGCCGTGCGCTTGGGCGATGAGCGTAGCCCACGATGGCATCTCCATGCCCACGCCGTATTGCAGGATCATGCGCGCGACAAGAATGAGAAGGAAAATACCGGTAATCGTGGCGGCAATGGAAAAGAACTTCAGCGGGCCACGGATACGCGCCTGGCGGTCAGGATGGACAGCGTTGTTCACTGGGTTGCTCATAAATTCTCCTCTTCGGTGCCGCGACGGCGGCGCTGCTTGTTCATAGCGTTGAAGGTTTCCACATCAATCTGCGGACGGGGCGGTAGGAAATCTTCGTCGATTTTAGTCTCGGTGTGCTCCTTGGCCGCGCGCACGTCCTCTGCCTCATATTGGGCTGGCTCTTCTCCCCGCTGGAGGGCTTCGTTCTCGGCATCGATTCGCTCATTCTCGTAGCGCATGGCGGTGCGGTAAGCGTAAACAACAAATACCGCGAACAGCGGCCATTGGAAGGCGTATCCCAAGTTCTGGAAGGTTCCCGAACCGGAGCGGAACCGCGTCCATTGCCAGTAAGCAAGGAACAAAAAGAGCACGACGAAGATCACGATGAGGACGATGTGCCACCATCGAACCTTCATCCGCTTTTTCGGTGCTGGGTTGGTGCTCACTCTGAACAGCCTACCCACCACGCCCAGAAAAGTGGATTTCCGTCTATGGCCTGCCGCCCTGTAGGCTAGTGACCGTTGCGCAGAGCAAAGAGCGCTCCGCAGCAACGAAACCAGCGCCCGTGGCGGAATTGGCAGACGCGCTAGATTTAGGTTCTAGTGTCTTATGACGTGTGAGTTCAAGTCTCACCGGGCGCACAATTTCAAACCCCGCGCGAGTTTTCCGTGCGGGCTTTTCTTTACCCCAGCCCTGCCCCAAATGGTTTTAGTCATATGGTTCCCCTCATCGGGTTCTTTTGGGGGCAAAGAAGCCACCTAAAGCACTACAGAAGGTTCGTTTGGGGGCAGGCGAACCATATGAGTAGAACCATGTGCGGAGAGACCAAAGCCACAGGACCATCTGCGAGGTAGCTTCTGCATTTCCCCAGGTGGTCTTCGCAGAATGTGCGCAGGCGGTCCTTTTAGTTTGGTCCCCCATCAACCTGCCAAGCTAGCGGACGCCGAGGCTTGCGGATATTGCTCGGCGGATGCTGGGACTCGTGGTGATGGCGGGCGGAGGCTTAGGCTTGGCCGGCAAGCGCCGCTAAGGGTTCGCGCAGTTGTGCCAGCGCGCGGCCGCGGTGCGAGACAGCGTTCTTCTCCTCCGGGGACATCTCCGCGGCGGAGCGGGATTCACCTTCGGGTTGGAAGAGCGGATCGTAGCCAAAGCCATTCTCGCCCTGCGGGGCGGTGAGCAAGGAGCCTGGCCAGCGGCCCTCCACCACGTGCTCCTGCCCATCCGGGGTCACCAGCGCGCAGACCGACACGAAGGCAGCCGCGCGGCGCTCGGCGGGCACGTGGGACATCTGCCCCAGCAGCAGCCGGTTATTGGCTTCATCGTCACCGTGGCCGCCCGACCACCGAGCAGAGAGCACACCTGGCATGCCGTTGAGTTCTTCCACCGCGAGGCCGGAATCATCCGCGATTGTCGCCAAACCGGTGTGCTGCACCCCGGCGCGCGCCTTGATCAGTGCGTTATCAGCAAACGTGCGACCATCCTCCACCGGCTCTGGGTAGGCCTCCACCGCGGAGAGAGGGAGTAGCTCGATGCCCTCAATGCCGGCGTCGGCGAGGATCTTCTCTAGCTCCTTGAGCTTCTTGGCATTATTCGAAGCGACGAGGAGTTTTACCATCCGAGGGCCGCCTTTTGAGCGTCGATAAGCTGGGCGCAGCCGGCTTGGGCAACGTCCAACATGTCGTTGAGCTCCGCGCGGCCAAACAGCCCGTGCTCACCGGTGCCCTGAATCTCGACGAAGTCCCCGCCTTCCTGCATCACCACGTTGAGATCAACCTCCGCGCGGGAGTCCTCCTCATAGGGCAGGTCCAAGCACACGTGACCATCGATGATGCCCACGGAAACCGCAGCGATGGGATCCAGCAGCGGCTCGCCCGGGACGACGCCCTCCTCCTTGAGGTAAGCAATCGCATCAGCCAGCGCCACATACGCGCCGGTAATCGACGCCGTGCGGGTACCGCCATCTGCCTGCAGCACATCGCAATCCAGCTGGATGGTGTTCTCCCCCAGCTCGGACAGGTCCACGGCGGCGCGCAGGCTGCGGCCCACCAGGCGGGAGATCTCGTGGGTACGTCCCTTGACCTTGCCCTTCATCGACTCGCGCGGCATGCGGTCGTGGGTGGCCGCAGGCAACATGGCGTACTCGGCGGTCAACCAGCCCTCGCCGGAGTCCTTCTTGAAGCGCGGCACCCCGAATTCCACGGAAGCCGTGCACATGACTCGGGTATTGCCGAACTCCACCAGCACCGACCCAGCCGGGTTGGTGGTGAAATTGCGGGTAATGCGAACGCTACGGAGTTGGTCGAGCGCGCGACCATCAGCACGAGTGAAATCAGTCATGCCCACTACCCTACCGCGCGTGCTAAAAGTCAAGCTCCATCCCGGCGGCGCCGACGACGATCTCTCCGTCGAACTCGCGGGCAGCGGCGGCATATGTTGCGGCGACATCGCCCCACGGCTGTAGGTGAATGAGCACCAGCTTCTTTACCCCTGCTTCGCGCGCCAGACGCCCGGCTTCTGCCCCCGACATGTGCATGTCCGGGGCCTTGTCCTCCGAGGTCTCGCCCCATGCGGCCTCACAGAGGAAAACATCCACGCCCTGGGCAGCTTCAACGAGTGCGGGCGTATAGGCCGAATCCGCGGAATAGCACAGGGTGGCGCTGGTCTTGGTGTGCTCCACCCGCAAGGCATATGTCTCTACTGGGTGAACTGTGCGGAAGGGGGTGATATAGACATCGTCGACAAGCTGGCGTTCCCGATCCACCCACGGGCTGAACGCAAACGTATCGCTCATATCATCCACCCCGTCCGGAGTATCCGAGGACAGCCGGCCCAGGTGGGTCTCAGTCGTCGACGGCCCGAGGCAGAAATTGCGGGAGGCTGCGGGTTCTGTGGGGTGGAAGCGGCGCCACACCATCAAAGACGGAAAGTCCAGGCAGTGATCGGCATGGAGATGAGTTAACGCCACGTGTGCATCGCACGGATCCTGGAGTTCCTGCAGGCGTGCAAGCGTACCCGGGCCCAAATCCATGATGATGGACGGAGCAGAGGGGAAAGACAAGAGATAGCCAGAGGCCGGATTACCCACAGTGGGCACCGAGCCGGAACAGCCTAGGATGGTCAGCTTCATGCGTTCAATAGTTCCACGAAACAATGGGGGATGCGGGATTTGGGTCGATTGTACATCCTCACCCGCTCTAAATCTTGGGCCCCAGGAAGCGCGCGGCTAAACGCTCGAAGGTGGCGTGGTCGCCAGTGCACTCGAAACTACGTGTGGGTACCTGCCCCGCCGGGGCCAGCATGTCCGTGTTGGTGAGGATGCGCAGAACATCCTTTGCAGTCTCCTCCGCCGAGGACACCAAGGTGACGTTATCCCCGATAGCGAGCTGGATGACGCCCGTCAGCAGCGGGTAGTGCGTGCAGCCAAGAACGAGCGTGTCGACGCCCGCCGACTGCAGCGGCGCGAGGTAGCCCTCGGCCACACCCAGGATCTGGCGCCCAGCGGTAATGCCGCGCTCGACAAAGTTCACGAAGTCCGGGCAGGCCACGGCCGTGCACTCAACATTCGGGTTGACGGCGAACAAATCCTGGTAGGCCCCGGAATTAATGGTTCCCTCAGTACCAATCACGCCAATCTTGCCGTTGCGGGTGGTGGCGATGGCGCGGCGCACGGCCGGGCGGATAACCTCCACGACCGGAATGGCATAGCGCTCGCGGGCATCGTGCAGGAAGGCGGCCGTGGCGGTGTTGCAGGCGATCACCAGCATCTTGCAGCCGCGCTCCACCAACTCGTCGGCGATGGCGGTGGAGAGCTCCCTCACCTCGGCGATGGGCCGCGGGCCGTAGGGGGTATGGGCGGTATCGCCGATGTAGATGATGGATTCGTCGGGAAGCTGCTCAACAATCGTGCGCGCGACAGTCAGGCCGCCCACGCCCGAATCAAAAATCCCGATCGGAGAGGTCGCGTCAGGCATTAACGCATCGCTCCCCGAGGCGCGGGCTTGACCTTCTTAATCGGGTCATCGGAGGTGATCACCATGCCCGCGACGATGCCACCGATGGCGCCGAAGAGGTGGCCCTGCCAGCTGACTCCCTCGTAGATCGGCAGCACGCCCCAAATGAGGCCGGAGTAGGCGAACCCTAGACCAACACCAATCAGGAACTGCCCCAGCGAGCGGTTAAAGATGCCGCGCACGATGAGATAGGCCAGCCAGCCATAGACCATGCCCGAAGCACCGATATGCGAGGTCCCCGGCCCGCCCAGCAGCCACGTGCCCACGCCGGCAATGAGCACCACGATGATGGTGACCTCCCACCACGCCTTGCGGCCCGACAAGCCGATCAGGAAACAAAAGATCGCACCAGGCAACGAGTTTCCGATGAGGTGCTCGAAGTTCGCGTGGAGCAGCGGCGCGGTGAAAATCCCCCAGATGCCGTTGAAGTCCAGCGGATGAATGCCGTACTGCCCCAGCTCGCTTCCAAAGAACAGGAAGTTAATGATGTGGATGATCCACTCGACGGCGAGGAATCCCACTGTGAGAGACGCGGCTGTTTTGAGGCGGCCGGCCCGCGTGTAATTCTTCGAATCGCCTGTATTAAGGAGGGGCTGCTGTCCCTGTCCCGCGGCAGCGGGGCGGGGTTGGAAGGGGTTAGGCTCATGCGAATGCTGCTGGCCAAAGGGTCCACTCGTCGTCATAATGCCTCCAACTCTAGCAAGCCCGCAGCGAGGAATACGCCTCCAAACCCAGCCCTGGGCTTGCACTCACCACGGCGTCAACGATGGCTGCCTCCACGGCATCGGCAGCAGCTGCGCTTAACGACGCCAACTCCGCCGGGCCGATGCCCTTCTCCGCTGAGCGGACTCCCGAGGCGGCAGCAAACAGCGTATCCCCATCCAGCGGGGAATGCGCTGGGCGCACAGCGCGGGCGATGCCATCGTGGCCCGCGAGGGCCAGGCGCTTGGTCTGGGCCTTGATTAAAGGAGCATCGGTCAACACCGCACCAATGGTGGTGTTCAACCGTGAAGATTCCGTGAAGGACTCGGCCAGGCTGCGGGCCGCGGCAAACCGTTCAACGTCGACGGCTGGTGCACCCGGGGCGCCAAACAAGCGCCCGGTCTCAGCATCGATCACCTGGCCCACCGGGTTGGCCACGACGACGGCGGCGACGGAGAAGGGGGAGACGTCGACAAGCGCGGTGCCCACCCCACCCCGCACCTTGCCGGCACAGGCTCCGGTGCCCGCACCCACGCTGCCACTCGTGGCGTCGTGTCCTGCCAACGCGGCGCGTAGAGCCGCCTCGCCGTCTGCCGCCGAGGGACGCTGCGGCCCGGCGAGCAGGTCAAAGATGACCGCGCCCGGGACGATAGGAACGCGCGGGCCGGGGATCTCCTCCCCAAAGACGGGGAAGCCAATCCCTGCCTCCTCCAGCCCGCGCATGACGCCATCCGCAGCGGCCAGCCCAAAGGCCGAGCCGCCTGCCAGAAGAAACGCATGAACGCGCTCGACCGTGTTGTGTGGCTCTAAAAGATCCGTCTCGCGCGTGCCTGGGCCGCCGCCCCGCACGTCGACGCCGGCCACGGCCCCCTGCTCGCCGCAGTAAATGACGGTGACGCCGGTATCCTCACGTGTGACGTGGCCGACGGAAAAGCCCATGTCGGGAAGTGTGCGCACGGTGCTAGTCCATGAGAACGTCGAGCAGCGAATCCTGGCAGAACGCCAGCCATTCCACGAGCGTATCGCGGTCCGCCCCAGGGGTATCCTCCGGCACGTCCCCGGCGGCGATATAGAGGCGCAGATCGTTAAGCCCCGCGAGGAAAGCATGCGCCTCTTCCTCACTAATAGCTACCTCTCCCCCGCCAGTCGGCCCCAGCGCGGTGTTAATGACCTGTAGGTTCTCCAGCTTGGCGCGCGCAATGTCGTTCTCATGGAGCGAGCGCATGAGGGAATTGTCTCCATCGAATTCCTCATCCCCCGGCTTCTTGAAGTCCGGAAAGAGGCGGGCCAGCGACGGGTCTTCGGGGGCTTCGGTGTGGCCGGTGGGCATGTCGAGCATGTCCGCCAGCTCATCCTTCGGCGCCGACTGCGCGCGAGCGATGATGGCCTCAGACACCGTCGCGGTGAGGTCACCCAAGACTTCGCGCTCCATCGGCTCGAAAACAGCCGTGTACTTGGCGCCGCGCATGAAGGACTTTTTCTTCTTCCAAGCCTGCATAACCTACCCTGCCTGCTGCATCGTGGCCCAGAGGCCCGCGACCTGCAGCTTCTTCACGTCGACTTCGACTTTGTCGCGTTCACCCGAGGACACGGCTGCCTTACCTTCGGTATGGACCTGCATCATCAGCTCGTTGGCTCGCTTCTTGTCATAGCCTAAAACGGTCTGGAACACGTAGGAGACGTAGCTCATCAGGTTGACTGGATCATCCCAGACAATGCACATCCACGGCAGGTTTTCGCTCGTGGCGACGTCGACGTCAATCGCTTCATCCAGCTCCGGGGTGGCCATGGGTGAACTCATCACCACGCCCGCGGACGTTTCGTTGTGCGCTTTCATGCCCTCTACACTAGCTAAAATTCTCCGCGTCGCGAGCAGTTATACTGTCAGCGACCCTTAACCTGATTATCGTTTCCAGGTGGCATCAATGAATTCTTTCTCCCTTCCCCCAGCCGTTGTTGACATTCTCGCGGGACGCCAACCGGCGAAGGAGGATGTCGTGCTCCTCCTGCAGCGCGTGCTCACCGTGCTCGTTCTCGGCGGCACGCTCGTGGCTGCTGTGCTGAGCTTGACCAACCCCTCCGACGACGGCAGCTCGACGGATGCGGAACCCCCGACGTCGGAGGCGTGCGACTACGAGCTTCCCGACGTTCCCGTCCAACGCCAGCTCGAAACCATCCAAGAGGAGCTGATAGGTGCGCTCAACACCTGGCGTAAGGAAGACGGCCAAGCCCCACTGGTGCCCTGGATCGACCGCCAAACCGCAGCCCGCGAAAAGGCAGAGTGCAACGCGGTGACCAAGATGCAAGAGCCATCGGAAGAAAATGTGCAGATGGTTCAGCACCACCTGCCCGTGGACAAGGCCAGCGCATATGAATTCGTCGAGGCCTTCCGGGCCTCCCCCGACCACGTGGCCGCCCTGCGGGATCGCCGGATGACCACCGCGGCCGTCGGGGTGGCTTATAACGACGGCGAGGTCTACGTCGTCATTCAGCTTGAGGAATAGAACAGCTGATTTTTTAGGACGCCCTGAGTAGCATCTTCGATGTGACTACTACCTCAGATAACGTCCGGGATGCCGGAAACGACCCTGCAGATCGTTCCACGGCCCTTCTTACCGATAAGTACGAGCTGACCATGCTGCAAGCGGCGCTGCGCGATGGATCCGCGCACCGCCAGGTAGCCTGCGAAGTTTTTGCCCGCCGCCTTCCCAACGAACGGCGCTACGGCGTTGTTGCCGGCACCGAGCGCGTACTGCGCGCCGTCCGAGACTTCCGCTTCACGGCCCAACAGCTGGCGGAGATGGACTTCCTGGATGCTCCAACCAAGGAATACCTGGCCAATTACCGTTTTTCCGGGCAGATCGATGGCTACCGGGAAGGCGAGCTGTACTTCCCCAACTCGCCACTGCTGACCGTGCGCGGCACCTTCGGTGAGTGTCTCATCCTGGAAACCGTGATCCTCTCCATCATGAATTCCGATTCCGCGGTGGCCTCCGCGGCCTCCCGCATGGTGGTTGCCGCGGACGGCCGTCCCATCATTGAGATGGGCTCGCGCCGCACGCACGAATACGCCGCGGTGACTGCTGCCCGCGCCGCCTATCTGGCAGGCTTCCAGGCCACCTCCAACTTGGAGGCCGGCTACCGCTATGACATCCCGGTCTCCGGTACTGCGGCGCATGCGTGGACGCTGGCGCACGTCAATGAGGACGGCACCCCGAACGAAGAGGCCGCCTTCCGCGGGCAGATCGAAACTCTCGGCGTGGATACAACCCTGTTGGTGGATACTTATGACATCACCAAGGGCGTGGAAACCGCCGTCAAGGTGGCCGGACCCGAGCTGGGCGGCGTGCGGATCGATTCCGGCGATTTGGCCGCGGTCACCCGCCGTGTGCGCAAGCAGCTCGATGATTTGGGCAACCACAACACCAAGATCGTGGTCTCCTCCGACCTGGATGAGTTCGCCATCGCCGGTCTGCGCGGCGATCCCGTCGACGTCTATGGCGTGGGCACCTCGGTGGTCACCGGCTCGGGTGCCCCGACTGCTGGCATGGTCTACAAGGTCGTCGAGGTCGATGGCCATCCAGTGGCCAAGCGTTCCTCCTCGAAGAAGTCGCAGGGCGGGGCAAAGCGCGCCTTACGCACCTACCGCTCCTCCGGGGTGGCCGTCGAGGAGCTCGTGCTCCCCTTCTCCGCCGAGAGCCCAGAGACCGGGACGCTGCGTACCCGCGAGATGACGGTGCCGCTGATGCGCGACGGCGAGATCCTCGACAACCTGCCTACCCTCGAGGAATCCCGCGAGTACCTGGCCCAGGCCATCACCACCCTGCCGTGGGAGGGCCTCGCACTCACCCGCGATGAGCCCGCGGTTCCCACCCGCTTTATCGGCTTCGACGCTTAGGAAGTACGCGGGGGAAGACCGACTACACTGGCACCAATGCAGGACACAACGGTTGACCTCCTTGACGCCGCAGTCTCCGCCCTCGGCGGCTCGCGGCGCCCCAGCCAGGTGCGCATGGCGACGGCCGTGACCACTGCGTTGGAGGAAGAGCGCCACCTCGCCGTGCAGGCAGGAACAGGCACAGGTAAGTCCTTGGCCTACCTTGTGCCTGCCTTCCGCCACGCACAGGAAACCGGTCACACCGTCATCGTCTCCACCGCCACGCTGGCGCTCCAACGCCAGCTGGTGGAGCGGGACCTTCCACGTCTGGCCGAGGCCCTCGAGCCGCACCTAGAAAAGAAGCCGACCTTCGCCATCATGAAGGGCCGCTCCAACTACGTCTGCCTCAACAAAGTCTCCCGCGCCGCTGAGCTTGAGGACGAGGACGCCTTGCTCGACGAAGACGCTGTTTCCCACCTCGGCCGCCACGTCCAGCGCGTCTACGAGTGGGCGGAAGACACCGAGACTGGTGACCGCGAGGACTTGGAACCGGGCGTGCCAGACTTAGCGTGGCGGCAGGTATCCGTCACCTCGAACGAGTGCCTCGGTGCCACGCGCTGCCCGCACGGCGAAGACTGCTTCGCGGAGCTCGCACGGCGCCGCGCGGCGGACGTCGATATCGTCGTCACCAACCACGCCCTGCTCGCCATCGACGCGGTGGCGGATATCAATATCCTGCCCGAACACGACGTCGTTATCATCGACGAGGCCCACGAGCTGGACGGCCGCATCACCTCGGTTTCTCCCGCCGAGATCACCGGGCGCGCGCTCAAGATGGCGGCCAGCCGCGCCAAGTCCCTCGGCGCCAACGGCAAAGACCAGCGGCTGAGCGAGCAAGCCAACGAACTGAGCCAACTGCTCGCAGGGTTCGCACCGGGCCGCTGGACCGACCTTCCAGAGGAGGCCAAGCAGCAACTCATGGGCCTAGCGGATACCCTGGCCGATTGCCGCGAGACCATTGCCCGCACCCCCGAGGGCGAACAGGCCCAAGACCCGGAAAAGTTCGCCGAGCGCCAGAACCTGGCCAACCACCTCGCCAGCCTCGTCGAGGCCATCGCCCGCATCCTCGATGTCTTCGCCACCGGTGACCCCGCAGCACACGCCGACGTGGTGTGGCTGGAGCGCGATGAGCGCACGCTGAACGACACCCTGGCCGTCGCCCCGCTCTCTATCGCCGGCATGCTGCACGAAAAGCTTTTCGGCGAGCAGACCGTCGTGCTGACCTCCGCCACTCTGGCCCTAGGCGGGCGCTTCGACGCCATGGCCGCGCAGTGGGGCCTGCCGAAAGGCACGTGGGACAGCCTCGACGTGGGCTATCCCTTTGACCCCGCGCGCAGCGGCATCCTCTACACCGCAGCACCCCTGCCGCAGCCGGGCCGCGATGGGCTGAGCCCCCCGACCCTCCAAGAGATCCGCGAGCTCATCATGGCCGCCGGCGGGCGCACGCTCGGACTCTTCTCCTCGCGGCGGGCCGCGCAACAGGCAGCCGCAGAACTCAAGCCCACCATCCCCTTCGACATCTACCTCCAGGGCGAGGACTCCATCGGTGCGCTCGTGGACAAGTTCACGAAGAACGAAAATTCCTGTCTCTTCGGCACGCTCACGCTCTGGCAGGGCGTCGACGTGCCGGGGCCCTCCTGTTCCCTGGTCCTCATCGATCGCATCCCCTTCCCCCGCCCGGATAACCCACTCATGCAAGCGCGGACCGAGGCCGCAAAGGCGGCAGGGCGCAACGGGTTCATGGAGGTTTCTGCGACTCACGCGGCGCTACTCATGGCCCAAGGTGCGGGCCGCCTGCTGCGCTCCAGTGCGGACCGCGGAGTCGTCGCCGTGCTCGATAACCGCCTAGAGACCAAGCGTTACGGCTCCTACCTGCGAGCCTCCATGCCGCAGATGTGGCCGACGAGCGACCCAGAGGTCGTGCGCGGGGCGCTCAAGCGCCTAGTCGAAGCCCGCTAGGGGCGAGGCAGCGCGCAGACCGTGGCTGAGTCCGGGGCGACCTCGGTGAAACCTGCGTCATGCACCACCACCGCATCGGGGCGCGTGCACGCCGCGGCAAAATCCGCTGGGGCAATCTCGCGCACGGACAGCGCGAAATCCTGCGCCGCCCAGGTTTCCACTTGCTCAACGCTCATCGCCGCGGCCAGCAGCATCGAGCCGTGCCCCACCTGCGCGGCGGCCTTTCCGGCACTCATAGTGAGGGAGGCGTCGATATAGATCACGGGGGCATCGGCAAGCGCGGGGCCCGGGTCATCCTGCGGGAGATCAGTATGGCCGATCTGCAGCTTGGCGACGAGCGGGTGCACATCCTGTACCGCCGAAGGAACGAACACCCGCGCGCGGTCCTCCACGGTGACGCCCGGGAGGGCCTGGACATCGCGCCACGCCTTGTTGCGCGCGCGGCGGGCCACCTTGCGGATGCGGTGGCCGTACCACTGCCCCAAGGCCTCGGCGAAGGCCCCATCCTGGCCGGCCCGATCGTCGAGGCAGAGCTTAACCACACCCCGCGCCGCTGCCTCCAGCACCTCCGTGCGCGTGGGCGGGTCTTGCTTGGGCAGGTTGAGCGCTATCTGCATCGCCTGGATGGTCTCGGGCTTGTCGGGATCCTCGGGATCATCGCGCCAGTTGCGGTCGCTGCACGCTACCGCAAGGCGGCGGTGGGCCTCGCGGAGGTTATTCACTAGCGACTTCCTCCATAGGGATGCCGAGAATCTGCAGGATTTCGTCCATGTATGGGTGGTTAACAGAGGTATCCGCCACCTCGCGCAGGGCGGGCTTGGCGTTGAAGGCAATGCCCAGGCCGGCAGCGGAAATCATGTCGATATCGTTAGCACCATCGCCGACCGCAACGGTCTGCCGCATGCTCAGGCCCGAATCCGCAGCGAACTCACGCAAGAACATCTCCTTGGCCTTGCGGTCCACCACGTCCCCGATGACCCGGCCGGTGAGCTTACCGTCCTCGATCTCCAGGGTGTTGGCACGCACGTAGTCGAGGTCGAGCTCTTTAGCTAGATCCTCGAGGACCTGAATGAAGCCGCCAGACACCACCGCAACCCGGTAGCCCATGCGCTTGAGCGTGCGGATGGTGGTGCGCACGCCTGGGGTCAGACGAATATCGTTGGCGGTTTCCTTAATGACCGATTCCGGCAACCCGGCCAGGGTGGCGACGCGCTCGCGAAGAGACTCTTCGAAGTCCAGCTCACCGCGCATTGCGCGCTCTGTGACGGCGGCAACCTCTGCCTCCTTGCCCGCGTGAGCGGCCAGCATCTCGATGACCTCGCCGGTAATGAGAGTTGAGTCGCAGTCAAAGCAAATGAGGCGCTTCGAGCGGCGTTGCAGGCCGGAGCGCTCGATGGCGATGTCCACGCCCTGCTCCGTGGCCAAGCGGGCCAACATGGCGCGAACAGGGTCAGAGGAGCCATCGATCGTGATGTAGAGCTCCAGGCCGTTGAGCGGGTACGTGGACAGGCCGCGGATGCGGTCGATGTTGACATCGAGGTTGGCCAACTCTTTGGCTATCGCCGACATGTGGCTTGCGTTGACTTGACGGCCCAGCACCACGACGACGTGTGTCGAGCGCGGGCGGGAGGTGGCTTCCTCCTCCCGGGGCTCCACGGTGATGGACTGCGCATAGATGCTCAACGTGTTGCGCAGCCCCTGCTCCATGGCCTCCAGACGCGAGGCGCTGACACGGATGTACGCGGAGAGGGAGATGCGGCCGGAGAAGATGGCCTGTTCGGCGTCGACAAGCTCGACGTTATGGGAGCTAAGAACGCGGAAGAAGGCGGCAGACACGCCTGGTTTGTCGGGACCTGAGGCGGTGACAACGGCGAAAACTTGTTCACTTTGATTATCCACGGGCCTCATTATCGCACACCGCGATCCTGGAATCTCCACCAACGGCAAACGCCGCCACCCCATCGCTGTGATGGGGTGGCGGCGTTTTCAGGAGTACTCAGCTAGTGAGTGCTTAGTGCCCGACGTGTGCTTCCTCGCGCATGCGCTTAACCATGTGCGGGTAGTGCAGCTCGAAGGCCGGGCGCTCAGAACGGATGCGCGGCAGGGACACGAAGTTGTGGCGCGGCGGCGGGCAGGAGGTAGCCCACTCGAGGGAGTTGCCGTAGCCCCACGGATCGTCCACGGTGACGATCTCGCCGTAGCGCCAGGACTTGAAGACGTTCCATACCAGCGGAATAACCGAGGCGCCGAGAACGAAGGAGAAGATGGTGGAAATCTGGTTGAAGACCGTGAAGCCATCAGACTCCAGGTAGTCGGCGTAACGACGCGGCATACCCATGTTGCCCACCCAGTGCTGAACCAGGAAGGTGCCGTGGAAGCCGATGAAGGTCAGCCAGAAGTGGATCTTGCCCAGACGCTCATCCAACATGCGGCCGGTCATCTTCGGGAACCAGAAGTACAGACCACCGAAGGCGGAGAAGACCACGGTACCGAACAGGGTGTAGTGGAAGTGAGCGATAAGGAAGTAGGACTCTGCGAGGTGGAAGTCCAGCGCCGGGGAGGCCAGCATAATACCGGTCATACCACCGAAGAGGAAGGTGGTCAGGAAGCCCATGGCGAAGATCATCGGGGTATCCCAGGTGATGTGGCCCTTCCACATGGTGCCGACCCAGTTGAAGAACTTCACGCCGGTCGGAACCGCAATCAGGAAGGTCATAAAGGAGAAGAACGGCAGCAGGATGGCGCCAGTCACGAACATGTGGTGTGCCCACACAGCCATGGACAGAGCACCAATGGCCAGCAGAGCGAAGACGAGGCCGATGTAGCCGAAGACCGGCTTACGGGAGAAGACCGGGACAATCTCAGAGATAATGCCGAAGAACGGCAGTGCGAGGACGTAAACCTCCGGGTGGCCGAAGAACCAGAAGAGGTGCTGCCACAGGATGGCGCCGCCGTTGGCGGAGTCATAGATGTGGCCGCCCAGCTTGCGGTCATACAGCACGCCCAGCGCCGCAGCGGTCAGCAGCGGGAAGATCATCAGCACGATGATGGAAGCGGTGAAGATAGCCCACGTGAAGACCGGCAAACGGAACATGGTCATGCCCGGCGCACGCAGGGTGAGAATGGTGGTGATCATGTTGATGGCGGAAGCAATGGTACCGACACCGGTAGCACCCACACCAACGATCCACATGTCCGCGCCGATGCCCGGGGTGTGGACGGAATCAGCCAGCGGCATGTACATGGTCCAGCCGAAGTCAGCAGCGCCGCCCGGGGTCAAGAAGCCCGCGAGCATAACGATGCCGCCGGTCAGGGTAATCCAGAAGCCGAAGGCGTTCAGACGCGGGAAGGCCACGTCCGGTGCGCCAATCTGCAGGGGCATAACGTAGTTACCGAATGCCCACACCACTGGTGTAGCAAACAGCAGCAGCATCACAGTGCCGTGCATGGTGAACAGCTGGTTGAACTGCTCGTTGGACAGGAACTGCAGTCCTGGGGTGAAAAGCTCAGCGCGAAGCAGCAGAGCCATGAAGCCACCGAGGAAGAAGAAGCTGAAGGACATGATCATGTACATGATGCCCAGCTGCTTGTGGTCGGTGGTGGTTAGCATCATCCAAGCCTTGGAACCGGTCTTTGCGTTACCAGTCGGCTCTGGACGTGTAGGCGCGACGTAATCGTCGAGCCGTGGCGCCACAGCGGTCATAAAATCCTCCTGAAGAACAAGTGCTTAACCACATCGGCATCACGCGTTTTCTCGCGCCACACGCTCAGTAGTCAAACACCTAGGTTTACTCGCATTATATTAGGCCACCTCAGGGCCTAATTTCCAGCGCTCTGTTGTTTTCCGCCAACCTTGCTAACCCCGTTTGGTGCAGATAACGCCATGTACGGGGCCAACTGCCTACACCACGCCCTAGCACACGGTGATCTAGAACACATGAACGCGGGGGTGTCGTCCCCTAAAACCCGAAAACGCACCCCCTGAAAGAATCAACCTTTCGGATGATCCCTGCCAGGAGGTGCGGTACGGCGACAGGTAAATGCGAGGAACTAGCTAGAAGTCCCAGTCATCATCGGTCGTTTCCTCTGCCTTACCAATCACATAGGAGGAGCCGGAGCCGGAGAAGAAGTCGTGGTTCTCGTCCGCGTTCGGGGACAGCGAGGACAGGATAGCCGGAGACACGCGGGTCTCATCAGCCGGGAACAGCCCCTCGAAGCCGAGGTTGTTCAGAGCCTTGTTGGCGTTGTAGCGAAGGAAGCGCTTCACATCTTCGGTCCAGCCCAGCTCGTCATACAGATCCTCGGTGTAGTCGATCTCGTTCTCGTAGAGGTCGTAGAGCAGGTCGAAGGCATAGCCCTTCATTTCCTCCTGCTCCGGCCCCGACAGCTTCTTGTACCCCTGCTGGAACTTGTAGCCGATGTAATAGCCGTGGACGGCCTCATCGCGGATGATGAGGCGAATGATATCCGCGGTGTTCGTCAGCTTCGCGCGCGAAGAGAAGTGCATCGGCAGGAAGAAACCGGAGTAGAAGAGGAAGGACTCCAGCAGCGTGGAGGCGACCTTCTTCTTCAGCGGATTGTCACCCTGGTAATAGGACATAACAATCTTGGCCTTGCGCTGCAGGTTCTCATTTTCCTCAGACCAGCGGAAAGCATCGTTGATCATCGGGGTCGACGCTAGCGTCATGAAGATATTGGAGTAGGACTTCGCGTGCACCGACTCCATGAAGGCGATGTTGGTGTAGACGGCCTCTTCGTGGGGCGTGACGGCGTCGGGAAGCAGCGATACCGCACCCACGGTGCCCTGGATAGTGTCGAGCAACGTCAGGCCAGCGAAGACGCGCATGGTGGTCTCCTGTTCCTTCTCCGTGAGCGTCTTCCAGCTCTGGATGTCGTTGGACACCGGGACCTTCTCTGGGAGCCAGAAGTTGCCGGTTAGACGATCCCACACCTCAAGATCCTTCTCATCTGGAATGGTGTTCCAGTTGATTGCCTTCACCGGAGCCTCGTGGCTGGCGATGTAATCGTCGTACTCGTGAGACACGCACGTCACCTCGTCTTACTAGTAATTTGTGAGTCTGGTGCCATCGTACCCGGTAAAACTAGGGGCCAAAATTCCTGCGTGTTTTATACTTGAGCCCTACTCCCACGACCCCGAGTTTCGATGGAATGACTGAACCCTCCACTCCCCTACTCAGCACCGTTTTGGACGCGCTGGGCACTGATATCGTCAGTGGCGCCCTCCCCGCCGGTGAACGTTTTACGCTCAACGACCTCTGCGAGCGCTTCGGCATTTCCCGAACCGTGGCGCGCGAAGCCATGCGCGCACTGGAGCAACTGGGAATGGTCTCGTCCTCGCGCCGCGTCGGCATTACGGTACTGCCTATCAGCGAATGGGCGGTCTACGATCCCGCTATCATTTCGTGGCGCTTGGGCTCGGAGAAAGCGCGCGATAGCCAGCGCACCTCCCTTAATGATCTGCGCCTCGCCATCGAGCCTGTCGCCGCGGGCTTAGCCGCACAGCACGCCTCCCCTGAAGATAAGGAAGAGATTCTGGAGCTGGCCCAGCGCCTCCAGGTCACGCCCACGCGGCGCGTCGGCGAGCACCTCGCCACAGATCTGCGCTTCCACGCCATGGTCCTCCACGCCTCAGGCAATGAGATGTTCTCAGCGCTGAGCCCCTACCTGCTCTCCATGGTGCGCGGGCGTTCGCTCTATGGTTCCCGCAAGCGAAACCCGACGGCCGGTACCGCCCAACTTCATCTCGATTTGGCAGAAGCCATCAACCGCGGCGACTCACCTGAGGCAGAAAAAATCGCACGCGCCATCTTGCTTGAGGCGCGTGCGAATAAGGGTTAGAGCATGCAGGAAACGCAGCCCTCAATCTCAGTACCTTCCAGAGCCATCTGGCGCAGGCGGATGTAGTAAAGGGTCTTAATGCCCTTGCGCCAAGCGTAAATCTGAGCGCGGTTGATATCGCGGGTAGTGGCGGTGTCCTTGAAGAACAGCGTCAGCGACAGACCTTGGTCAACGTACTTCGTGGCCTCGGCGTAGGTATCGATGATCTTCTCGTAGCCGATCTCGTAGGAGTCCTTGAAGTACTCCAGGTTGTCGTTGTCCATGTGCGGCGCCGGGTAGTAGACGCGGCCGATCTTGCCTTCCTTGCGGATCTCAATCTTCGACGCAATCGGGTGAATCGAGGAGGTTGAGTTATTGATGTAGGAGATCGAGCCGGTCGGCGGCACCGCCTGCAGGTTGCGGTTGTAAATGCCATGCTTGGCGACGTCCGCCTTCAGCTCCGCCCACTCCTCAGCCGACGGGGTGTGGATCGACGACTTAGCGAAGAGCTCCTTGACCTTCTCCGTGCGGGGAGCAAAGTCGGCCGGATCGTAGCGGTCGAAGAATTCGCCGCTCGCGTATTCAGATTCCGGGAACTCCGTGAAGTACTCGCCGCGTTCACGCGCCAGCTTGTTAGATGCGCGCAGCGCGGCGTACATGATGGCCGCAAAGTAGGCATTGGTGAAATCGAGGCCTTCCTCCGAGCCGTACTCGATGTGCTCGCGACCGAGATAGCCGTGCAGGTTCATCTGCCCCAGGCCAATGGCGTGGGAATCATCGTTGCCTTTGCGCACGGAAGGCACGGAGTTGATGGAGGTCTTGTCGGCCACGGCGGTCAAACCGCGGATGGCCGTTTCCACCGTGAGGGCGAAATCCGGAGAATCCATGGTCGCGGCAATGTTGAGGGAGCCAAGGTTGCAGGAAATGTCGCTGCCCAAGGTCTTGTAGGTGAGGTCCTCGTTGAGCTCCGACGGGGAGTTTACCTGCAGAATCTCCGAGCAGAGGTTCGACATGTTGATGCGCCCGGTCTTGACCGGATTGGCACGGTTCACGGTGTCCTCGAACATGATGTACGGGTATCCGGACTCGAACTGCAGCTCCGCGACGGTCTGGAAGAAGTGGCGAGCGTTGATCTTCTTCTTGCGAATACGCGGATCCTCGACCATCTCTTCGTAGTGCTCGGTGACGGAAATATCGCCGAAGGCCTTACCGTAGACGCGCTCAACATCGTACGGGCTGAACAGGTACATGTCGTCGTTGTTCTTCGCCAGCTCGAACGTAATATCCGGGATCACGATGCCGAGCGAGAGAGTCTTGATACGGATCTTCTCATCCGCGTTCTCGCGCTTGGTGTCGAGGAAGTTCATGATGTCCGGGTGATGCGCGTTGAGGTAGACCGCACCAGCACCCTGACGAGCACCCAGCTGGTTGGCGTAGGAAAAGGAATCCTCGAGCAGCTTCATTACGGGGATGACGCCGGAAGACTGGTTCTCGATGTGCTTGATGGGTGCACCAGACTCGCGGATATTGGACAGCAGCAGAGCGACGCCGCCACCGCGCTTGGACAACTGCAGAGCAGAGTTAATGGAGCGGCCGATCGACTCCATATTGTCCTCGATGCGCAACAGGAAACAAGACACTAGCTCGCCGCGCTGTGCCTTGCCGGCGTTGAGGAACGTCGGGGTGGCCGGCTGGAAGCGGCCGGTCATGATCTCATCGACGAGGCGCTCTGCCAGCTTCGTGTCTCCGTCAGCCAGGAACAAGGCAGTCATAGATACACGGTCCTCGAAGCGCTCGAGGTAGCGGCGACCGTCGAAGGTCTTCAACGTGTAGGAGGTGTAGTACTTGTAGGCACCCAGGAAGGTCTTAAAGCGGAACTTAAAGGCGTAGGCGCGCTTAAACAGGGACTTGATGAACTCAAAGTCATACTGCTCGATCAGTCCCGGCTCGTAGTACTTGTTTTCTACCAGGTAGCGCATCTTTTCTTCCAAGTCATGGAAGTAGACTGTGTTCTGGTTGACGTGCTGGAGGAAGAACTGGTTCGCGGCCTCGCGGTCCTTGTCGAACTGAATCTTGCCATTCTCGTCATACAGGTTCAGCAGGGCGTTGAGCGCATGGTAGTCCAGCTGCTCTTCCGGCTTCACAGGTTCAGCGACGGTCTTACCCAGTTGCGTGGTCACGACGTTCACGGGCCTTTCTTTGCTATGGCGAAATGGAGAGATGGGTTGGTAGGAATTAAAGCCTTAGGCGGCTAAACCTAAAGCGGCCGCGTTGGCCAAGAGGCCTTCACGGCAAATTGTGACATCTTCCTCGGTTCCGAGAAGTTCGAAGCGGTACACATAAGGAACCTTACACTTGGCTGCGATGACCTCGCCGGCCTTGCCAAAGTCACTGCCGAAGTTGCTGTTACCTCCAGCGACGACAGCACGAATGAAACCGCGGTTGTGTTCGTCATTCAGGAAACGAATAACTTGCTTGGGGACAGGCCGCGTGTTCCGCCCACTCATCGATGCCCCTCCCCCATACGTCGGACAAATCAAGACGTAGGGTTCATTCACAGTGATGGGCTCATCGCTGAGACGCAGCGGGATGCGGACGCTGGGAAGGCCGAGCTTCTCGACGAAGCGGTGGGTGTTTTCCGTAGCGGAAGAGAAATACACGACCAACATGGTTTTGCCCTAGGCGCTCGCCGCCATCGCAGAGAGTGCCTTGATGCGGTCAGGACGGAAGCCGGACCAGTGCTCACCGTGCGCCTCAACGACCGGTGCTTGGACGTAACCCAGAGCCATCACGTAGTCGCGGGCATCATCATCCAGGGAGATATCCACCGTCTCATATTTGAGGCCAGCACGGTCGAGGGCCTTCTTGGTGGCGTTGCACTGGACACAAGCTGGCTTGGTGTAGAGGGTGATGCTCATGTGACGTTCCTTTAGCTTCCTTCGGCACTACACGCGGAGTGACTGTTGAATTCGATACGAGCAGAGCGTTCAGCGGCTCTGCATGCGAGCTCTGAGCGGTGATGTAGGGCCGCCGCCCGAGCAACATCAACGACACTATACTTTGTGCCCGCACCCCGCAACTAACACAATATGTAGTAGTTACATGGCTGGTATTCCCAGGATGTAACTCGGCCCGACCCCACATGTTGACCCCCCGCCACAACCCCCACCGCCACGGCGGTAACTACACGGGTGATATTCCCTGCACGTTTACCAAACGTTCACTCAGTTTGTGACAAAGTCCACAAAAGGGAGCAGATCACCCGCGACACCCTCCCCTGGCCGTGAAGGGAGGCATAAAAAAATCCGCCGCCCCCGCAACGCGGGGACGGCGGACCAAGGACACTTGTTTCTTAGCCCTGGCGAGCCTTGAAGCGCGGATCCTTCTTGTTGATCACGAAGACTTTACCGTGGCGGCGAATAACCTGGGCGCCCGGCTTCTTCTTCAGCGACCGAAGCGACTTGCGAACCTTCATCGGGCGCTCCTTTCGTTATGCGCAATCTTGATGCGATTGATTAGTTCAAAGCACAGCTGGGCAAACACCCAGCAATGACACGAGGAAAAATATTACCCCACGAGCGCCTCATTACCAAAACACTCACGTCATCGAGAACTAGCCACGCCAACTTTTCCTCGAACCAACCTCGCAGACCCTCGGACCACCGCCGCGCGTGATGGCTACCATGGTCGCTATGACACAAGCATCCAGGGAGCTTCAGCAAGAGATCATCGCTGCGCTAGGGGCGAAACCCTCCATTGATCCGGCAGAGGAGGTTGAACGCCGCGTCGACTTCCTTGCCACGTATCTACGCAACACCGGCGCTCAGGGCTTTGTCCTCGGCATTTCCGGTGGTCAGGATTCTACCCTTGCCGGTCGCTTGGCCCAGCTGGCCGTTGAGCGTGTCGATGGCGCTCACTTTTGGGCCGTACGTCTTCCTCATGGCACGCAAGCGGACGAGGACGATGCGCAAGTAGCGCTCGATTTCATCCAGCCCGATTACCGGCTCACCATCAACATTGCGGACGCCACAGCGGCTCTCGACGGCGCCGTTGCTTCCGCACTCAACACGGAGCATTTGGACGATTTCAACCGTGGAAATCTAAAGGCACGTCTGCGCATGTCCGCCCAATATGCGGTGGCTGGTGAGGTCGGCGCACTCGTTATCGGAAGCGACCATGCCGCCGAAAACGTCACGGCTTTCTTTACCAAGTGGGGTGACGGCGCCGCTGACGTCATCCCGCTCGCCGGACTCAACAAGCGTCAGGGCGCTCAGCTTCTCGAGCACCTGGGGGCGCCCGAGTCCACGTGGAAGAAGGTTCCCACCGCCGACTTGGAGGATGACCGCCCACAGTTATCTGATGAGGAAGCACTCGGCGTGACCTATGCCCATATCGACGACTACCTCGAGGGCAAGGCCGTGCCTGACGACGCCCGCGAGCGCATCGAAAGCCTCTGGCGCCGCGGCGCCCACAAGCGGATCATGCCGCCCGGGCCCACCAGCTAGCAAGTTCTCGCCAGCCCCTCACCTGAGGGGCTTTTCTCATGCCAGCCCCATTACCCCTCTAACCAGGAGTTTTGTTCCTCCGGTTGCGGGGTCGGGAGTGCTGTTTTAGTCTCTGTGCCCATGGGGGATATCGAA
>NZ_KV819530.1:0-1038 GCF_001815175.1 Corynebacterium sp. HMSC034H07
GTGGGTGAGCTTGGCGCCGTCATCAGCGCAAGCCAGAGATTCTTGGAAGATTTTCCTTTTACATGAGGTGGCTGTGCACTGGAATCTAGGGACTTTTACGTGCAGCCTGGTGGGGAATCCGACGACAGGAAGATCAACGAGTCGACGGGTGGTGTGGTCGCGTAACTTTCCTGACTGTCCGCAGTCCGGGCATACGCCGCTAACGGCTACTGGCGTGGCCTCAATGATGGTCAACGCTCCGGCATCAGCGGCACCGGTGATAGCAAGTCCGATTTCCGCGGTACGGCAGATGGTGTCGGCAACGAGGTTTCCAGTAGGCTTCACAGCACGGGTCCCTGGTGGGTGTAGATGGTTGTGTAGCAACTTTCATCTTCACACCAGGGACCCCTATATGTTGTGGTGACCCGCTGAACCCATCGTGTTCTACTTCACCCCGCTACGCACTCCAAAACCGGAAGAGCCGGTAAAGAGACGGTGGTTCACGGGATTCGCGTGTCAACCCTGGAGCGCACGGCCATTGATATTGCGCGGTTCTATGGATTTGAGGAGGGGCTCGTTGCCGCCGATGACGTGCGGGCGCGCAATGTTGGCCAGTTCTGGATCAGTGAGACGCTCGGCGCTATGGGGAGAGTTAAGGGTGTTGCCGCCGCGCGGCGGGCGGTTGCTGAAAGCGTCAATTGCGCGGAGTCACCGTGGGAATCCTATGCCCGTGCCTTGATTCTTGCGGCGGACTACCCGGAGCTGCGCTGGGTCAAGGCGCAGTATGTGATTGAGAACTATCGAGCGGATCTGGTCATTAATGGGTGGCTCGTGATTGAGATTGACGGAAACGTCAAGTACCGCTTCGAGGCCGAAGAGGTAATTCGCGCGGAGCATCGGCGCCAGCAAGCCATCCTCAACAAGGGCTACATCGTCTTGAGGTTTAGCCCAGAACAGTTGAGTTCGCGGCCTGACTATTTCCAGGAGACGGTGGGCAAACACCTGGCACGCGGCCCGCGCTTGTAAAAGTGCAGACCTGGAAGTGCAGACCTGCTGGTC
>NZ_KV819530.1:1138-24739 GCF_001815175.1 Corynebacterium sp. HMSC034H07
GTGAATGCACTTCCAGGTCTGCACTTTTGGGTTGGGCTCTGGATTGCAGGCAGCGCGGCGCCCAATACTGGTCGGGTGACAGTCTTGTATCTGAGACAGGCAGGCCAAAAGAGCCCTAGAAGTTGGTGCTGCGTCACAGTAGCTTCTGATGTGTGACGCTGACCAAGCCCCACAAGGGACAGCCCCGGGAAACCGGCCTTGGGGGTTTGGAAGGGCGTCGAAAAGCACGAGCGAAAGGAAGTCATGTCTGAACCCCGCGAAGTACGCGCCCCGCGCGGAACCGAACTGAACGCCAAGTCTTGGCAGACCGAAGCCCCGCTGCGCATGCTCATGAACAACCTCGACCCCGAGGTTGCTGAGCGCCCCGAGGACCTCGTAGTCTACGGCGGCACCGGCCGTGCAGCCCGCAGCTGGGAGGCCTTCGACGCCATCGTGGAGTCGCTGAAGGACCTCGAATCCGACGAGACCCTGCTGGTGCAGTCCGGCAAGCCGGTCGGCATTTGGAAGACCAACGAGTGGGCACCGCGCGTGCTCATTGCGAATTCCAACCTGGTCGGTGACTGGGCTAATTGGGAGCACTTCCGCAAGCTCGAGGATGAGGGCCTGATGATGTACGGCCAGATGACGGCCGGCTCCTGGATCTACATCGCCACCCAGGGCATCCTGCAGGGTACTTTTGAGACCTTCGCGGCCGTGGCCAAGAAGCGCTTCAACGGCACGCTCGCCGGCACCTTCACCCTGACCGGTGGCTGCGGCGGTATGGGCGGCGCGCAGCCGCTGTCCGTGACCTTGAACGGCGGCGCCTGCCTCATCGTTGACGTTGACGAGACCCGCCTGAAGCGCCGTCAGTCCAAGCGCTACCTCGATGAGGTCGTTACCGACCTGGATGAGGCCCTCAAGCTGGTGCTCGACGCCAAGGAGAACAAGAAGCCGCTGTCCGTCGGCCTCGTGGGCAATGCCGCCGAGGTCTTCCCGGAGGTGCTGCGCCGCCAGCGCGCGGGCGAGTTCACCGTGGATATCGTCACGGACCAGACCTCCGCGCACGACCCGCTGAGCTACCTGCCCACCGAAATCACCGTCGAGGATTGGCACAACGAGGCCAAGGCAGATCCGACCACCTTCACCAAGAAGGCCCGCGAGGCCATGGCCGCCCAGGTCCAGGCCATGGTGGAATTCCAGGACGAGGGCGCCGAGGTCTTCGACTACGGCAATTCCATCCGCGACGAGGCCCGCAAGGCCGGCTACCAGCGCGCCTTCGAGTTCCCGGGCTTCGTTCCGGCCTACATCCGCCCGCTCTTCTGCGAGGGTCTCGGCCCCTTCCGCTGGGCAGCGCTCTCCGGCGATCCGGAGGACATCAAGGTCACCGACCAAGCACTTAAGGAGCTCTTCCCGGACAACGAGCACCTGCACAACTGGCTCGATGCCGCCGAGGAGTACGTGGAGTTCGAGGGCCTGCCGGCACGTATTTGCTGGCTGGGCTACAACGAGCGCCACAAGGCTGGTCTGCTCTTCAACGACCTGGTCAAGGAAGGCAAGATCAAGGCCCCAATCGTCATCGGCCGCGACCACCTCGACTCCGGTTCCGTGGCCTCCCCGTACCGCGAGACCGAGGCCATGCTCGACGGCACCGATGCCGTGGCTGACTGGCCGCTGCTCAACGCCATGACCGCTGTCTCCTCCGGTGCTACCTGGGTTTCCATCCACCACGGCGGCGGCGTGGGCATGGGCCGCTCCATCCACGCGGGCCAGGTCACCGTCGCCGATGGCACCGAGCTGGCCGCCGCCAAGCTGCGCGCGGTGCTGACGAACGACCCAGGCATGGGCGTTATCCGCCACGTGGATTCCGGTTACACTCGCGCCAAGGAAGTCGCCGACGAGCGCGGTGTGCGTATCCCGATGGAATTCAAGGCCCGCGACTAGACAAGAGAGGAAAAGAAGATCATGTCCACCCTGTTTACTGGAATCTCAGAGCTGCGCACGGTGTCGGAGGCAGGCACGCTTGCCGACGCCGCACTTATCGCCAACACCGACGGCACCATCGCCTGGATCGGATCGGCGTCCGAGGCGCCGGCCGCGGACGAGAAGGTCGACCTGGGCGGGCGCACAGTTCTGCCGGGCTGGGTGGATTCCCATACTCACATGATCTTCGATGGCGACCGCTCCGCCGAGTTTGAGGCCCGCATGGCGGGCGAATCCTACCAAGCTGGCGGCATCGCCGTGACGATGGACGCGACCCGCTCGGCGGGGGAGGAGCGCCTGGAAAAGCTTCTGGTGGAGCGCATCGCCGCTGCCCGCCGGGGTGGAACGACGACCTTGGAGACGAAGACCGGTTACGGTCTCAATACCGAATCCGAGGTGGAGGCCGCGCGTGTGGCCGCCCGCCACGTCGATGACGTGACCTTCCTAGGTGCGCACCTCGTGCCGCCGGGAGCAGAGGCCGAAACCTACCTCGATGAGGTTGTGGGCCCGATGCTCGATGGCGTGGCCGAGTATGTGCAGTGGATTGACGTCTTCTGTGAGCGTGGTGCCTTCGATGAGGAGCAGTCGCGCCGCGTGCTCGAGGCTGGCAAGGCCCGCGGATTGGGTGTGCGCGTGCACGGCAACCAGCTTGGCGAGGGGCCCGGCGTAGCACTCGCGGTGGAGTTGGGCGCGGCCTCCGTGGACCACGTCAACTACCTCAGCGATGCGGACGTCGAAGCGCTGGCCTCCTCCGATACGGTGGCCACCCTGCTGCCGGCGTGCGACCTGTCCACGCGGGAACCGCTGGCACCGGGCCGCAAGCTTATTGATGCCGGCGCGACCGTCGCCATCGCCTCCAACCTCAACCCGGGCACGTCCTATACGTCCTCGATGAACTTCTGCGTGACCACGGCCGTGCTTCAGCAGCACCTGACTCTGGATGAGGCTATTGCCGCCGGCACGCTGGGCGGTGCCACCGCGCTGCGCCGCCAGGATGTCGGTGAGGGCAAAGACGCGAAGGGCCGCCCGGCTAAGGGCTCGCTGGTGGTCGGTGCAGCCGCGGACCTGCATGTCCTCGATGCTCCGAGCGCTATCCACCTTGCTTACCGCCCGGGCATGCCGATGACGTTCAAGACCTTCGTCGGCGGCCGCGAGGTCTAGAAAGCAAAGTCTCGCACTCTAGAGTGTAAAACTTTGCAGTCTGAGGTATTCTGCAGGCATGATGTGGACAGTAGAGCAGCTCGAGGACTACCTCGAGCACTGTCGCCTCTTGCAGTCGGATACGACGACCGTGGAGGTGAAATCGGGACGCGGCGGAATGCCGCAGTCCCTGGGGGCTACTCTGTGTGCCTTCGCCAACATGCCGCGTGGCGGCACCGTCATCATTGGAGTGGCGGAGCCCGGCTTTGCGGTGCACGGCGTGGACGATCCTGGCGCTATCGAAAGCGCCCTGGCGGATCAGGCACGCACCCTCGTGGAACCCGCGCCTTACATTGAGACCCAGACCCTCCATATCGAAGGGCGTGCTGTGGTGCTCGGCCACATCGAAGGCGTGCTGCCGCACCAGCGGCCGGCGCTCTATCGGGGGCGGCCCTACCTGCGCATGGCGGACGGTGACTATGTCATGAGCGCCAATGACCTCCGCATGATCGAGGTGGATAAGCTGCACGCTCGCGAGGCCATTGCCTATGATTCAGCACCCGTTCCCGGGTCAAGCCTAGAAGTTTGTGATGATTCGGCGCTCAAAGAAGCAGTGGCGGAGCTGCGCAACGCCACCCCTCGTTTGCGGGGTGCGAGTGATGCCGAGTTACTGGAGCTATTCCGCGTGGTCGATGCCCAAGGACAGCTGAGTGTGGCCGGTTTGTACGCTCTGGGGCGCTTTCCGCAGGGATTCTTTCCTGACCTGCATATTTCTGCGGCCGTGCAATACCCGGCGGGGGAGGAAGGACCACGCACCCGGAACCTGGAAGAGTTTTATGGGCCCGTCCCGGATCTGGTGGATGCGGCCGTGGCGTGGGTGCGCCGGAATATCGATACCGACTTGGTCTATGGCACGGATGGACATCTGCGCGAGGTTCCCGAGCTTCCCCTCGAGGCGGTCCGAGAGGTCATAGCTAATGCCGTGGTCCACCGAGACCTCGGGCCGGAAAGCTTAGGTGCCGGGAAGTTCGTCACCATTCGGCTGACTCGCCAGGCACTGATCGTGACTAGCCCGGGTGGGCTACGCGGCATCTCCGTGGAAGAACTCAAGGGAAGGGTACTGTCACCCGTCGCTGTAAACCCGCGCCTGTATGCACTGAGCACGAAGTTGCGTCTAGAGGATGGCGAGCGCGTCATCGAGGGCCAGGGCGGAGGCATGAAGGTCGTCTTTTCGTCCCTTCGCAAAGCCGGCTTGCGCCCGCCGACCCTCATCGACACTGGTGTTCGCTTCACCGTGATCCTCTGGAGAGCGGGGCGAGGCGATGACGAGCACGCCCCCGCGACTCGCAGCGCCTCTGCTTCCTTTCAGCCCGCGCTTGCCCCAGCACAGACAGCGAAGGAGGGCAGTGTGGTGGAAGACGGGCTCGTCGCCAAGCTCGGCGGAAACCCGGCACTTGTGCTTGCTGCACTACGCCGGAACGGCGAGCTCTCGCTCGTGGACATCGTGAACAGCACGCAGCTCACCCGCGGCCAGGTGCGTTACGCGTTGGGCAAGCTCATCGAGTCCGGGCACGTCACGATGCGCGGCAAACACGGTGACCGCGCCACGCGTTACGCTGCGAAGGAGTAGCCCGAGGCGGAAAAGGTCGGGTAATTCAGCGGTGAAATAGCTAATTGGGTGCCGGTGCCGTACTCTGGTCTGAGCAATGAGCATTACCGATAACGCCACCGGCGGCGTAAACGAGCCGGAAGAATTCAATAAGTCGGAATCTCAGGAAAACTCGCAAGGTGGCGAAGCATTGGACGCTTCGCAGGTATCCAACCAGGACACCGGGGCTGCGAAAAACCCTGAGGACACCGGCGCTGAGGAAACTTCAGCCAACGACAACTCCCAGGGTTTTGCACACCTCGGCCTTCCCGATGACGTTCAGGAAGCCGTGTCCAAGGTGGGCTTTACCAAGCCATCCCCAATTCAGGAAGAAACCATCCCGATCCTCATGGAGGGCCGCGACGTCGTCGGTCTGGCCCAGACGGGTACGGGTAAGACCGCGGCCTTCGCTCTGCCGGTTCTCTCCCAGATTGATACCGAGGCCCGCTACCCGCAGGCTCTGGTCCTCGCGCCCACGCGCGAGCTGGCCCTCCAGGTAGCGGACTCCTTCCAGTCCTTCGCCGACCACTTGGGTCGCATCGAAGTTCTGCCTATCTACGGTGGCCAGGCTTATGGCATCCAGCTCTCCGGGCTGCGCCGGGGCGCCCAGATCATTGTGGGCACCCCGGGCCGCGTCATCGACCACCTGGAGAAGGGCTCCCTGGATATCTCGCAGCTGCGCTTCCTCGTCCTCGATGAGGCGGACGAGATGCTCAACATGGGCTTCCAGGAAGACGTCGAGCGCATTCTTGAGGACACCCCGGAAGACAAGCAGGTCGCACTCTTCTCGGCCACCATGCCGAACTCGATTCGCCGCCTGTCTAAGCAGTACCTCAACGACCCTGCCGAGATCACGGTGAAGTCGGAGCGCCGTACGAATGACAACATCACGCAGCGCTTCCTGCTGACCCCGCACCGCCACAAGATGGATGCCTTCACCCGCATCCTCGAGGTCATTGACTACGACGCCATCATCGTCTTCTGCCGCACCAAGCACGCGACCGAAGACGTGGCCGATAGCCTCAAGGAGGCCGGCTACAACGCTGCCGCCATCAATGGCGATATTGCCCAGCAGCAGCGTGAGCGCACCGTCGATCAGCTTAAGGATGGCCGCCTCGACATTTTGGTGGCTACCGACGTGGCGGCCCGCGGTCTCGACGTGGACCGCATTACCCACGTGGTCAACTACGACATCCCGAATGACACCGAGTCCTACGTGCACCGCATTGGCCGTACCGGCCGTGCTGGCCGCACTGGTGAGGCCATCCTGTTTGTCACCCCGCGTGAGCGTCGCATGCTGCGCTCCATCGAGCGCGTGACCAACGCCCGCTTGGAGGAGATGGATCTTCCGACCGCGGATGAGGTCAACGCTAAGCGTAAGGAGAAGTTCTTCGCTTCCATCGGCGCTTCGCAGGAGGACAAGCAGTTCGAATTCTTCCGCGACATGGTGCGCGAGTACTCCGCAGCGGAGAATGTGGCGATGGATGATATCGCCGCGGCCTTGGCCGTGCAGCTGCAGGGCGGGACGGACTTCCTGCTCAAGGAGCGCCCGGTGACTAAGAAGAACCGTCGCGAGCGCGATCGCTTCGAGCGCGACGGCCGCGGGCGTGACCGTGATCGTGGTCGTGACCGCGGTGGCCGCGACCGTGACCGCGGCCCGCGCCGCCCGGATGGGGACTTTGAGACGTACCGGCTGGACGTCGGCAAGCGCCAGAACGTGCGCCCGGGTGCGATCGTGGGTGCGCTGGCCAACGAAGGTGGCCTGACTTCCAAGGACTTCGGCCGTATCACCATCGCGGTGGGGCACACCTTGGTGGACCTGCCGAAGAACCTAGACCCGGCAGTGCTGGACCGTCTGAAGGACACCCGCATTTCCGGACAGCTCATCAAGATTCAGAAGGATACCGGCCGCCCGCCGCGCCGGAACTACGATGACGACCGTGGCCGCGGCGGCTACGGTGGACGCGGACGCGGTGAACGCGGCGGATACCGCGACCGTGACCGCGGTGGACGTGGCCGCGACCGTGGTGAGCGCCGCGGGGGCTGGCGCGACTAGGCTCCGCTAGGCGCCGCAGCGGCCCTAACGCTGCACGAGAAAACCTCCCAAACTCTCACTGAGAGCTTGGGAGGTTTTATCTGTTGAGGCCTAAACCGAAGAGTTTAGACGTACATCAGGATGGCGCAGACAACCCACAGCAGGTTGAAGATACCGGAGAACATCGCTAGCTGCTTCTTCAGCTTGGCCACATCGGCGCTGCCCGGGCTAGCAATCGCGGCCATGGCCTGGTTCTGCTTCGGGATAACCACGACGAGCAGAATGACCCAGGCGATGACGGAGAGCAGAAGGGCAATGTGGAACTGGACCTGAGATTTGTAGGCAGCCAGGTCAGTAAGGAAAACAGCCAGGCCGATGACCGGAACGATGGCGGAAATGTAGCCATAGGTCGAGGTGATCTTGTTGAGGATGCCGGCGGCACCAGCGGCCGAAGCATCACCGGAAGCGGCCTTTTCCACCTGGCCGGGGAAGGCGGAGGTGGAGATACACACGGTACCGACCAACAAGATGGCAGCGAAGGCGTGAAGGAAGATGAGCAAGCTTGTCATGGGGAGTGCGCTTTACCTTTCTATACGGGGCTTATCCCAGCGAAAGTCTAACGGTGCTGGGATATGAAATCGAATCGACACTGGTGGCGCATGACTGCATAGTCGCGGGCAGGCAGTGGGAGTTGGTATTTGCGCGCCACTGCGGCAAGGCGCAGCGAATAGTCGCAGCGGTCGGCGGGCGGGAGCCAGTCCGCCGGCAGGGAATCGGACTTGGCTTGGTTCAAGTTGCGGGCAGTGGCAACAAGGTTGAGCGGATCGTTGGCGAAGGCCATCTTCTTTTCCCGCGGCCACGTTGATGCGCCGAGATCCCAGGCTGCTGAGAGCGGAAAGACGTGGTCGACTTCGACGCGCTCCGGCGCGGGTGCGCGGGCATAAGGATCGTAGAGGGTGCCGTCGATGGTCTGCGCTGCTTTGACGTTATCGCGGGTGCCCGGCGCCCAGCCGCCGAAGTCATCGCGGTTGTAGCCAGGGGCCTCCACGCGTGCGGGCACGGTAGCCACACCCAGGTCCGGGCCGGGAAGGAGATGGAAGCCGCCGTAGGCCACCGTGGCTATGGAGAGGAAACCGATATAGGCCGCGCGCAGGTTCATGCACTTTTAGACTGTGCGCAGCGTGGAGGGGTTCCTGAAGGGCTCGGAGAGGAGCCGCCAAGCACGCAATGAGGTGGGGTGCGATGTCAACAAAACTTGACAAAATAAGAATAGTTTTAATAATTAGCTTGGTAATAGATTAAGAATGTCAAAATTACTGATCCCGCTATCACTGCTAAAGGAAAGGAAACGCAGTGAAATCTTCGCTCTCCATTCTTGCTGCGGCATGTCTCGTTGCTGCAGCAAGCCCTCTTGCCTTTGCGCAGGACGTCGCTCCGGAACTGCCGGAATCTGCACTCGCCGAGGAAGCCCTCAAAGACCCCATAGCAACGGAGAGCCCCGACGAATCCGGTGACATTAAGGATGCCGCCGAAGAGTTAAAGAATTACTCCACAGCACCAGCACCTGGTGGTAACAGTCCGGTCGGTGATGAATACTCGGCCTTCTACCACGATGCTGTAGATCTGGAGTCATCCACCCCCGGCCAGCTTTTCCGTTCCGCGCCTGTTCGCAACCCGGCGAATACCCTCGGAATTACAAATATCGGCCCCTACAAGGCCCAGCGCATCCTGTATTCCTCTACCAACCGCACGGGAGAGAAAACGGCAGTCAGCGGCATTGTTATTGAGCCCAAAGCAGCATGGACGAAGCCGGGACCACGCCCGGTTGTAGCATTCGCCCCTGGTACCCAGGGTGTGGCAGACCGCTGTGCGCCGTCGCGCAAGATTGCTGAAGGCGTGGGGGATTATGAGCAGTTCTTCTTCGAGCAATACTTGAAGAAGGGATATGCGGTGGTGGTGACAGACTATGAAGGTCTTGGTACCCCAGGAATGCACACTTACATGGACCGAATCTCCCAGGGGCATGCAGTCTTGGATAGTGCGCGTGCGGCACAGCAGCTGAACGGCTGGGATATTAGTGGTGACAACCCCGTGTTCATTAACGGCTATTCGCAGGGAGGTGGGGCAGCGGCATCAGCAGCGGAACTCTATGATGACTACGCGCCTGAGCTTAACGTCAAGCTAGCAACGATTGGTGCTGCACCCGCGGATCTGACGTTGCTGCCGCCGGCTCTCGACGGCACGCTGTACTTCCTTTTTGAGTCCTATGCGTTGTTGGGCTTGAGTAACTCCTATGGCGAAGACCTGTACGCTCATCTCAATGAGAAGGGGGCTGCAATTCTCAAGCGCGCCACCAACACCTGCACCCTGGGGCTGGCTGGCTTTTCAGGAACCACCATTGAACAGATCAGCAATGAGGGCAAGAGCGTTGACCAATTCATTGCTACTGCGCCCTATGACCGAATTCTGGCGGACCAGCACATTGGTTACGATGCGCCGTCGATTCCGGTGGTGGTTACGCACGGCCGCGGCGATGACGTGATTCCTTTCTCCACCGCTGAGCAGCTGGTTGAGCAGTGGACTTCGCGCGGTGCAAACGTGACCTTTATTCCGAATGATGCCCGCTCCCACGTGGCTGGTACCGTCCCGCATATTACGGAATCCGTCAAGGCTATTGAGGCAGCGCTGTCTTAAAAGGAAGGTGTCTCGGGCACCTCAGTTCACAAGACAAACCCCTCGCCGGAGCTTAGTGATGAACTAGCTCGACGAGGGGTTTAAAAGTAGGAGGGGGGAGGGGCCGAAGGCTACTTCTGAACCTTCTCCGCGGCCTCCTCGAAGTCCAAGTCATCGTTTTCTTCAACGAGCTTGGCCAAGCGGGTAGCCTCCTCGAATTCCTGGATGACCTTCTCATCCGGAGCCTTGGTAGCAAGGGAAACACCGACGGATACGAGCAGAGCGGAGATGAAGCCCGGAACCAACTCGTAAAGGGTATCGCCCAGCGGGCTCATGCCCCAGCCGATGGCCACGACGGCACCGGTGATCATGCCGGCGATGGCGCCGGTGGAGTTGAGGCGCTTCCAGTACAGCGACAGCAGCACCAGCGGGCCGAAGGCGGAGCCGAAGCCGGCCCAGGCGAAGCCGACCAGACCCAGAATCGAATCCGACGGGTTGATTGCCAGCACAGCGGCGACGATGGCGATGGCCACGACGGCAGTACGGGACAGGTTGATCAGGACGTTCTGGCTTGGCTTCTTCTTAGCGAAGATGAGGTAGAGGTCCTCAATGAGGGAGGTGGAGACCACCAGCATCTGGGAGGACATCGTGGACATGATGGCTGCCAGAACAGCGGTCAGAACCAGACCAGCAAAGAGCGGGTGGAACATGACCTGAGCCATGTCCAGGAAGATGGTCTCGTAGTTCTCCTGGTCGGTGATGGAGTGGTTGGTCTCAGTGAAGAAGACCGTGCCGGAGAGCGCGACGAAGATGGCTCCGATCAGGGAGATGCCCATCCAGCTCACACCGTAGAAGCGGCCTGCGCGGGCGTCGGAAGGCTTGCGCAGCGCCATGAAGCGCACGATGATGTGCGGCTGGCCAAAGTAGCCCAGGCCCCAGGCCAGGTTGCCGATGATGACGGCAGCGGATACACCGGAGAACAGGGAGAAGTAATTGGGGTTCTCAATCACGCCACCGGTGGCGTAGGGGTTCTCAGCGGCGAAGCTGAAGATATCGCCCGGGTTGTCCAAGGAGAAGAGCACCATGATCGGCACGATGATGAGGGAGGCGAACATGAGCAGGCCCTGGACGGTATCGGTGTAGGACACCGCCAGGAAGCCACCGACGAAGGTGTAGAAGACCGTCACGGCTGCCACGACGAGCATGCCGACCATGTAGTCGCCGCCGAAGCTGGACTCGAAGTAACGGCCGCCGGCCACCATGCCGGAGGAGACGTAGAAGGTGAAGAAGAAGATAATGATGGCCGCCGCGATGATGCGCAGCAGGCGCGACTTATCGTGCAGGCGGTTTTCAAAGAAGGAGGGCACGGTAATGGAGTTGCCGGCAATTTCGGAGTAGGAGCGCAGACGCGGCGCGACCCACTTCCAGTTGGCCCAAGCACCGATGAGGAGGCCGATCGCCATCCACAGCTCGGACATACCGGTCAGGAACAAAGCGCCAGGCAGGCCCATGAGCAGCCAACCCGACATATCGGAAGCGCCGGCGGATAGGGCGGCTACGAACGGGTGGAGGCCGCGGCCGGCGAGAACGTAGTCGTCGTACTCATCCGTCTGCTTGTAGCTCCAGAAGCCGATAGCGGCCATGGCAAGCAGGTAGATGATCATCGCAACGACATACCAAGTGGAGTCTTGCACTGATCTCTCCTTGAGATTGAGATTAAAAAATAGGACCTAACCACGCTAACGAGGCACAAGCTCCTACCCAACTGAAAATTGGCTGGTTGACCAGTATTTGGTTACCTTGGTCACAGCTTATTGTACGGTCTTACTGGTGTTACGTCGTTATGTAACGAGACTATAACGATTGTCTATTTAGGCAGGATTCGGGAACTTTCTGCGACCCCGTCCCCAAAAGGCGTGCTGCTAGACTGGCCCCTATGGCTTCTTACCTGCTGCATGGCCTCTGGCTGCCCGTCTCCGGCCTGAGTCTATGGATCGAACAGGTCGAAGGGCACAAAATCATCATGCCCTCAGCAGTCCCAGGGGGAACCTTCCCGGATGTGGTCGATAGCATCCTGAGCAAGAAGACCTTCCGCAACCGCGCGCGAGTCTCCCTGCGTACGCCGAAGGGCAAAGATGTTTCCCTCATGGTGCCCATGGCTATGTTCGCCCCAGATGAAGCGGTAGAAACATTGGCCAAGCTGGAATACCTCGACACCGATAGCCAAGCGGCCACCCCAGAGCAGCGCGCGACCATCGCGCCGGATCTCCTGTGGCTCATCCGTGCTTATCGTGGCCTCTTCCGGTTTGTTCGCGCTGGCCGGGTGACCATCCGCCTGTCCTATCAAGCCGGTGAGTGGTACCCCATGTGGCAACTGGCCTCCGGTTTGGGCGAGCGCAGCTGGCTGGCGGAGATGCTAGCCTCCGCGCCCGGCATCCTCTCCATTAATAACCGGGCTCTCACTGATGATCTGGCGGATGAGCTCACGCACTGGATTGCCTACACCCAATTGCGCCCGCAGATCGATGCCCCGCGCGCAGCACCCTGGCATGATTTCGCTCAAGCACTGTTGAGAACTTCGCCCGTGAAGAAGGGGCGAGCGCAGTTATTGCGCGGGCTCAATGAATGGAAGGATTCCATTACCTCCGTCGATCTCCAGCTGGTGTTCCTCGTGGAGGAGCCACCAAATGAGAATGTCTCCGTCGAGGATGCTGCGTGGCCCATCCGCCTGCTGGTTCGTTCTGGGACTGATTCACCGATGCCGGTGCGGCAGGAGCAGTTGGATCGGGGGAGCGTCGAGAAGCTGCGCGAAGCCCGCCGCCATGCCTTCGACGTGGCACCGCGGCTGAAGTACAACTCCGCCCCGGCGAGCCGGAATGCGGGTGACTGGGACGTCTACCTGACCACGGAGCAGCTCGTGGATTTTGTCACCCACGACGCCGCCGCCCTGCGTAAAGCCGGCTTTACCGTGCTGCTGCCCAAGTCCTGGTCCCACATGGAGACCAAGGCCAAGCTGGAAACCACGGAGGTGCGCGATCCAGCCGATGCCGCCACCAAGGCACACATCGGCATGGAGAAGTTGTTCAGCTATGACTGGAAGCTCTCGGTGGGGGACACGCAGCTTACCGACGCCGAAATGCACGAGCTCATCTCCTCCAAGTCTGGTCTCATTCGCCTGCGCGGCGAGTGGGTCATGGCGGATACCCAGGCCTTGAACAAGATCTCGCAGTACATGCGCGAGTTGGCGGATACAGCCCGCAAGCGCGCCCTGAAGGAGCTGGAGCAACTCGCCGCGACTGCGGAGATGGCCCGTCAGCTGGAACAACCCGGCTGGGAAGAGCTCGTGGCCGAGGTGGAGCGCCGTCGCAAGGAATTCAATGAGGGCGAGCAGGAAGAAGCGGTCACGCTGGCGGATCTGCGCGAGATGGCCTTGAAGTCGATGGCGGAGGACCCCGTTGCCTTCACTGGCTCCGAGTGGCACACGTCGCTGCTCGGCGGGCTGGATAGTACCGCGCCCGACCGCGTGGAGATCCCCGATACGGTCCATGCCGAGCTGCGCGAGTACCAGCGCCGGGGTGTGGACTGGCTGTATTGGATGTCCCGCAACAACATCGGCGCGGTGCTGGCGGATGACATGGGTTTGGGCAAGACCCTGCAGCTGCTTTCCCTGCTGGCGGTAGAAAAGAACGCCCATGAGTCAGCTGAGGAAGCGGAGGCGTGGAAGCCCACCCTAGTGGTTGCCCCGACCTCCGTGGTGGGCAACTGGGCTAGGGAAGCCAAGCGCTTCGTGCCGGACTTTAAGGTCATGGTGCAACATGGCACCGGGCGCCTAAAGGGCGAGGAGCTGGTCACGGCGGCGCAGAACGCCGATATCGTCATCACCTCCTATGGCACGGTCAGCCGTGACTTCCTGACCTTGAGCAAGGTGGAGTGGGACCGCGTGGTCCTCGATGAGGCCCAAGCGATCAAGAACGCCTCCACGCGCTCCTCCAAGGCCGTGCGCGCCATCCCCTCGCGGCACCGCGTGGCGCTGACCGGCACGCCGATTGAGAACCGGCTGTCGGAAATGCGCTCCATCCTGGACTACTGCAACCCCGGGATCCTGGGCTCAGCTTCCTTCTTCCGCAACCACTTTGCCAAGGCCATCGAGCGCGAAGGAAGCGATGTCATGGCGGAGCGCCTGCGCCTGCTCACCGGCCCGTTCATCTTGCGCCGCCTCAAAACGGATCCGAATATCATCGATGACCTGCCGGAGAAGTCCGAGCAGATTATCACCGTGCGCATGACCGATGAGCAGGCAGCCCTCTATAAGGCTCTGGTCAATGACGTGGAGCAGGCCTTGGCAAAGAAGAAGGAGGGGATCTCGCGCCGCGGCCTCATCTTGGCATCGCTGACCCGCATCAAGCAGATTTGCAACCACCCAGCGCACTTCTTGGCCGATGGCAGCGCTGTCACCATCAAGGGCAAGCACCGCTCCGGCAAGGTGGAAGAACTCATGCGGATCATCGACCAAGCCATCGAATCCTCGGAGCGCGTGCTGGTCTTTACCCAGTACAAGGCTTTCGGTGACGTCCTCCAGCCCTACCTGTCTGAGCAGCTGGGCTGCGAGATTCCCTTCCTCCACGGCGGGGTGAGCAAGAACCGGCGCGACCAGATGGTGGAGGAATTCCAGGCCGATGATGGCGCACCCGTCATGCTGCTCTCGCTCAAGGCGGGTGGTACCGGGTTGAACCTCACGGCGGCGTCGATTGTCGTGCACATGGACCGCTGGTGGAATCCGGCGGTGGAAAACCAGGCCACGGACCGCGCCTTCCGCATCGGCCAGCAGCGCAACGTACAGGTCTACAAGATGATTACCGCCGGTACTTTGGAGGAATCCATCCAGGACATCCTCGACGGTAAGACGCAGCTGGCCGGTGCCGTCGTGGGCGAAGGCGAGGGCTGGCTCACCGAACTGAGCCCCGAGCAGCTGGCGGACCTCATGAGCTACAGGGAACAGGAGAAGTAAATGGCACCAAAGAGTCCTGAGGACAACAACGTCATCTACGCCAACTTCGGCACCCGCAAGCGCGTGAGCACTCCGGAGGAGGTCAACCGCGTCGACCGCGTGCGCACCATGCAGCCGGCGGCCACGCGCCTGCTCAACTTTGTCAACCAGCAAACGGATTCCGGCCGAATTCGCCGCGGGCGCCAGTACGCCACGGAGGGCCACGTCGTGGGTCTTGATGTGCGCAATGGTGCGGTGCACGGAAAGGTCGCGGGCTCTCAGAACGAACCTTTCGCGGTGCTTATCCAGGTGCCCTACCGCAATAACGAGGACATCGGGCGGCTGTCGGAGATGTTCGCGCGCACGCCCAACTCCGTGGCGAAGGCCAGGGAGGGCATGCTTGCCGACGCCTCCCTCGACATCCTCATCGCCGAGTACCCCGACGACCTCCGCTTTTCCTGTACCTGCCCCGACCCGGAGTACGTGTGCAAGCACGTCGTGGCGGTGGCAGACCGCCTCGCGGCCCGGATGGATGCCGATCCTTCCGTGATTTTTGCCCTGCGCGGACTCGACTTCGCGCGGCTCGAGCAAGCGGTCATGGAGCAGGCCAAGGCGGCCTCGGAGGACTCGTTTTCCGCTTCTGCGGCCGCTGAAATCTCGGCCGAGGAACGCAATGCTTTGTTCTGGGAGGGGCGCGAGCTGCCGCCGTTGCCGGAGCCCAAGACCGCTCCTGCGGTGGATGATTCCGACCCGGAACTGTTGCGCAAGGCCATGCGCTCCGTCAGCCATACGAACATAGATTTGCTTCGGGCGGTCTCCGATGTCGAGGACCTTTACTATCATCTGACGCACTAGACATTGCCACCTTAAGGGGAGGGGCTCACACGCCCAGCCCTGGACCACGTTGTAGGGAGTTTGCATGGCCGCGGTCACGTTCATCCACACCTCCGATTTTCAGCTGGGCATGACCCGCTGGTTTTTAAGTCCCGCGGCGCAATCGCGTTTTGATGATGACCGCGAGGCGGCGGTGTTGCGCCTGGGGGAGCTGGCCACCAAGACGGGTGCCGAGTTCATCGTCGTGGCCGGTGACGTGTTTGAACACAACTCCTTGAGCAGGTCCACGCTGCTGCGGGCGAAGGATATGTTCAAGCGCCTGCCGGTTCCGGTCTACCTGTTGCCCGGCAACCATGACCCTCTCGTGGCGGATTCCATCTTCTTCAACTCCTTTGCGGATAACGTGCACGTGATTGCTGATTCGGAGCCGATTGCGGTGCGCCCGGGCGTGGAGATCGTCGGTGCTCCTTACCTGTCCAAGCGGGCCAACTATGACCTCGTGCGCCGCGCGCTGGAGCCGCTGCCGCCTGCCGAGGAGGGTGCGGTTCGCATCGCGGTGGGCCACGGCCAGGTGGAATCCCGCGCGGGCGAAGGCGAGGACTCGGATGCGGATACGATCGACCTCGCCTTCGTGGAGGAGTGTCTGGATAAGGGGGTTATCGATTACTTGGCGCTGGGGGATACGCACTCCACTGAATCCTTGGGCCGCTCCGGCAAAGTGTGGTTCTCGGGCAGCCCAGAGACCACCGCTTTCGACGATAGGGAGCGCGATTCGGGCAACGCCTTGGTGGTGACCGTTGAGGGGGATCGGGTGGACGTCGTCAAGCACCGCGTTGGCCGTTGGGACTTCCGGGCGATTGATGCGGACATCGACTCCATGGAGGATGTCGAGGGCTTCCTGGAACAGCTGGACGCGGTGCCGGAGAAGATTCGCACCGCAGTCAAGTACAGCCTGCGCGGCACCGTGGGTTTGAGCGCGCAGGCCCGTCTGGAGCAAGGCCTGGCGGAGATGGAGGAGGTTTTTGCCTCCCTCAAGCCGCGCGAGAGAACCATGGACCTGCATCTGGCGCCCTCGGAAGAAGAGCTCAGCGAACTGAGCTTGAGTGGTTATGCCGCCAATGCGCTAGCGGAGCTGCTCAAGGACTTGGACAACCCCACCGCCCGCGACGCTGCCAACCTGCTGTTCCGCCTCAGCGCGAAGGGAGCCTAAACCATGATGCAGCTGCATTCTGTTGAACTGAACAACGTCCGGGGCGTGGAGCACCTGGAGGTCAAGGACCTGCCGGAGACCGGGGTGGTGGTCATCGGTGGGCCGAACGAGGCCGGAAAGTCCACGCTGGTGGAGGCCATCGATTTCGTACTCACGGAAAAGCACACGGCTAATTCCAAGCCGGTGAGGGCGCTGCAGCCTGCCGGCCGCGATGTGGGGCCTGAGGTCACGCTGGAGGCGACCGTGGGGCCTTACCGCTTCCGCATTCGCAAGCGGTGGGTGAAGAAACGCACGTCGGAGCTGCACGTTTTCTCCCCGCGCCCGGGCCAGTGGACCGGAGCCGAGGCGGATGGGGAGCTGGATCGAATCCTCAGTGAGCACGTGGACCGCGCGCTTCTCGACGCCCTCTTCGTCCGCCAGGACGACAACCACCAAGGCATCGCCGCGGTGGGCATTCCTTCCCTGACCGCGGCGCTGGAGGAGCAGACCGGAGCGAGTGCCGCGGCGGAAGACTCCGAGCTGCTCACGCGCATCGAGGCGGAGTACAAGGAGTACTTCACCGCGAAGACAGACAAGCCGGCAGGAGACTATAAGGCTGCCATCGCCGCGCTAGCGGATGCTGAGGAGAAGCACGCTGCCACCGAGGCCTCGCTGCGGGAGCTCGACGGCGTGGTGGAGCGCTATGAAGCCGCCGAGCTGAAGAAGAAGGATGCTGAATCCGCTCTGCCGGCGGCCGCGGAAGAATGCGAGCGCCGTGACGGTGAGCTGCTCGCTGCTCGGGCCGCCCAGGAGAAGGTCACCGCGCAGGAGGCGGCGGTGGCTCGGGCAGCGGAGGCCGTGACGCGCGCGGAGGAGGAAGCGCAGCGCCGTAAAGCTGTGGTTGCTGAGCATGCCGCAGCTGTCGAGGCTGCTGAGCGTGCCGCCGCCGCGGTTATTCAAGCCCGCGAGTGCGCCGAGGAAGAAGCCGCCGTCCGCACGAAACTAGAGGAAGAGCGTGCCGAGGTCCACAAGCGCTATGAGGCCGTGCGCGAGGAGCGCCAGCGCGCCCGCCGCGCCCAGCAGCAAGCCGAGCGCAAGGCGCTGGGCACTCGTCTTGGGGCATTGAACAAGCTGGAAGAGACCTTGGCGTTGCGCCGCCGTGAGTTGGCTGCGACTCCCGACGTACCGAACCTTCAGGCCTTGGAGGACGCGGCGCGCGAGGTCACCGTCCAGGAGCGCCTGCGGGCGGCTGCGGCGTCCAAGCTTTATTTTTCCGGCGAGGGCTGCTTTAGCGTCGATGGCGAACAGCGTGCGCTGGAGAGCGGTCAAGAACTGGCAGTCGAACTGCGCGAGGGCACCACGCTGAAGATCGGCGACATCACCGCCCGCTACGCAGCCGGTGCGGGCGATAGTGGTGAGGAAGGCGTGGAGAAGGCTCGCGCGGAGCTCACACGCCTGCTGGAGGACGCCGGGTGCGAGGACGTGGATGCTGCCCGTGCCACCCACGAAAAACACGTAGAGCTAGCATCCGCTGCCGATACCGCGGCCCGCGAACTCGCTGCGGCACTGGGTGGGGAGGAGCTCGGTGAGTTGCGTGCTCGCTTCGAGGCGGGCGCGGCCGATGCTGAGGACACCGAGGGTACCGGCGGCACTACCGATTCCACCGCACAGCCGCGGGAGCTCGACGTCGTGGAGCAGGAAGAAGAGGAGCTGCGCAGGAAGCTTGATGAGCTCGACCGCGCCCTGGCACCCTACCGCGAGAACAAGGCGGGCGCCGCACTGGAGGTGGCCATGGTCCGTGCGGAGGAGGCCACGATGCAGCGTGATGCTCAGGCTGCAGCCATAGAGGCCGCCCGCGCCCAGCTCAGTGATGGCGAGGTGACCGCCGCGATTGAGGCAGCACGGACTGAGCTGGCGAAAGAGAAGGCGGCTTTGGAGGAGATGTCCACCGTGGATGTCGACACCGCAGAGCAGCTAGCTAGGGGAGCACACACGCACGTTGATTCCCTGAAGGCAGCGGTTAATGCGGCGGTGGGGGATATGCGCGAGTTCCGCGGGCTTATCGAAATGCACTCGGGCGCAGCCGAAAACGAGGAGAAGGCCGCTGCCGAACTGGACGTTGCTCGTGAGCGCCACGCCGCTATCGAGCGCCGTGCGAATGCCGCGCGGTACCTGCGTTCGCTGATGCTGCGCCACCGCGATGCCGCCCGTCAGCGTTATGCCGCGCCGTTCGTCACCGCGCTCAACGGCCTAGCCCGCACCGTGTTCGGCGGTGACGTGGACTTTGAGCTCTCCGAGGAGCTCAAGGTGCAGGCTCGCAGCCGCAATGGCGAAACCGTGGCCTTCGATGCGCTCTCCGGCGGTGCCAAAGAACAGCTGAGCATCCTGACACGCTTTGCCATTGCTCAGCTAGTGTCCGGCGAACCGGTTCCCGTCGTCATCGACGACGCGTTAGGGTCTACCGACTCGCAGCGCCTTCAGCTTATGGCGGCGTTGTTCAGCAAGGCCGGGAAAAACACTCAGGTTATCGTGCTGACCTGTATGCCGCAGCGCTATTCGTGGGTACCGGGGCGCATGGACCTAGATATGGAGAGACTTACAAGCGTTTAAATCATGGAGTGTAGGGTGTGAGCCATGACTGCGGACACTCGATGGCTCACCGAAAGCGAACAGGACCTCTGGCGGCACATTCTCGCCAGCATTCGCAAGATTAATCGTGGCATGGAGGAAACCCTCTTAGCTTGCAGCGATATCTCCGCGGCGGAGTTTGCGGTCCTCGTCTCGCTTTCGGAGGCACCCGATCACATGCTGCGTTTGCGCGAGTTGTGCTCAGAATTGGAGTGGGACCGCTCCCGAGCCTCCCACCAGATCACCCGCATGGAAAAGCGTGGGCTCGTACGCAAGGAAAAGTGCGCAGGCGATGCGCGCGGCGTGGAGGTCGTCATGACTAAGGCCGGCCGGGAACGCCTGGAGGCGGCAGTTCCTGAGCACGTCGAGTCGGTGCGCCGCATGGTGTTTGATCACCTCGATCCTGCCGATGTTCCGGCGCTTCTGCGCTTTTGCAAGGGCGTCCTGTCGGAGAATAATCTTCCGGGCTATGACGGCTTCGTCCCGGACGAGCGCCTGGGCACTCGTGACCACTAGCTGTGCTCAGCGCGGGTAGAGTAGAGCCCGTCCGTTTACGCACCAGGAGGTGACCCGTCCACATCATGATGGGACAAGAATTGTTCGAGCACCCAGAGCGCCAATACACCACGTACGGCATCACGCCGCTGAAGGAACTCAGCGTTCAGGTAGGCTCCGTCGAGGACTTGGAAGAGCTCAGCGAGGAGCAAACCGCCGCACTTGAGCACGCCCTCGAACAGCACCCGGACGGGGCTCTGACCTTCGATGATGCCTCCCAGTTGTGGATAATCGGCGCGGAGGATGACATCGAGCGCATGTTTCAGGATCGTGAGGACTTCGTCGAAGCGCTCAACAACAATGAGGACCCTGGGGTCTAGCCCACAGTCGGTGTCATACTAAAGGCGGATAGCGGCCGAAATATCTGCGTTTAACTACGGTCAGCTCTGCATAAACTGCTAAGATACTCTGTGTTAATGGGCGAGCATCCCACACGCCACCACGAGACGGTTTCCGCGAAAACTTCTCAGGCACAGGGAGCTAAGTGAAAGGACTAAACATGATCGTCGAGCGCGATTTGGCTCAGGAGCAGCGCGAAGCAGCTGCCCGTGACAAGGCTGATGGCTGGGTTTCCGTCTTCGTTGAGTGGATTCCCTCCATGCTTCTTTCCGTGGTGATGCTGGGAGCTTTGATGTTCGGCATGTACTACGTCGAGCACGGCACCCTGGACATCACCCAGCCGATCGTCAACCAGCACATCACCCAGTAGCCTGGTTCGCCTCCTCGCTGCCGTCCAGCGGGGAGAATAGCTTGACTTGAGCCCCAGCAGAATTTCCTGCTGGGGCTTCGTCCTTCTCACCTGCCGCAACACTCAACCTGTTCCTTTGCGCCGAAAGCCATTGCGGTTCGGGAAGGGCTTCATGCATGCGTAGAACCATGCCCAGGCCGCCGCGCAGCTGCCCTCGTTGACAAAACTATCGCTCCCGCCTCAAGATCTCGCTTGATCTTTGGCAACTAGGGCAGTGTCGAGCCTGAGAGTTAGTTTCCGAGCCATCACTTCTTCGCCCTTCGCGCTCACCGCGAGCCTTAAACAGCCGCCGCCCGCGGCTTCGGTGAGCGCGAAGGGCGAAGCCATGCGATAGCCTGAACTCCATGGCCTCTCATATCTACGTTCGCTATCTCAACGGCCCGCTCCTGTGGCTGGGAATTATCGTCGGTCTTGCCGTCGTGGCCGCTGTGGTTCCCACGATGATTGACTCCACGTGGGCAGCCATCCTTTTTGGTGCCTTGGTCATCGCTACAACCGTGGCCTGCATCATGATGCGAGTGAAAATCGTCGTGAGTGACGACGACGTTGTGGTTTCCATCCTGGGTATCTTCACGAAGAGGATTGCACTCAGCGATATCACCGGTGCCAGCGTCGGGCCTGAGACTGGGCTCAAGGAAGGCGCAGGCCCGCGTGTTGTCGACGGCGCACCGGCCTACATCGTCTCTGGGCCGACCGTGCGCATCGAGCAGGGCAGAAGCTCTCTTATCGCCTCGGCGAAGAATCCTGAGGATGTGGTCGCGGTTATTGAGGCGCGCTTGCGATAATTCCAAACCCCCAGACCTCGAACCCGAAACCTCCAAGTGAGTGGCTTGGTGCCGTCAAGCGCTGGGCGACGCCCACCTGCAGGTTGCGGGTTTCAGGTCTGGGGGAATGCAGAATGCGCAAGGCGCCCCCCCGCACGTGGCGTCGTTGAAAATGAGGGCCGGGGTGCGGCCTGAGGGGAGAGAGATTTAGGCATGAAAAAGTGCCCCTGACAGGGATCGAACCTGCGACCTTCGGTACCGGAAACCGATGCTCTAATCCGCTGAGCTACAAGGGCATTGCTGGCGAAATGCCAACGATGCGATTCTAGCCTATAAAGACTGAAGCGCAGTAATTGGCCTCACGCCGATGGGGGTGTGGCGGGAGGAAGGGGCGGCTAGGTAAGTCGCCCCTTCATTGTTTCGCAGCCTGTATTACTGGGCGGGCTGCTCCTGTGCCTGGGGCTGGTCAAAGAAGCCCGGCGCATCCGCGGTGTGGACCTCACCGGTGCGCAGGTAATCAACCACGATCTGGTCGACGGCCTTGTTGCCCATCGCGAAGTGGCCGTGACCCGGGCCGTGGACGGTCACCACGCGGGACTGCATCGGAGCCGAGAGACCGCGGTAGAAAGCGTACGGGGTCTGCGGGTCACCGGTGGCCTGCAGCTGCAGCGGCTTGGTCTGTAGGTTCTGGCCGGAGACGGCAATCGGGGTGTTGACCGGTGCGCGGCCACCGCAACCCGCGCCGGAGGCGTACATCGAGTTGAACAGAGTGAAGGGGTCAATCGTGACGAAGTTCGACCAGAGGAACGCCGGAATGAGGGTGGGATCCGTCGGCGCGGTGTTCTCATTGCACATGATGATGTTCTGCATGCTTATGCCATTGAGAAGGTCCTGCTGAGCCTGCTGCGGATCCTGCTGGGGCTGCTGTGCTGCCTGCTCCTCAAAGTTAATTGGCTCGATGCCGCCGATGTGCTTGGCCAGCGTGTCCCAGGCCTCTGGGCGGGGGAGCAGCTCACGGGTTGCGGACAGCGTCGGCGAGGAGGCTTGGACAGCTTGCGGGTTGCGTACCTTGCCGGCGAGGTGCTCCGCCTGCACGCGCAGCTCACCGGTAGCAGTCATGATGTTAGCGCCTGGCTGGCCGGCGAACTCCAGCCCCGGAGGCAAGTCACCGATCTGGGCGTTTGGTGGAAGCACAGTCGGGCGCACGCCTGCCTCAGCGGCAACAATCTGGGACCAGCGCTCGTAGGCCTTCAGCGGGGTCTTACCGGCGTGGTAGGTGGCGTCATTCTTGGCCACGTACGCGAAGAAGTCATGCAGCGCATTCTCATAGCCTGCCTGCTGGGAAGCGAAGATCTGGTTCCACGCCATGTTCGGATTCATGCCGGAGTCGAGCACGACCTTGTCGGTGTGCTGTGGGTAGAGCGTGGCGTAGGTGGAGCCCAGGAAGGTGCCGTAGGAGAGACCGGCGATGTTGATTTTCTCCTCGCCGAGTGCCTGGCGGACAACCTCCCAGTCCTTTGCGGTGTTTTCCGTCGTCAGGGAGTCCGTGTAGCCGGGGGTGTTCTTCTCGCAGTCATTGCGGGTAATCGCGCCGATCTGCGTCATCTCCGCAAGGGGATTGGCGCCCAGCTCACTGGCCGTGCAGTTCACCTCTCCCGACTCGCGCAGGCCACGCGGCTGCACACCGATGATGTCGTAGCTCTGTTTGACTTCCTCCGGCCACGCGGCGAAGCTCACCCAGCTATACGCGTCACCGCCCGGGCCCCCCGGGTTGGTAAACAGGGTGCCCTGTCGGTTTCCGGTGGCCTTGAGGCGGATGAGGCCGACGTCGATGGTGCCTTTCTCCGGGGCATCGTGATAGGTCGGAACGGTCACGTGCCCGCACTCAGCGCGCTCTTCGGTGACCCCTTCCGGGCACGGGCCCCAGTTGATGGTGGGTTGATCGGCGTGAGCAACAGCGGGCGCGGCAACCAGGCCGGCAGCAACAGCTACGGGCCCCAGCACCGAGCCTAAAACGCGAGAAAGACGCATAGAATAAGGCTCCTAAAATCGTTAATAAGTACGTGCCTTATCCTATGCGCCGGGGGTGATGTGAGCCGAGTGTTCGGAAGGGGCGGGTGCCCCCGAACGTCACACTACTTAACAATCACCACAATAAGATCGCGCGGGCCGTGGACACCCTCCACGCGGGAGAGCTCAATATCCGAGGTTGCGGACGGACCAGAGATCCACGTCGCCGGGCGCTCCGGGTTCATGCGGGAGACCATCTCCGGGACGCCGTAGACAATCTGGTCCTTACGCACGATGCACACGTGACGGTCCGGCACCAAGGTCAGCGCGCGACGGCCACAGGTTTCATTGGACTCGAGCACGATGGTGCCGGTCTGCGCGGAGGTGACGTGGGATTCGGTCACCACGGCGTCGACGGCGTCGAGCTCGCG